>NZ_NKUG01000006.1 GCF_014845095.1 Methylobacterium bullatum | reverse complement strand
CCCCCACCTCCAACTCCTCCCCACAAGGGGGAGGAGGGACGTGCGGATATGCCGAAGGACGGACCGCCTCAAGGCGGCCAACGGGAGGACGATCACATGACGAGGACGATGCGGACGATCACCCTCGCCCTGGCGGCCCTGCTCGCCACGGGGCCAGCCTCGGCCCTCGATCTCACCAAGAAGCGCTCCAACCTGCCGGATCTGGTCCTCGGCAACGAGGAGGGCAACGATTTCGTGGTCGAGAACCGGGAGATCGAGCTCGAATCCGGCAAGGCCTATCGCCTGCGCATCGTCGCCAAGGGTCGGCAGGAATATAAGTTCTACGCCACCGAGTTCTTCCGCAACATCTGGTTCAACCAGATCGTGATCCAGCATCTCGAGATCCACGGCAGCGGCCCGCCGGACCACCTCGAATTCGACGATCCGGGCGAGATCGCCATCGAGTTCGTCACGATCAAGCCCGGCGAATACCCCTGGTCGATCCATGGACTCGAATCCAAGGGCATGACCGGCAAATTCATCGTCAAGTAAGGCAGGGCCTCCGCATGCGTCTCCTCATCCCCACATTCGCCTTCCTCCTCATCGCCGGCCCGGTGCTCGCCGACGACAAGGCCGCCTGTGCCGAGGGCATCGCCACGATCAAGGACGCCCTCGCCAAGGGGCCGTCCGAGACCGCCGCGCCGAAGCTCAAGAAGGCCCTGCGCGTGGCCGAGCGCGAGCAGGGCGAGGGCGAGTTCGACGAATGCCTCGACGCGGTCGGTGACGCCAAGCGGGCGATGAAGCCGTGAGCGACGGGGCAGGGGAGAGTGCGGCCCTCGACGTGGCCGGCGTGAGCCATCGCTTCGGCGCGCGCGCGGCCCTGTCCGACGTCTCGATCCGGGTGGAGCGGGGCAGGTTCATGGCCCTGCTCGGCCCCAACGGCGCCGGCAAGACCACCTTGTTCTCGGTGATCACCCGGCTCTACGCCAGCCAGGACGGGCGGGTCTCGATCTTCGGTCACGGCCTCGACCGCGAGCCGTCCCGAGCGCTCGCCCGCCTCGGCGTCGTCTTCCAGGCCCGCACCCTCGACACCGACCTCACCGTCGAGCAGAATCTCCTCTACCATGCCAGCCTGCACGGCATCGCGCGCCGGGCCGCGAAGGCCCGCATCGCGGCGCTGCTCGCCCGCGTGGGCCTGAGCGACCGGCGCGACGACAAGGTGCGCACCCTCTCCGGCGGCCAGTCGCGGCGCATCGAAATCGCCCGCTCCCTGGTGCATGAGCCGAAACTCCTGCTCCTCGACGAGCCCACCGTGGGGCTCGATCTCGAATCCCGTGCCGATATCGTCGCCATCGTCCGCGCCCTGGTGCGGGAGGAGGGGCTGTCGGTCCTCTGGGCGACCCACATCTTCGAGGAGATCGACGGGGCCGACGACGCGGTCGTCCTTCACAAGGGCCGCATCGTCGCGCGTGGAACTGCGGACTCCATCGCGCAAGGCGACGAGACCCTGGAAGCCGCCTTCCGGCGCCTCGTCGCCGAACCGCCGAGGCAGGCCGCATGAGTGCAATGCCCAAAGGCCTCCGATCCCACTCACGACCTCATCCTGAGGTGCTGCGCAGCAGCCTCGAAGGAGGGTTCCAGGGATCATGGAGCGAACTGGAAGCCTCCTTCGAGGCCTTCGCTGCGCTCCGGCACCTCAGGATGAGGGTGGGGATGGGACGTGCCGATAGGCCTGTACCCCGGCTATCGATGGGTTCCTTCTCATGACAAAGACCATCGCCTCGACGGTTGCCGGCCCGACAGAAAAACCCGTGCCCCATCTCGGCCGCCTCGACGCGCTCGGCTACCTGATCTGCCTCGGCGGCATCGTCCGTCGCGAGTTGCTGCGGTTCTTCAACCAGAAGGAGCGGTTCTTCTCCGCGCTCGTGCGGCCACTGGTCTGGCTGTTCATCTTCGCGGCGGGCTTCCGCAACACGCTCGGGGTCTCGATCGAGCCGCCCTACCAGACCTATGTCCTCTACGAGGTCTACGTGGTGCCGGGGCTGGCCGTGATGATCCAGCTCTTCAACGGCATGCAATCCTCGCTCTCGATGGTCTACGACCGCGAGGTCGGCTCGATGAAGGTGCTGCTCACGAGCCCCTATCCGCGCTGGCTGCTGCTGCTGGCCAAGCTGATCGCCGGCGTCACCGTCTCGGTGGTCCAGGCCTATGCCTTCCTCGCCATCGCCTGGTTCTGGGAACTCGACATCCCGGCCATCGGCTACGTGGCGGCGCTCCCGGCCTTCATCGCCGCGGGGCTGATGCTCGGCGCCATCGGCCTGCTCCTGTCCTCGATGGTCAAGCAGCTCGAGAATTTCGCCAGCGTGATGAACTTCGTGATCTTCCCGATGTTCTTTGCTTCATCGGCCCTCTACCCGCTCTGGCGCATCCGCGAGTCGAGCGAGACGCTCTACCTGATCTGCATGGCCAACCCGTTCAGCCATGCCGTCCAGCTCGTGCGCTTCGCCCTCTACGGGCAGTTCGAACCGATCGCCTGCGCCGTCGTCGTGGGCACCACCATCGCCTTCTTCACCCTCGCCGTCATCGCCTACGATCCCGGTCGCGGCATCATGGCCCGGCGCGGCGGACCGGCCGGAGACAATTCATGATTCTTTCGCGGACATTCGTACTGGCCCTGGCGGCCGGCGGTCTCCTCTGTGGGCCGGCCCTCGCCCAGCCCAAAGCGGACCCGGACTGGCCCTGCGTCCAGCGCAAGGTCTCGACCCTGAGCCCCGGCACCGTCTGGACGGGGCCGGATCTGGAGGCCGCCGGCCCTTGGGGCGACGATTACGAGGCGGCCTCGCTCGCCCAGAAGATCGCGTCGCGCCGCACCGAACTCGGCGAGGTCGATCCACTCCTCGACGAGTTCGTCGCCAAGGCCGGCGACGACAAGGCCAAGCGCCTCACCCGCGTCTTCGCCGGCGTGTTCGAGGTGGTGAACAACGAGCGCAACCGGGTGATCGGGGGGATCACGCGCTACGCGCAGGGGCAGCGGCGGATGGCCGAGCGCATCCGCCAGGAGGCCGACCAGATCAGTTCGGTGAAGGACGGCCCCAGCGCCAACGACGCCCGCGAGATGCCCAAGGAAGCCTCGGAACTGGAGACGAAATTCGCCTGGGACCGGCGCATCTTCCAGGAACGCAGCCAGTCCCTGACCTATGTCTGCGAAGTGCCGACCCTGTTGGAGCAGCGTCTCGGCGAGGTCGCCCGCAAGATCCAGGCGCGCCTCTGACCCGACGTCACCATCGGGCTTTCGCCAAGCCAAGTGTCCTCAGGCCCGCCGGACCCTCCGGCGGGCCTTTTGTATCCTGTATCAGTGCCCCTGACCCATAGGTCAGGGTCACTGAGGTCCGGCGGACGAATGCCGCCGCGCAGTCGCGCGGGCATACCTCGATGAGTCGGGCTCATCGAGGTCTGGTATTGCTCGCCGTGGATACTCGCCTCGGCCGCGGAAGGATTGGACGCCGTCGATTCGCTCGACCTTCGTGACGGTCCGCCACGTACGAAGAGGCTCATCCCATCCCCAAGACACGGAAAACATTCCGGCAGCACTTGTTGCCTAATCGTCCCGCTTGTCGTTCCTATTGATCCTGAAGTCTTTGTATTCTCTGGCAAATCGTGTTGCCCGCAGATCACGCGCGGACGCCATCTCTGTGTGTCCTTATTAGAATCGTCGAATCCCCCCGCGACCGCATTGTCGAAGCCCGATACGCCCCGCAACATTCGGTAACGAGCCGGGACAAACCGGCCACGCCATTTTGAATCGAAGGGTCTCGGGACATGAAGAAGCGGACGCTGCGGAGCAGCCTCCTCGTTTCGGTAGCGCTGCTGCCGGGCGTCGCCTATGCGCAGACGACGGTCGTCGGCGGCCAGCAGGCCGTGACGCTGCAGGAACTGGACGTGGTCGCCACCACGCCGACGCCCACCCTGCGCAACGCCCAGGGCGTCCTGCTCGGCCAGGACCGTGACAAGCTTCCCCAGAACACCAGCGTCCTGACCTCGGCGGACGTGAACCGGGTCGGCACCCCGAGCGTGCTGCGCGCCCTCGACGAGCGGATCGGCTCGATCAGCATCAACAACGCGCAGGGCAACCCCTTCCAGCCGACCATCACCTATCGCGGCTTCGAAGCCTCGCCGCTGGGCGGAAGCCCCCAGGGTGTTGCCGTCTACGTCAACGGCAACCGCTTCAACACCTCCTTCGGCGACACGGTGCAGTGGGATCTCATCCCCGACATCGCCGTCGACCGCATCGAGCTCGAAGGCTCGAACCCGGCCTACGGCCTCAACGCCCTCGGCGGCGCGCTCAGCGTTCAGCTCAAGAACGGCTTCACCTATCAGGGCACCGAGCTGAACCTCTCGGGCGGTTCGTTCGGGCGCTTCGGCGGTTCGTTCCAGCACGGGCAGCGCTCGGACAATGTCGGCCTCTACGTCGCCGGCACGGCCCTCTCCGAGAACGGATGGCGCCAGCACTCGCCCTCGCGCCTGCGCCAGTTCTACGGCGATCTCGGCGTGCAGGCGGAGAAGGGTGAGTTCCACCTCAACTTCATGGGCGCGATCAACAGCCTGACCGGCAACGGAACCCTGCCCGTCGATCTGCTGGACTTCAAGCGCAACGAGGTCTTCACCTATCCCGACAAGACGCTGAATGCGTTCGGACGCATCGGGCTCTCCGGCACCTACGACATCACCCCCACCGTGACGATCCAGGGCAACGCCTATTACGGCCGGTTCGAGCAGAACACCGCCAATGGCGACGCCGCCGAGGTGGAGCGCTGCGAGGCGAACGAGCGGTTCCTCTGCTCGGAAGGCGCCAACGAAGAGCAGTTCTTCCTGCGCGACCGGCTGAACCGTCGCGTCCAGGCGAGCAGCGTCAGGACGGCCAACTTCGCCCGGCTTCCGGCCTTCGCGGAGCGGTTCGACGAGGGCGGCCCCTACGCCTTCCTCAACTCGACCCGGACCAACACCGAGAATTTCGGCGTCTCGGTCCAGACCAACGTGCGCGAGACGCTGTTCGGGCTGCCGAACCGCTTCGTCCTCGGCGGCTCCTACGATGGCGGCCGCACGGCCTTCACCGCCGACAACGCCGTGGGCGGCCTGACCTTCGACCGCGGCTTCTTCGGCCCCGGCATCGTCGTGCGTAGCGACGACAACTCGATCACGCCGGTGAGCGTGAAGTCGAGCAACGATTACGGCGGCATCTACCTGCAGAACAACACCGACCTGACCGATCGCCTGACCCTGACGCTGCAGGGCCGGTTCAACATGGCCAAGATCGTGCTGGAGGATCAGCTCGGCACGGCCTTGAACGGCAACCACTACTTCCAGCGTTTCAACCCGGGCGTCGGCGCGACCTACAAGCTCGTGCCCGATCTCCTCACCGTCTATGGCGGCTATGTCGAGGCGAACCGTGCGCCCACCCCGGCCGAACTCTCCTGCGCCGATCCGCTCGCCCCGTGCTCGCTCACCAACTTCTTCGTCGGCGATCCGCCGCTGAAGCAGGTCATCTCCCGCACGGTGGAAGCGGGTTTCCGCGGCAAGCTGCCCTCGCCGATCGAGCTCGGGGTGCTCAGCTGGAAGGCCGGCGTGTTCCGGGCCCGCAACGAGGATGACATCACCTTCGTGCCCTCCGACATCACCATCGGCCGCGCCTACTTCCAGAACGTCGGCTCCACCCGCCGCCAGGGCGTCGAGGCGAGCCTCGCCATCACCACCCCGGTCTGGAACGCCTTCATCGACTACGCCTTCGTCGACGCGACCTTCCAGTCGCCGCTGACCCTAGCCTCCGGCGGCAACCCGTTCGCCACGCCGAACCCGGCCCAGCCGGACAACTCGGAAGCCAACCAGATCTTCGTGCGACGCGGCGACAAGCTCCCCGGCGTCGCGCCGCATCAGGTCAAGGTCGGCGTGCAGTACAACGTCACGCCGGAATGGCGGGTCGGCGTCCTCGGCCGTGTCGCCACCGGCAAGTTCCTCGTGGGCGACGAATCGAACCTCAACAAGACCACCGGCAACTACGCGGTCATCGGGTTCAACACGAGCTACCGGGTGAACGAGAACATCGAGCTCTACGGCTACGTGGAGAACGCGCTGAACGCGAAATACGCGACCTTCGGCACCTTCTCGCCGGTCGGCGAGGTTCCGATCCTGGCCCTGCCCAATGCCAGCTCCAACCGGAGCCTGGCCCCCGGCGCGCCGATCGCGGCTTATGGCGGAATGCGCATCTTCTGGTAGCCGCCCCTCGATACCAGACCTCGCTGAGCCCGGCTCATCGAGGTCTGCCCGCGCTGACTGCGCGGCGGCATTCGTCCGCCGGACCTCCCTGACCCTGACTTATGGGTCACCGAGACGTGGTAGAGCCCCTACGATGGGCCACCGCTCCGGAGACGGGGCGGTGGCCTTTTCTGTCGGTCGCCATATTCGGTCGCCATGTGCGGCGGAGTGCCCCGTCAGGGGATGATCCGCCACAGGTTCGACGATGTCGCAGCAACATGCCGGGTGGGTCGAGCGTTGGCGTGCCATGTTCGACATCATCGGAAAGCATCGCATGACCAAGGCCCTTCGCGAGACCAGGACGTCCTCGGACAAGGCGCATTCGCCGACCACGGCCTCGCCGCTGATCCGCGTCCTCGTGCCCGCCCTCGTCTTCACCGCCATTGCCGGTCCGGCTTTCGCCTCTGCGTGTTCCGACCAGATCGCCACGATCGAGCGGCGCCTCAACAGTTCCGGCGCCGTGTCGGTCACCGGCACCGCTTCGGCCGACGGCAAGGTCGCGTCCAATCCGTCGATGGGCCTCGACGCCCCTCCCGGCGGCAAGCCCACCGATCCCTCGACCACCCCGAATGCCAAGAGTGTCGACCACGCCCGTCACCTGATCGAACAGGCGCGCAAGCAGGAAGCGGCCGGAGATGCCAAGGGCTGCGAGAACACGATGACCGAGGCCAAGAAGGCTGCCGGTTCCCTGCCGTAACGCAGCACACCTGTCGCGCCGGCCTCCGGCGCAAGAACGGCAAAGGCCGCCCTTCGCGATGCGAGGGGCGGCCTTTTTGCGTCGCCGGGTGCATGCATCCCGGGAGGATATCGGATCAGTAGGCGTTCTTGGTGGTGACGAGTGAGAGCGGAGTCGCCAGCATGATCTGCACGTCGAACAGGATCGACCAGTTCTCGATGTAGTAGAGGTCGTGTTCGACGCGGCGCTGGATCTTCTCGTCGGTATCGGTCTCGCCGCGCCAGCCATTGATCTGGGCCCAGCCGGTGATGCCGGGCTTGACCTTGTGGCGGGCGAAATATCCGTCGACCACCTGATCGTAGAGGGTCGTGCTGGTCTTGGCCTGGACCGCGTGGGGCCGCGGCCCGACCAGGGACAATTCCCCCTTCAGGACGTTGAACAGCTGTGGAAGCTCGTCCAGCGACGTCCTGCGGATGAACCGGCCGAGGGGCGTGACGCGCGGGTCGCCGCGGGTGACCTGCTTCGCGGCTGTGAAATCGGACTGGTCGGCATACATCGACCGGAACTTGTAGACCTCGATCGTCTCGTTGTTGAAGCCGAGGCGCTTCTGCCGGAACAGGATCGGACCGGGCGAGGTGAGGCGAACCGCGATGGCCAGGCCGAGCATGACCGGCGCCAGCACGATCAGCATGGCCATGCCGACGACGCGATCGAAGATGGCCTTGGTGACGATGTCCCAATCGGCCATCGGCTTGTCGAACACGTCGAGGACGGGGACTGAGCCGAGATAGGAATAGGCCCTCGGGCGCAGCTTGAGCTTCGTCGCCTTGGCGGAGAGGCGGATGTCGATGGGCAGCACCCAGAGCTTGGCCAACATTTGGAGCAGGCGATCCTCGGCCGCGATCGGCAGCGTGAAGACCACGAGGTCGAGGCGCGTGGAGCGCGCGTAATCGACGAGATCGCTCACCGTGCCGAGCTTCGGGTAGCCGGCGATCACCGAGGAGGACCGGTTGTCCCCGCGATCGTCGAACACGCCGACGATGCGGATGCCCGCATCGGATTCCGCTTCCAGTGCGCGGATGAGCTCTTCCGCCAATGGCCCGCCCCCGACGATGGCCGTGCGGCGGTCGAACTGTCCGCGCAGCATGCGGGCGGTGACGAAACGGAGCAGGACGAGGCGTTCGGCGAGGAGCAGGGCCAGCCCCAGGGCGTAGAACAGCGCGAGCCAGATGCGGGAATAATGGTCGGCGACCTTGGCGAAGACCATGACCGTGGCAACGACGAGGAACGTCAGCGACCAGGCGGCGGTGAGGCGCAGGGCGGGTTTGAAGAAGGTCCGAAAGGCGGCGATCCGGTAACTGCCGAAGATCTGGAACAACGCCACCGCGAGCCCGGCCACGGACAGGATCGCCGCAGGATAGCTCCATCCCAGTGCGACGACGCCGCGGAGTTGCACGAAGTGGGTGGCGAAGCCGAGGATGGCGATGAGCGCCATGTCCGCCAGCCGCACGCTGCCCGACAGCACGACGGGAGACAGGACCCCGCCATGGTCGCGGGGCGCCCCGATTTCGGCGGGAGGAATCGCGGATTCGGCGGAGCCGTCATGAGCCGTATCGACCGCATTCGGCTGGCTGGGATTCCCCGCCGCCTTCAGAAGGTCGCGAACGTCGAAGGCGCTCATCGTCTGCTTTCGTTCGAACTTTTCGTCGGTGAGATGGGGGGACGATGCCAAGCCGGCATCACGGAACATTTAACGAAGGCCCGGCCGCCGGAAGCATGGCAAAGAGCAAGTTAGCGCGACTTCGGCAGTTCCTTCATCGGCGGCAGCGCCGTTGCTAGGGTAAACGTTCCTCGAAGCCGCAGGGCGGCGGCGTAGCCGGATAGCACATCCGCCCCCATCCGTTTCATCGAGAACCGTGTCCGCACGGATTCGCTGAGTGCCTGGGCTCGCGCGAGACCCCGGGCGGGGTCTTCGTCGAGCAGGCGGAGGATGGCATCCTTGAGGGCGACGGGGTCCTTGGGTGCCACGAGATCGTCCGCCGCCGCCCCGAAGATCTCCGGGATGCCGCCCACATTGGTCGAGACGAGGGGCTGGCATGCCGCTGCGGCTTCCAGCACCACGTAGGGCAGGGACTCGGCGAGCGACGGAACCACCATGATCCGTCCCTTCGCCAATGCGGTACGGATCGGCTGGGGCGGCTCGAAGGCCACGGAAGCGGACAGGCCGAGCCGCCGCGCCCGCTCGGCCAAGAGGTCGGCGTCCGGGCCCGATCCCACCATGAGGAGGCGGCAGGGGCGCCCCTCGGCCCGTAGCGCAGCCAGGGCGTCGAGCAGGACCGCGATCCCCTTCGCCTCGCGCAACTCGCCCACATAGACCAGGTCGTAGGCGTCCGCCCGGTGCGGCACCGGCGCGAACTCCGCCTCGTCGATGCCGTTATGGACGATCCGTAGGGTGCGGGGCGTGCCCCCCACGAAGCGCCGGTGCCGCCCGGCCACGTATTCGCTCTCGAACAGGAACACGTCGGTGCGCGCCGCGAGCAGGCGCTCGACCCCCATGTAGAGCCGGTGGCGCAGGGAACCGGGCTTGTAATTGTAGCTGCCGCCATGCGGCGTGTAGGCCCGGATCGGCGAGGGCGAACCCGGGGGCAGGCGGGCGATGCGGGCATAGGCCCCCCCCTTGGCGCCGTGGCCGTGCAGGATCGTGGCGCGGACCTCCCGCGCCCGTGCGGCGACCGCGCGTACCGCGGCGAGGTCCGATCCGTGCGGGTTGCGCCGCATGGGGAGCCGGACGATGCCGAGTGCGAGATGGGGCAGGAGTTCGTCGAGCGCCCGCGCCGCGTTCTCCCCGCCCGTGGAGGCATCGCAGACGAGGCCGATCTCGTGGCCGGCGGCGGCCTGGATCCTGACGAGGTCGCAGACGTGGCGGAACAGCCCTCCCACCGGCGCGCGGAAGACGTGAAGGATGCGGTAGACGCTCCCGCCCTCGCCTGGGGAGGGGCGAATGGACGGGATGGAGGCGGACGCACTCACGACGGACAAGCTCCACGCGACGACCATTCGAACCGGGCGACGGTATGACCTTAGCGAAGACTGGTTTCCAGAGATGCTACCACCGTCGAGGACCGTACGCCGCAGGATCGGTTCAAGTGGTCGGGAGATCGAAAACCTCTCGTTCGGTCAGGCGGCCCCTGACGGAATCTCGACGATGCGGATTTCCGCGCAAGGGTGAATCCTGGCTTTCCGCCTTGCGGGGAAATCCGCCGGTGGCAGGCTGCTCCCCGAATGACCGGCCCCCGCCAGCGGCAAGGGAACGGACGCCCTGCTGGGCGGGGCCGGATGTTCGACACGGTGGTCGTCATCAGCAATGCCGCCAGTGCCGCGAGCCTGAGTTATCTCGACATCGTCCGACCGGGCGAGACACGACGAAGGCCCGGATCCTATGGATCCGGGCCTTCGTCGATCGACGACGCATCGAAGACGAGACGTCCTCAGAAGAAGCGTTCCTTGATGACGATCGTGTCGCCGGGCCTCACCAGGTAGGTCATCGGGACGATGCCCGAGACGAGGCCGTTCGGTCCCTCGCGGGTGAGGACGGCATAGTCGCGGGCCGCCCGCGGCCCGAAGCCCGCCGCGATCGCCACCGCCGTCTCCACGGCCATGCCGTTCACGTAAGGGTACTGCCCCGAGGTGGTGACCTCGCCGAGGATGTAGAACGGCCGATAGGCATCCACCTCCACCGTCACATGCGGCTCGCGCACGAAGCCCGCCGCCAGCTTGGCCTCGATGGTCCGGGCGGCCTGGGCCGTCGATTGCCCTCCCACCTTCACGAGCCCGATGAGCGGCATGGCGATGCCGCCCGTCCCGTCGATGGCGTAGATGTTGGAGAGATTGTCCTGGCCGAAAACGATGACGCGCAGCCGGTCGCCGGTGGCGAGCGTATAGCGTCCGCCGATCGATCCGGTGGCGGTGGCGTCGAGCTGCGCGGTCCGGAAGTCGGGACGCAGGCATCCGCCCAGTGCCAGAGTGGAGGAGAGAGCGAGGAGAAGGGAGCGCCGGTTCATCATCCAAGCCGCTAAGAGCAAGTTTCTGCCTCTATTGGTAGGTTCATATGGTTAACAAAAGCTGATGCGCCGCCCGGAATGCGCTGCGTTGCAGTCGATCTTAACCGACGATCAATCTTAACGAGTTCTACTCTTCCGTGAGGCGTCCGATACGCCGTCCTGCCTTGCGTAAAGATCGTCTCATGCCCCGCTCGCAGCAGACCGTTTCCTCGATCGAACCGATCCCACAGCGGGACGAGGGGCTCGGCCTGTCCCAGCTGTTCGGGGTGCTGGCGCGGTCCTGGCGCTGGATCGTCCTTCCCACCCTGGCGGCGGGGATCGGGGCCATCGTCTTCGTGCAGGTGGTTCCGCCCCGCTATACCGGCGAGGCCAAGATCCTGCTGGAGAGCCGCGACGCGAGCTTCGCGCGGACCGCCCAGGAACGCGGCGAACAGCCCCTGGCCATCGACGAACAGGCGGTGGCGAGCCAGGTCCAGGTGGTGATGTCCCGGGACATCGCCCGGGAGGCGATCCGCCGCCTGAAGCTCGTGGGCAATGCCGAATTCGATCCCGAGGTCGACGGCATCGGTCCGGTCCAGCGCGTCCTGATGATGATCGGGCTCGGCAGGAACCCGATGGAGCGGGCGCCCGAGGACCGGGTGCTGGAGACCTATTTCGACCGCCTCCTGGTCTACCCGGCCGGCAAGTCCCGCATCCTGACGGTCGAGTTCCGCTCGCGCGATCCGGACCTCGCGGCCAAGGCCGCCAACACCATCGCGGAACTCTACATCGCCTCCCTGGAATCGGCGAAGGTGGACACCGCCCGCTACGCCTCGACCTGGCTCGGCGGCAACATCGACACCCTGCGCACCCGCGTGTCCGAGGCCGAGGCGAAGGTCGAGGCCTTCCGCGCGCGCAACGGCCTGATCAGCGGGGGCGGCGGCGCCACAAGCCAACCTCTGGGCACCCAGCAGCTCAGCGAATTGTCGACCCAGCTGTCCCAGGCCCGCACGGTCAAGGCCGATCTCACGAGCCGGGCCAAGCTCATCCGCGAGATGATCAAGGACGGCCGCGCCTTCGAGATCCCGGATGTGGCCAACAACGAGGTCATCCGCCGCACGGTGGAGCAGCGCATCACCCTGCGCGGGCAGCTCGCCCTCGAATCGCGGACGCTGATGCCGGCCCATCCCCGCATCAAGGAACTGACCGCGCAGATCGGCGACCTCGACGCGCAGATCAAGTCCACCGCCGACCGGGTGGTGCGGACGATGGAGAACGACGCCCGTATCGCCGAGGCCCGGGTCGAGAGCCTGAACGCCGCCGTCGACGCGCAGCGCGAGGTCGTCTCGAAGGGCAATTCCAGCGAGGTCCAGCTCCGCGCCCTCGAACGCGAGGCCAAGGCCCAGCGCGACCAGCTCGAATCCTACCTCTCGCGCTATCGCGAGGCCTCGGCCCGCGATGCCGAGAGCGCGGCCCCCGCCGATGCCCGCGTGGTCTCCCGCGCCGTGGTGCCCCAGATCCCGTCCTTCCCGAAGAAGCTGCCCATCGTGGCCCTCGCCCTCGTGATGGCGATGCTGCTGTCCAGCGGCGGGGTGGCGGCGCGCCATCTCCTCCGCGATCCCGACGAGACCCGCCGCCGGACCGGGCCGGACGATCGGGCTCCCGAGCCCGCCCCCTTCGCCTTTCCGGAAGCGTCCACGGCCCTGTCGCGCACCGGCACCGCCGCCGCCCTCTACGAGGCGCCGTTGATCGCCCGCGTCGTCGTCCCCCTCGCCGCCGCCGCTCCCGCCTCCGTCCCGGAAGCCACGCCGCTTCCGGTGCGGGAGGATACGGAAGAAGCCGCCGGGGAAGCGGGCCGGACGGCCGTTCCCAGCTACGATCTCCAGGCCCTCACCCGTCGCCTGCGCGAGCGCATGGGCCGCAACGGCGGAAGCCTCCTCGTGGCGGAGACCGATACGGACGCCGACCGGCAGCTCGCCGGGATCCTGGCGGAGGCACTGGCCGCGAGCGGGCGCGTCCTCCTCGTGGACGTCAATGGCCCGGCCTCTCCCTCGGACGATGCCGGCCTCACCGACCTCGTGGCGGGCGAGGCGGCCTTCCTCGACGTGATCCGGTCGGTGCCGTCGGTGCGCAGGCTCCATGCCATCCCGCGCGGCTTCGTCGATTGCGACATCCTCACGGACGAGCCGGAGGCCCTCGCCATCGCCCTCGATGCCCTGGCCCAGAGCTACGATTGGGTCGTCTATCGCCTGGGCGAGGCCCAGTCCGAGGGGGCTCGCGACCTGCTGACGGCCATGGCGGGCCGGATGAACGCCATCGTCATCGCCTCCGACACGTCGCCCGAGGATCCCGAGCTCGTCGCGCTCTACGGCCTGGCCGACCGGGAGGGATCCGGCTCCGTCCTCGTCGCCGGAGAGCACCCCGCGAACGAGCACGCCGCTGCTGGAAAGCCGGGGGCCGGCGCAAGACTTTCGGCGGCCTGAGGACTTTCGGCGGCCGGCGCGAGCCGTCGCGTCAGGTTTGCGCCTCGCCGGCGCTCCGGCCATGGCGGGCCGAGCGTCGGATCGCCTTCTGAACCGCCTTCGCCCAGCGCGCCAGTCGCTCGCTCCGCTTGATCCGGCGCTTGAGGCGGGTAGCGGCCATGGCCGGAACCGCGAAGAGATGGCCGCGCAGGGTGACGGCGATGGTGACCTCGCCCAGCTGAATCGTCTCGTCGCAGATGTTGGCCTTGTAGCGGGCCTCCCCGACGCCGAGATCGAAGCTGCGGCGGCCGCGCTCGGTCTGATCGCGGATGAGGTGCTGCAGCAGGATGTCGCCGGGGCTCGACCGCCCGATGACGGGATCCTGATCGAAGGAGGTCATCATGCCGCTGTAGCGCGCATCGCTGACCGCACCGGCGAAGGTCGCGAAGACCCGCCCATCGTTGCACGCCACCAGGGCGGAGACCTCGATCGCGGCGCCCCGGACCTCGTCCGGATCGTCCTGCCGGCAGGCGCCCGTGGCGATGAAGCGGCGGATCCCCTCGTCGGCATAGGGATTGGCGATGCCCATGGCGGCGAAGCGCGAGGCCTTCTGCGTGAAGAAGGCGGCGAGGTAGGCTCTCACCTCCTCGGCATTCGCGGCCACCCGATACTCCACGGGGCCGAAGGCCTCGATCAGCTTCCTCTCCTTCGAGCGCATCTTCTTGCGCGCATCGGCACTGAAGACGCGCTTGGCGGTGGTCTCGGGGTCGGGGCCGAGGATCAGGCCGTAGGCGTCGCTCACGGCCGGCGCGGCGTGGAGGCTCAACGGATTGGCGGCGCCGTCCCAGAAGCGCGGCTGATGCCCGAGCAGATAGACGTCGATGCCGGCCTCGTGCCCGATCTGGCGCAGCAGGCCGACGAGATCCTCCGCGCGCATGGCCGCCGCCTCGCGGGAGGCGAACATCGGCATGTGGTAGTTCGCGTGCTTGCAGCCGATCACCCGCGCCACGCGGACGCCGCGCTCGCGTGCCACCTGCAGCGGCAGGATCACGCGGGGCCGTCCGCCGGGATCGCGCAGGACGATGACCCGCAGGGAGGCGTCCTGCTCCGCCGGCGTGCAGCCGAGCTTGGCCGAGACGAAGGCCGAGACCCAGTCGAAGCGCTGATAGGGGGTCGACAGTGCGGCCGGATCGCTCTCGACGCTCCGCCACAAGGCCTCGACGCTGGCCAGGTCGCGAAACACCTCCGGAACCAGTTGCCCGCGGACGCGCTCCTGAATCATGCCCGCTCCGGTGAGATCGTGAACAAGAACCGCCATCACCGCTCCCTGGCACGGCTCCGCGAGTGCGGCGCACGAGCATGCATCGTCCAGTACCTAGACCTCCGGCTCCTTAAGCGCCGGTGACGATGGAAAACGGCAAGGCATCATCTCGCGATGTGGGTAACGAAACCTTGCGGGTTGGTGGTCGAATCTCCGCCCGTTCCGCTCTTCTCCGGTGACGCCCATGCCCTCGCCCGAGTTCCGTCACCGCCTGTTCGATGCGGGCTTTCGCGCCATCGCCGCCTCGGGAGCCGACCGCTGGCTGAGGCGGGTCGCGCAGGGGCGCGGCCTGATCCTGACCTTCCACCATGTCGATCCGGCCCCCGTGAGGGCCTACGCCCCCAACGGCATTCTCTCGATCACGCCGGACTTCCTCGACGAAGTCTTGGTCACGTTGGCCGCGGAGGGGTTCGACGTGATCGGCCTCGATTCCGTGCCCGAGCGGCTCGTCCGGCCCGGCGGGGACAGGCCCTTCGCCGTCCTGACCTTCGACGATGGCTACCGGGACAACGCCCGCCACGCCGTTCCCATCCTGAGCCGGCATCGCGTTCCCTGGACGCTGTTCGTCGCGAGCGACTTCGCCGAGGGGCGGGGCCGCCTGTGGTGGATCGAACTCGAACGCGCGATCGGTCGCCTCGACCGGGTGAGGGTGGTTCGGGACGAGGCCCCGCCCCTCGATCTGCCCGCCGCCACGGCTGGGGAGAAGATGGCGGCCTTCGCCGTGATCTACCAATACCTGCGCGCCGGATCGGAGGAGCGCCTGCTCGCCACCATCTCCGACCTCTGCGGCGAGGCCGGCATCGGGATCGGGCGGGTGGCGGAGGAACTCTGCCTGTCCTGGGGGGAGTTGCGCGGCCTGGCGGCCGATCCCGCCTTGTCGATCGGAGCCCATACGATCGGCCATCCCATGCTGGCGAAACACGGGGAGGCGCGGGTCCGCCATGAGATCGGGGAGGGCAGGGCGCGGGTCGAACGGGAGATCGGCCGGGCGGTGCGGCACCTGTCCTATCCGGTCGGCGATCCGACCTCGGCCGGGGGGCGCGAATTCGACATCGCCCGCGAGGCCGGGTTCGACACGGCCGTGACGACCCGACCCGGCCATCTCTTCCCCGGTCATGCCGTCCATCTCCATGCCCTGCCGCGGGTCTCGGTGAATGGGCTGCATCAATCGAAGGCGGCGCTCTGCGCACTGCTGTCGGGGGTTCCGTTCCTCGCCTGGAATCGCGGGCGACGGCTCGATGTCGCGTGAGCCCGGTCGGGTCAGTCCCGCGCGCGGCCTGTCAATGTCGCCGGCGGCGGCGGTAGGACGAGCGGCCCTCGCTTCCACCCACGGTGAAGCTGGCGCTCTGGCGGCCGTGGCGGGTGTAGCGCCCGCGCCTGCCGCGCTGGCCCCTGCTTGCCTCCTGCGCGGGCTCGTCGGCCATGGGCAGGGATTCTGTGCTGACCGGCGGCACGGCGGCGAGCGCCGTCGCCACGGAGGAGGCCGATCCACCATCGCTGCCCCCGCCCCCGCCGCCGACATTCTTGGCGGCCGGTCCGAACATCGCGAGGCACTGGTTGTAGGCGAGGTCGTTCTTGAGACGCTCGCATTCCGCCATCGAGCGGGGCGCATTCTGCGCCGAGGCTGGCGTGCCGAGAGCCGGAAGAGCGGCGCAGCCGAAGCCTGCGAGCAGGAAGGACGCGAGGAATCGGTTCATGAGGATCGGATCATGGAGCGGCGGATCTCGGCCTGGGTCTGAGGGAACATCAAAGCGTGCCCAAGCCTGTGACGGCCGAGTGCGGCGAAATCCCGGCGTCGGGGGAAACCCCGGTTCTCAGCTGCCGCCGTCGACGTCCTTTCGCTCCATCCAGCGGATCAGCGGCATCAACGGGAAGATCCAGGCGATGCCGAGGAAGGCGTAGAGGATCGCCTGCACGGCCGGGGGCGTCTGGGAGATGCGGCTGTCGGCCAAGGCCATGGCGAGGGGCGCGTAGAGCGCCACGAAGGCGAGCATGCCGATCGTGCCGAGCAGCGTGCGGGTGCGGCGGCGCATGGGCGCTCTCCTGTATAGGGGCCTTTGGCGAGGGGCCTTCTCCCCAGCGTCAGGTCCGCCGGGGTTAGGCCGACCGCCCCGGCAAGGCAATTGCCGCTCGCGCCGCATCCAAACCCTCTGCGGCCCTGGGCGACGTTGCCCCGGTGGCCCCGCATGCGTAACGCAGGGCGCAAGGCACGGGAAACCCGCGCCGATCCCGACACCACGCGAGCTCCCCACCGCGATGCCTTCACGCGAAACCACCCCGACTGCGCCGGTCCGTTCCACGAACCCGGTGCGCATCTGGCTCTACACGCTGGCGATCCTCGTCGTGGCCATGGTCGCCGTCGGCGGTGCCACCCGCCTGACGGGATCGGGATTGTCGATCACCGAATGGCGGCCGGTGACGGGCGTGGTCCCCCCGGTCTCCGAACAGGCCTGGGCCGCCGAGTTCGACAAGTACAAGGACACGCCGCAATACCGCATCCTCAACCAGGGCATGGGGTTGTCGGACTTCAAGGTCATCTACGCCTGGGAATGGGGCCACCGCCTGCTCGGGCGCATCCTCGGGCTCGCTTTCTTCGTGCCGCTCCTGGTGTTCTGGTGGCGCGGTCTCGTCGACCGGCGCCTGGGATACGGGCTCCTCGCCCTGGGCGTCCTCGGCGGTCTTCAGGGCACCATCGGCTGGATCATGGTCGCTTCCGGCCTCCAGCCGGGGATGACGGCGGTGGCGCCCCTCAAGCTCGCCCTCCACCTGACCACGGCGAGCCTGATCCTGGCCGGCCTCGTCTGGCTGGCGGCTGGGTTGAGGTCCGGCCCATCCGAGCCGGCACCCGGTCGCCTGCGGATCATGGCGGCCCTGCTGCCGGTCCTCGTCCTGCTCCAGATCGGTCTCGGCGGCCTCGTCGCCGGATCGAAGGCCGGGCTCGTGCACAATACCTGGCCAGACATGGACGGCGTCCTCGTGCCGGGGGCGTCGGACCTGTTCGCGGTCAGCCCGTGGATCGAGAACTTCGTCGACAACGTCACCCTGGTGCAGTTCAACCACCGCCTCATGGCCTATCTCCTTCTGGCCGTGGCGCTGTTCCACGCCGTCGACGCGCGCAGGCGGCTTCCCGCCAGCGGCACGGCCCGTCGCGCAATGGGCATCGCCGGCCTGACCCTGGCGCAGGCGGGGTTGGGCATCGTGACCCTTCTGCTGGCGGTACCCCTCTGGGCGGGCCTCGCCCATCAGGTCTTCGCCATGGCGGTCCTGATGATGGCGACGGTGCATGCCCGGCTCAGCCGGGGAGCGACCCCACGGACCCTGCCGTCTCCCGTCGCTAGTTCCGCCGCCTTCGGTTTCGAGGGCATGACGGGCCGAGGCGCTTAGCCCCTCTCCGGGGACACATCGTAGCGGAGGCCGAGGGGGGCTCGGGGAGACGGCCTCTTGCCCGGACGCGAGGGGGTCTGTCCCGGCCCGCTTTCCGGATCTCGTCGGCGCGCCGGCTGCTGCATCGCACAGACCGCAACACCGCTATGCCGGATGGTAGGTCCGGATTGGCCGGATGCTTGCACCGTGTCGGTCCACTTCGGCGAGCGTCACCCCAGCCATATTTTGTTGCATCGCAGCGAAACCAAGCTTGGGTTTGTACCGTTAGCCGATGTGTCGATGGCGCCGCGAAAGCGGCGTCCGGCAGTGTCACGCCACAACCGAAAGGCCGTCCAGCATGCACGACCAACGCCTCGTGTCGGAAGAGCAGGTACTCGTTGAGCGCGACCAGACGGCACGCGAAGGCGCCGACACGGACGGGACGCGCCATGCGCGGACCCGGAAGGTCGTCGTCGGTCTCACGGGACTTCTCGGCGCCGCCTGGGCCGTCGTCCTCGCAAGCCGCTTCACGACCTTCTCCTTCTAGGAATCTTCTCACCGGGACAATATGCGGCGATCAGGTAGGCGGCGGTTCACGATGCTCGCCGCCTACGCAGTTCGATCAGGGAACGAGTCCGGGCCTTCGGCGCTTAAGCTTGGGTTAGGAAAGTTCGGAGTCAGCGATGTTCCTGGCTGAGGACGGTAGACCCATCGGACTGACCTGGAACTATACCCGCCGGGAGCTGATGGCGGATGCCGCCGTGCATATCGCCGGCATCGCGTTCGGTGTGGCGGGCTCCATCGCCATCGTCATCCTGGCGGCGATGGCCCCGCTGGATTGGACCGAGCGGGCGGCCGTCGCGGTCTATGCCGCCGCCCTGGTGTCGATGCTCGGTGTCTCGGCCACCTACAACATGTGGCCCGTGGGGCGCCGCAAGTGGATCCTGCGCCGGGCCGACCACGCCCTAATCTACCTCATGATCGCCGGCACCTACACGCCTCTGGTCGCCCTGGTCGGGCGCGGCTCGACGGCCTGGATGCTTCTGGCCTTCATCTGGGTGCTGGCGGCGATCGGCATCGCCCTGAAGCTGCTCCTGCCCGGCCGTTTCGACCGGGCCGCCATCGGGCTCTACCTGCTCCTAGGATGGAGCGGCGTCGCCACCTACGAATCGGTGATCGGCGCACTGAACCCCGAGGCCCTCTGGCTTCTGGCGATCGGCGGCGTGCTCTACTCGGCCGGGGTCATCTTCCACGTCTGGCGCAGCCTGCCGTACCAGAACGCGATCTGGCACGCCTTCGTCCTCGCCGCCACGGCCTGCCATTACGGCACCGTCCTCACCAGTGTGATGAGCGCCGCTCCCTAGAGCGCTCTCCGCCGAAGTGGATGCCGGTTCGGCGAAAAAGAGCGCGGCACAACAAAGGCCTAGAGATGTGCCCCGACCCAACGTGGTCGGGCGCAGCTCTAGCGGCGCTCGGTGACACGTCCCCCGACGTTTCGGTTCTTCCCCTACTTCCCGCTGCAGAGCCCCTGTCCGGCGAGTCGGCTATGGTCGCGGGGGTCGCAATCCGTCGACAGGAACGAGGCCCATTCCGCGGTGGAGCCGTAGAACGCGTTGCGGTCGACGTCGCCGCGCACGCCCGGAACCCGGCCCGTGGAGGTGAACTGCCACAGCATCCACTTGCGCTTGGCGTAGCGCTGCTCGGGCTCGGCCGCCGTGGAGCGGACCCAGTGCGGGTAGTCGGGCAGCTCGTCCTCGAGCACGTCCTTATGGAAGGTGATGTCGGTATAGATGATCGGACGCTTGCCGGTGTAGCGCTCCATCTCGTCGAGCATGTAGCGCATCATCGCCAGCGCCTGGGCTTTCGGCAGCTTCTTGGGGCAGAGCTGCGAATGGCCGTTCCACTCCACGTCGAGGACGGGGGGCAGGGCGGTCGGATCGTTGGGGACGTTCTTCTTGAACCACTCCATCTGGTCCTGGGCCGAGCGGCACCAGAACACGAAATGGTAGGCCCCACGGGGCACGCCCGCCTTGGCGGCGCCGTCCCAATTGGCGCGGAACCGCTCGTCCACGTGGTCGCCGCCCTCCGTCGCCTTGATGAAGGCGAACTGCGTGCCGGCACCGCGCACCGAGGCCCAATCGATCGGCCCCTGCCATTTCGAGATGTCGATGCCCTGGATCGGGTGCTGCTTGGCGCGCGCCACCCCCGGATGGGGCTTCACGTCGCCCTTGGTGGGGTAGAAGTCGCTGTGGTTTCCGGCGCAGGCCGCGAGAGTCGCGAGCAGGGCGGCGGTCAGAGAGCGTTTGGCCCAGCGCATGGCGACGCCGCGTGGCATCCCGGCCATGATTGTCGGGGCGATCCCGTTCTTAAGCGACATCGATGCCCGGCCCACCGTTCTCACGCGCTACACTCATCGCTAAGGGATGGCCCCTGCGCGGTTAACAGAGCTTTGACGGCAATGCGGCGGAATTCCGGAAGTCGTTGCCTGCGAGCCACATAGGGCGCATTCCGGCGCTTAGGCCGCAGGCCGGCGCCCGAGGCTAAGTCACGAGCCGGTCTGGTGTTTCGAGGGGAGGGGAGACTGCAGAAGGTTTTGTTCACCATCGGCTACGAAGGGCTCGATTCCGAGCGTTTCGTGGCGACCCTGAAGGATGCCGGCGTCGCGACCCTGGCCGACGTTCGCGCGGTGGCGAATTCGCGCAAGCGAGGTTTTTCGAAGAACGCCCTGAAGACGAGCCTGGAGGAGGCGGGTCTCGCCTACGCGCATGCGCGCGAACTCGGCACGCCCAAGGCCGGGCGGGAAGCCGCCCGGGCTCATGACGCGGCGCTGATGCGCCGGATCTACTGCGAGGAGGTCCTCGATACCGCCGATGGCGGCCTCGCCCTCGATGCCCTGTGCGAGCTCGCCGCACGGGCGCCCACCTGTCTCCTCTGTTTCGAGCGCGATCCGGAACGGTGCCATCGCCGCGTCCTGGCCGAGCGACTGGAGGCGGCCGGTTTCAGGACCGTCGACCTGTTCGGCTGATGCTCCCTCGGACACTCGTTTGTGCAAAATCGATCCTACCCGAGGGAAGGCGTTGACAATCTAGAGTTAGCGCGCTCACATGCCCTTCGATCATGTAAACGTGATCGGACTCGCCTGGCAGTACGCGTGTGACGCGCAAATCCCTCGATCAGACCCTCGGCTTCCTCCGCTCCCTCGATCGTACCGCGAGCGGCGAGGACGTCGCCCGGCTTCTGATGGCGGAACTGGCGGATCTCGGCGTCGCCCACATCATGGCGGCCACCGTGCCGGCCCGTGGCGCGCCCGTCCGACAGCAGCGCGGCCACGTCCTTCTCAACACTTTCCCGATGGAATGGGGCCGGCGCTACCTGACGCGCGGCTATGCCTTCCACGACCCCACGGTTCAGCGCCTCGGCCACTCCACCGCGCCCTTCGCCTGGAGCGACGCCACCGATGAGCATGCCGACGATCCCCTGGCGCGCAGGGTGATGGACGAGGCGAGGGATTTCGGCCTGCGCGACGGCCTGACCATTCCGTTGATGACCCTCGACGGCGAGACCGCCGGATTCAGTGTTTCGGGCGAGCGTCTCGCCATCGATCCGGCGGATCGCGGCATGCTCCAGCTCGCCGCCACCTACGCGTTCGGCCACCTGCTGCTGTTGAACGGCCAGAACCCGGCGGCCTCCGCGCGCCTCGCCCCGCGCGAGCGCGAGGCCCTGCAATGGGCGGCCGAAGGCAAGACCGACTGGGAGATCGGCGAGGTCATGGGGATCTCCGCCCATGGCGTCGATTTCCATCTGCGCTCCGCCCGCGCCAAGCTCGGCACCGCCAACCGGACCCAGGCCGTCGCCATCGCCCTGCGGCGGGGGCTCATCATCTGATGGGCTCGAGGCCGGACATTCGATAGTCTCGCGCGAGCTCAACCTCGCAAGAGGAGTCGACGATGCCCAAGGTCAGCACCTGCCTGTGGTTCGGTAAGGACATCGAGGCGGCGGTCGGCCTCTACGTCTCCCTCGTCCCCGATTCGCGGATCGACCATGTCCAGCGCTCGCCCGGACCCTGGCTGGGCGGGGAGGCGGGCGATGCGCTGCTGGTGACCTTCACCCTCGGCGGACACAGCTTTCAGGCCCTGAACGGAGGCACCACGGCCGATTACGGCACGGCGGCTTCGATCTCCGTGGCCTGCGCCGACCAGGACGAGGTCGACCGGTTATGGACGGCGCTCACGGCGGATGGCGGGGCCGAGATCATGTGCGGCTGGCTTCGGGACAGGTGGGGTGTGCCCTGGCAGATCGTGCCGACGATCCTCCCCCGGCTGCTGGCCGATCCCGATCCGGCCGTGGCGCGCCGCGTCTTCTCCGCCATGCAGGGCATGATCAAGTTCGACATCGCCGCGCTCGAGCGCGCGGCCGCCGGCTGAACCGGACGTCTCGCCTCGCTCGCCGCCTCACTTGCCGCCCGGGCGTTCGCGGCGTCCGAAGCGCTCGGCGATGACGATGCCGCCGAGCACGAGGGCCAAGGCCGCGGCTTGGTACCATTGGAAGGGCTCGCCGACGACGAGGATGGCGAGGCCCGAGCCGAAGATCGGCACGAGGTTCACGAACACTCCCGCCCGGTTCGGGCCGATCAGTTCGACGCCCCGCATGAACGAGAGCTGGGCGATGAGGGACGGGCCGAGGGCCACAAAGGCGACGATGGCCCACCCCTTCGGTGTCGGCCAGATCAGGGTTCCGGCGGCCTGTTCGAGGACGAGGGCGGGCAGGGAGGTCACGAGAGCGGCCAGCGCCATCGCCGAGAAGAAGGTCAGGCCGGACATCTTGGGCCGGTCGGCGAGGGCGACGGTGTAGCCGGCATAGAGCAGGCAGGCGCCGAGCATCAGCATGTCGCCGATGTTGAAGGACAGCGTCGACAGGATGTGCCAGTCGCCGTGGGTCGCCGCCACGCCCGCGCCGCCGAGGGTGATGACAACGCCGAGGATCTGCGCCCCGGTGACGGCGACGCGATGCACGACGTAGTTCAGCAGGATGACGAGGACCGGGATCGCCCCCTGGAACAGGGCGACGTTCACGCCGGTGGTGTAGATGCCGGCGGCGTAGAACAGGCTCGCATAGGCGGTGTAGCCGCAGGCCCCCATCAGCAGGACGTAGCGCCAGTGGCGCGCGATCAGGTGGCGCTCGGACACGATCCCGCGCCAGGCCGGCCAGGCCAGCGCGAGGCAGGCGAAGGCCCAGCGCAGGCAGGTGAGCACCTGGGGCGAGACCTCGCCCACGGCCCATTTGCCCGCGACCACGTTGCCGCCCCACAGCAGGGTCGTGAACAGGAGGAGCGGGTAGGCGGCGACCGCGCGGGTCTCGACGGCCGGGCCGGGGGAGGCGGACGGAGAGGTCATGATCCCTTCGGCGGCTTTGCTCGGAGATGGTTCTTCGCTGGCGGTACCGCCGCCCCCTTCTGTCCCGCCCATGACGGGCTGAGCAAGCCCGCCGGAAGCAGGGCTGACATCGCGGATCCTACCCTGAGACGGGCCGGGGAGGGCGGCGCTTGGCGGCGGGTTTGGGGACCGGCAGGGCGGCGGCGATCCGCGCGGCGTCGCTCGTCCAGAGATGCACGGCGGCATAGGCCCGCCAGGGCCGCCAGGCTTCGGCCCGGGCGAGCAATTGCGCCGGTGTCGGACGCCCCGCCCCGGTATCGAGGGACCGGAGCAGGGCGAGGTCGCTCGCCGGCAGCGCATCCGGTTCGCGCAACGCCCTGAGGGCAATGTACTGCGCCGTCCATTCGCCGATCCCGCTCATCGCCCTCAGGGCGGCCACCGCAGGGTCGAGCCCGCGTCCCCGTGCGAACAGGTCGGGCTTCGCATGGGCCTCCGCCGCGAGGGCGCCGATCGCCCTGCCGCGTGCGCCGGGCATGCCCAGCGTCGCGGCCACGTCCGCATCGAGCAGGCGATCCGGCGTCGGGAACAGGTGGGTCAGCCCCGTTCCGGCGTCGTCCGGCGCCATCGCTTCACCGAAGGCGGAAACCAGACGGCCGGCGAGACGGGTCGCCGCATTGACCGAGACCTGCTGTCCGAGAATGGCGCGTACCGCGATCTCGAACCCGTCCCAGGCGCCCGGAACCCGCAGGCCCGGCCGTTCGGCCACGAGGGGTGCGAGGTCGGGGTGGCGCGAGAGCGCCGCCGCGATGAGGGCCGGGTCGGCATCGCAATCGAACATCGGCCTCAGCCGCGCCAGGACGTCCGGCAGAGTCGCCGGATCGGGATGATCCACCGTCGCGACGAGGGCATCGTCCCCGCCCCGCATGACGGAGATCGTGCCGGGGCGACCGCCGAGGTAGACGGTCCGGGCATAGGCATCCGCCGTCACCACCTCGACACCCGGAATGGCCCGGCCGCCGAGATAGGCCAGGATCGCGGGCCAGTCGTAGGGCGGCCTGTAGGGCAGCGGGATGATGTGGGTCACGACGCTCTCCGGCCGCCTCCACCATCTCACGACCGCGGGAATCGCGAAACCGCGCGCAGGCCGGCGCAACGGTGCGGGGCAGGGCGAGAGGCAAGGCGGGAGGCGAGACGGGAGGCAAGGCGGGAAAATCCGGCATCGCCCGTATCGGGTTGCGGGGCGACGCTGTATCCGTTCACGAGGAACGACGCGGCGTATCGATCGCGAGGCCGGGGAGGGCGGTTCTGGTGTCGTGGCTGCGTGGTCTCCTCTTCGCGGGAATCGTGGGTGGAATCGCCGCCTTCGCGGTGAGCGAAGCCGGCACGGCCCTCATCGCCGAACTGCGCGAGCGGGTCGCCCCCGGTCCCCCTGCCCCGCGCCATCTTCCGGCCCAGCGCACCGCCATCGAGGACGGGCGCACCGTGGTGCGGCTCAAGCCGGCGGAGCGCGAGCGCCTCGGCATCGCCACGCAGGTGCGGCCCTCCGCCCCCCACCGCGAGGAACTCCAGGCCTATGGCAGCGTCCTCGACGTCGCCAGGGTCACCGACCTGACCAATTCCTACGCCAGCGCCAGGGCGCAGCTCCAGACCGCCCAGGCCCGGGTCGAGGTCTCGCGCAACGCCTTCCAGCGCGCCAAGAATCTCGGCCCCTACGCCACCACCGTTCAGGTCGAGACCACCGAGGGCACGTTCCAGACCGATCAGGCCGCTCTGGCGGCGGCGGAATCGCAGGTCCGCACCCTCGCCGCCACGGCGCAGCAGGAATGGGGGCCGGTGATCGGACGGGCCATCGTCGAGCGCTCGCCGGCCATCACCCGTCTGATCGAGCGCGTCGACTTCCTGGTCCAGGTGACCCTGCCGCCGGGCGAGAGCATCAAGGGCCAACCCGCCGCCGCCTTCGCCGAGGTGCCGCCGCAGAGCGCGCGGATCGCGCTGCGCTACGTCTCGCCGGCCACCCGGACCGACCAGCGCATCCAGGGCCTCAGCTACTTCTACACCGTGCCCGGTGACAGCGGCTTCCTGCCCGGCATGAGCATGCTCGCCTTCCTCGCCTCGGACCGGACCGTCACCGGCCTCAGCGTGCCCGAGGACGCGGTGGTGCATTGGCAAGGCGGAACCTGGATCTATCGCGCGGTGGCGCCCGACGCCTTCGCGCGCCACGCCCTCAAGGCCGACCCGCCCATGTCGGCCGATGCCTATGTGGTGGAGGACCTGCCCGGTGACACCGAGATCGTGCTCACGGGCGCGCAGGCGCTTCTGTCCGAGGAGATGAAGAGCCTGCTCTCCGTCTCCGGCGGCGTGGACGACGATTGACGTGAGCGACGTTCCGAACGCTTCCCCGAGCGGCCCCCAGGCGGCGCTCGTCGCCTTCGCGGTGCGATTTCGCGGCATCGTCCTGGCGCTCAGCCTCGCGCTCGCCGGCTACGGCGTCTACGTGCTCGGGGACGCGAAATACGACGTGTTCCCCGAATTCGCGCCGCCTTCCGTGGTGGTCCAGACCGAAGCGCCGGGCCTCAACCCCGAACAGGTGGAGGTGCTGGTCACCCAGCCGATCGAGGTGGCGGTGAACGGCTTGCCGGGGATCGAATCCCTGCGCTCGAGCTCGATCCAGGGCCTGTCGGTCATCACCGTCACCTTCGGCACCGGCAGCGACGTCTACCGCGTCCGCCAGCTCGTCACCGAGCGCCTGACGGCGCTCGCCGGCCGCCTGCCCCAGGGCGTGCTGCCGCCGGCGATGACGGCGCTGACCTCGGCCACCAGTACCGTGCTCCTCGTCGGCCTGATCTCGGATCGGCGCTCCGACCTCGACCTGCGCACCGTCGCCGACTGGACCGTGCGCCTCCGGCTCCTGGCGGTGCCGGGCGTCGCCCAGGTCTCGGTCTATGGCGGCGCCGTGCGCTCGCTCCAGGTCCAGATCCGCCCGGCCGACCTCATCCGCTACAATATCGGCATGAACGACGTGCTCGCCGCCGCCCGCAAGGCCACCGGCGTGCGCGGGGCGGGCTTCGTCGACACGATCAACCAGCGCGTCACCCTCCAGACCGAGGGGCAGTCGCTCACCCCGGAGGAACTGGCCCGCACGGTCCTCATCAACGAGGGCGGGGCGAGCGTGACCCTCGGCGACGTCGCCACCGTGGTCGCCGCCGGCGAGCCGCCGATCAGCGCCGCCCTGGTGGACGGCAAGCGCGGCGTGCTCCTCATGGTCGGCGCGCAATACGGCGCCAATACCCGCGAGGTCACCGCCCGCGTGGAGGCGGCTCTCGAAGACCTGCGCCCGGCCCTCGACCGGGAAGGCGTGGCTTTGCGGCCGGATCTGTTCCGGCCGGCGAACTTCATCACCATCGCCAATGCCAACGTGCTCCAGGCGCTCGGGCTCGGCGGCATCCTCGTCGTCGTCGTGCTGTTCGCCTTCCTGTACGATTGGCGCACCTGCGTGATCTCGTCGGTAGCGATCCCGCTCTCGCTCATCGCCGCCGTGGTGGCGCTCCAGGCCATGGGCGAGAGCCTCAACACCATGACGCTGGGCGGCCTCGCCATCGCCATCGGCGAGGTGGTGGACGATGCGGTGATCGGCGTCGAGAACGTGGTGCGCCGCCTGCGCGAGAACCGGCGCCTCGCTTCGCCCGTCCCGGAGGGGAGGGTGGTCATCGACGCCATTCTCGAAGTCCGCACCGCGGTCGCCTACGCCACCTTCGCCGTGCTGCTGGTGTTCCTGCCGGTGCTGGTCCTGTCCGGCATCGCCGGCAAGCTGTTCGCCCCCCTCGCCCTCGCCTACATCCTCGCCGTGGTGGCCTCGCTCGCCGTGGCGCTCACCGTCACCCCCGCCCTGTCGATGATGCTCCTCACCGGGCGACGCGAGACGGACATGCGCGACCCGCCGGTGATGCGCTGGTCGCGCGGCGGCTACACCCGCCTCCTCCAGCGGATCAACCGCGCCCCGCGCATCGTCATCGCCTCCGGCATCCTCGTGACCCTGGCGGGCGCCGCCGCGACGCCGTTCTTCGGCAGCACCTTCCTGCCCGACCTGAAGGAGGGCCACCTGATCCTGCACATGGCGGCGGCGCCCGGCACGTCGCTCGGGGAATCCATGCGCCTCGGCGGCCGCATCACCACCGAACTGCGCAAGATCCCCGGCATCCGCGCCGTGGCCTCGCAGATCGGCCGCGCCGAAGCCGGGCAGGACACCGCCGGCACCCATTACAGCGAGATCCATATCGACCTCGACCAGGGGCTGGACGGCGCGGGGCAGGGCAGGGCCGAGGCCGATATCCGCACCCTGATGGCGGGGTTTCCCGGTGCCGCCTTCTCGCTCAAGACCTTCCTCACCGAGCGCATCGAGGAGACGGTCTCAGGCTACACCGCGCCGGTCGTCATCAACGTCTTCGGCAACGACCTCGCCCGGATCGAGGCCGCCGCCCGCGACATCGCCCGTGAACTCGCCGAGGTGCGCGGCGCCACGGACATCCAGCAGGCCTCCCCGGCGGGGCTGCCGCAGATCAACGTCGGGCTCCGGCCCAACGACCTGCGCCATTGGGGGCTCTCGGCGGTCGAGGTGATGGAGGTGGTGCGCACCGCCTATCAGGGCGACGTGGTCGGCCAGACCTACGAGGGCAACGCGGTCTTCAACGTCCTCGTCATCCTCGATTCCGGGGCGAGGGGGCGCCTCACGGCTGTAGGCGACCTCCCCTTGCGCTCCTCGAACGGCCGCTTCATCCGCCTCGCCCAGGTGGCGGACATCTACGAGACCTCGGGGCGCTACCAGGTCCAGCACCAGGGCGCCCAGCGCGTCCAGGCCATCACCGCCAACGTCACGGGGCGCGACGTCGCCTCCTTCGTCGAAGCCGCCCGGCGCAAGATCGCCAAGGAGGTGGCGTTGCCGACGGGCGTCTATGTGAGCTTTGCCGGATCGGCCGAGGCCCAGGCACGGGCCAAGCGCGACCTGCTGCTGTTCTCCGGGCTCGCGGGCCTCGGCATCGTGCTGCTGCTGGCCATGGTCACCGGCAGCGCACGCAACCTCATGCTGGTCCTGGTCAACCTGCCCTTCGCCTTCGTCGGCGGGGTACTGGCGGTCTTCGCCACCGGGGCCGTGCTGTCGCTCGGCTCCATCGTCGGCTTCGTGACGCTGTTCGGCATCTCGCTGCGCAACACCATCATGATGATCTCGCATTACGAGCATCTCGTCGCCATCGACGGCCGGCCGTGGGACCGCGACACGGCGGTGGAAGGGGCCGCCGACCGCCTCGTGCCGATCCTGATGACCTCCCTCGTCACCGGCCTCGGCCTGCTGCCCCTGGCGCTGGGCGCCGGCGAGCCCGGCCGCGAGATCGAGGGGCCGATGGCCATCGTCATCCTCGGCGGCCTCGTGACCTCGACGGTCCTGAACCTCCTGATCCTGCCGACCCTGGCCCTGCGCTACGGCCGTTTCACCACCGGCGAGGGCAGGGCGCCGGATACGGCGCGGGCATCCTAGGAAGGCCCAGAGCCGGTCGTCGAAGGGGGCCGCCCAGGATGGCGATCCTGTCGCGCCGAGGCTTATTCGGCCCTGCACTGACTGCCTTCACAACGGTTCTGAAAAGCCTGGCCCCCCGAATTCTGACACTGTCATGGGCAAGATTGGCCCGGAAGCGACCGGGCCGACCCGTAGTCATGCCGATTCCAGGGCCAGAGCATTGGCGCGGCGGAGGACCATGCATCGCGGCGCGCCACGGTCGCAGGCTTGACCCGGTAAATCGGCTCGGGGACGGGAAGGGGAGGACGACCTTCCTCGCCTATGCCCTTGTCGCGGTCGCCGAAATCGCCGGGTGCTTCGCCTTCCGGGCATGATGCGATGGCGGGGAGTTCAAGCGTGAGCGTCGTCGTCCGGAGCCCGTAAACGGTAGCCCACGCCGGTCTCGGTGAGCAGGATGCTCGGACGCTCGGGGTCCGCCTCCAGCTTGAGGCGAAGCTGGCGCATGTAGACCCTCAGGTATTGCGGGTCCGACGAGGTCGAGACCGCGCTCATGAGCTGGGCGTGGGTCAGGGCCTTGCCGGCATGCTGGATCAGGACGCGCAGGAAGTCGTACTCGCGCGGGGTCAGCTTGACGTCCGCGCCGCGCACCCGGACGAGGCGGCGCACCAGGTCGACGCTGAGGCCGTCGACCTCGAACAGGGCGCGCTCGCCCTGGACCGCGAGCTGGTGGCGCAAGGCCGCGCGGATGCGCGCCAGGAGCTCGCCCATGCCGAAGGGCTTGGTGACGTAGTCGTCGGCACCGAGGTCGAGGGCCTCGACCTTGCCGGCCTCGTCGTCGCGGCTCGACAGGACGACGACCGGGAGATCGCGAAAATCCTTGCGGATGACGCGGAGCAGGTCGTGCCCGCGCATGTCCGGCAGGCCGAGGTCGAGGATGATCAAATTGACCGTCTCGCGGGACAGGACATCGAGGGCTGTCCGTCCGTTGGGCGCCTCGAAGGTCTGGTAGCCCTGGGTGGCCAGGCCCATGCGCAGGAGCTTGCGGATCGGCGGCTCGTCGTCGATGACGAGGATGTTCATGCTCATGCCGCCAGATCCGAGTGAACGTGTCCCGCCGGGGGGACGGGCAGGAGGATGGTGAAGACCGCGCCCGGGCGGTCGCGGCGGTTGGCCGCCGTCAGCGTACCACCCATGGCCTCGACGAACCCGCGGGCGATGGCGAGGCCGAGCCCCGTCCCGGCCCGGACGCTGTCGGACTTGCGGACCCGGTAGAACTTGTCGAACACCCGCTCCACATCGGCCTCGGGCAGCCCATCGCCCTCGTCGAGAATCTGCAGACGGACCTGATCACGGTCCGAGATGCCCCTGACGGTGACGATGGAGCCTTCGGGGGCGTATTTGGCGGCGTTGTCGAGGAGGTTGACCAGCACCTGCTCGAACAGGACCGGGTCGAGGCGCAGGGCCGGCAGCGTGGTCGGTAGGTCGAGGCGTACCTGGTGGCCGGCGAGGATGGAGCCCAAGCGGCGAAGGGCGGTATCGACGCTCTCGCCGACGTCCTGCGGGGTGAGGCTCGCAGCCACCGCCCCGGCCTCCAGGCGGGTCATGTCGAGAAGGTTGACGATGAAGCGGTTCAGCCTCTCGGACTCCTCGATGATGGTGGCAAGGAGGTCGACCTTTGCGTCGTGCGGCAGCGCCTCGTCGAGGTCGCGCAGCGTCGTGGCCGCCCCGAGAACCGAGGACAGCGGCGTGCGAAGGTCGTGCGAGATCGACGTGAGCAGGGCCTGGCGCAAGCGGTCGGTCTCGGCGGCGCGCTCGGCCCGGTCGAGATCCTCCACCAGACGCACGCGCTCGATGGCGAGTGCCGCCATGTCGGCCAGGGCGTCGAACAGGCGCCGGCTTTCGGGCGAGAGGATCGGCCCGGTACCGTCGGTGTCGAGGCCGATCACCCCGACGATGCCACGGCCCGTGCGCATCGGCAGGAACAGGCGCTTGGCCCCCGGCAGGGTGTCGGCCCCCCGCCCGGCCGGGCGCTCGTTGTCGAAGGCCCAAGTCGCGGCCCCGAGATCGGCCGCGTCGAGCGTGTCCTCCGGTGGGAAGCCGGCGCGGACCGAGACCGTCCCCTGCTCCGGCAGCAGGACGACCACCCGGACCTTCAGCATAGCGGCGACCTGGGCCGAGGTCGCCCACAGGACGTCGTCGAGGGTGCCGCAACCGGCGAGCTTGCGACTGAAGCCGTAGAGCCGCTCCGTGGCCCTGGCGCGGCCATGCGACACCATGGCCTCCCGGCGCGAGCGCGAAGCGAGGTTGGAGACCACCACCGCCACCACCGTGAACAGGAGGAAGGCCGCGATGTTGGTCGGATCCGCGATGGTGAGGGTGTAGACCGGGGGCAGGAAGAAGAAATTGTAGGAGAGCGACGCCGCCAGGACTGCGACGAGGGACGGCCCGAGGCCGGATCGCACCGCGACGGCCACGATGGCGGTCAGGAGGATGAGGTCGGCGTTCTCCACGCCGAGGTAAGGCTCGACGAGGAGGGCGAGCCCGAGAGCCGTTCCCGTGGCTAGGACGCCGACGATGTAAGCCAGGATCTCGAACGGCGGCTTGGCCGGTGCCGTGGCGACCGTCTTCGGCGAGACGGGTTCAGCCTTCGTGGCCTCGCCGGTGATGACGTGGATGCTGATGTTGCCCGAGCGGCGGACGATGTCGTGCACCACAGAGCCGTTGAGGAGCTCGAACACCGGGGACCGGTCGGCCTTGCCGAGGATGATGTGGTTGACGTTGGTGGAGCGGGCATAGGCGAGGATGTCGTCGGCTACGCGTCGGCCGCCCGGCAGGGTCACGGCATCGCCGCCGAGGCGGTCGGCGAGGCGCAGGGTGTCGGCGATGCGGTCGCGCGCGGCTTCGTCGAGGGAAAGGCTGCGGGGCCCTTCGACCGTGATGGCGGTCCAGGGCGCGTGCAGCCGGTCGGCGAGGCGCTTGGCATGGCGCACGAGGCCGGCGGAGCGCGGATCCTCGCTGATGCAGACGAGGACCCGCTCGCCCGCACTCCATGGGCCCGCGATGGCGTTGGCCCGCATGTGGTTGAGGAGTTCGTCGTCGACCCGGTCGGCGGTCCTTCGCAAGGCGAGTTCCCGGAGCGCCGTGAGGTTGCCGCGCGAAAAGTAGTGCTTTAGGGCGCGCTCGGCGTTGCCCTTCACGTAGACCTTGCCGTCCCGCAGGCGCTGGATCAGGTCGTCGGGGTTGAGGTCGACCACCTCGATGTCGTCGGCCCGGTCGAGGATACCGTCGGGCACGGTCTCGCGCACCCGGATGCGGGTGATCTGCGCGACGACGTCGTTGAGGCTCTCGACGTGCTGAATGTTGAGGGTGGTGTAGACGTCGATGCCGGCGTCGAGCAGTTCCTCCACGTCCTGGTAGCGCTTCGGATGGCGCGAGCCCGGCGCGTTGGTGTGGGCGAGTTCGTCCACGAGGGCGAGCGCCGGCTGGCGCGCCAGGATCGCATCGAGGTCCATCTCGTCGAGCGCCGCGCCGTGATACGCAACCGGACGGCGGGCCACGACTTCGAAGCCCTCCACCAGGGCCTCGGTCTCGGCTCGCCCATGGGTCTCGACCACGCCGACGATGACGTCCGTGCCGGCCTTGAGTCGGGCGCGGCCGACGGTGAGCATCTCGTAGGTCTTGCCGACCCCCGGGGCCGCACCGAGGAAGATCTTGAGGCGGCCGCGATGGCGCTCTTCCCTACGGGCGGCCTCCAGCAGCGCGTCGGGCGAGGGACGGTCCGGGTCGCGGTGGGGCGTCGACATCGGGTGGCCTGTCATCCGGCGAGGTTACTTCGAACCCAGGCCGTCCAGGGCGAGGTTGAGGGCGAGCACGTTCACCCGAGGTTCGCCGAGGATGCCCAGCAGGCGACCCTGGACCTGGGAGTCCACGAGGGAACGAACCTGATCCACGGAGAGGTTACGCGCCTTGGCCACGCGGGGCACCTGGAACAAAGCGGCATCGGGAGAGACGTCCGGGTCGAGGCCCGAGCCGCTGGCGGTGACGAGGTCGACCGGGACAGGCTGGCCGGGGTTCTCGGTCTGGCGCGTCGCGACATCCGCCTTCACCCGCTCGGCAAGGGCGGCGCTGGTCGGGCCGAGGTTCGAGCCCGAGGAGTTCGCCGCATTGTAGGGCGACGGGACGGTCTTCGTGGCATCGGCCGGGTCGGCGGCGCTCGTGGCGGAGGGGCGGCCCTGGAAGTAGCGGTCGCTGGTGAAGGACTGCCCGATGAGGCTGGAACCGACGACCTTGCCGTCGCGCTCGATCAGGCTGCCGGCGGCCTTGGCCGGGAAGACGACCCCCGCGATGCCGGTCATGGCGAGGGGATAGGCGAGCCCGGTGATCGCCGTCAGGGCGATCAGCAGGACGAGGGCAGGGCGAAGGTGGTTCAACATGGCGTGCTCCTATGTGGCGGTTCGAGGCGGCTCAGACGAGGTGCAGGGCGGTGATGGCCAGGTCGATGGCCTTGATGCCGACGAAGGGCACCAGGATGCCGCCGAGCCCGTAGATCAGGAGGTTCCGGCGCAGGAGAGCGCCGGCCCCGACCGCCCGGTAGGACACGCCCCGAAGCGCCAGCGGGATCAGGACGACGATGATGAGCGCGTTGAAGATGATGGCCGAGAGGATCGCACTCTCCGGTGATGCGAGGCCCATGACGTTCAGCGCCTGGAGTTGCGGGTAGAGCACCAGGAACATCGCCGGGATGATGGCGAAATACTTGGCCACGTCGTTGGCGATGGAGAAGGTGGTCAGTGCCCCACGGGTCATCAGCAACTGCTTGCCGATGCCGACGATCTCGATGAGCTTGGTCGGGTCGCTGTCGAGGTCGACCATGTTGCCGGCCTCGCGGGCCGCCACCGTGCCGGTGTTCATGGCGACACCGACATCGGCCTGGGCGAGCGCCGGGGCGTCGTTGGTGCCGTCGCCGCACATGGCGACGAGCTTGCCCTGCGCCTGCTCCTTGCGGATCAGCGCCAGCTTGTCCTCAGGGGTCGCCTGGGCGAGGAAGTCGTCGACGCCGGCCTCGGCGGCGATGGCGGCCGCGGTCATCGGGTTGTCGCCGGTGATCATCACCGTGCGGATGCCCATCTGCCGCAGTTCCGCGAAGCGCTCGCGAATGCCGCCCTTCACGATGTCCTTGAGGTAGACGACGCCGAGAAGCCGGCCGTCCCGCGTCACGGCGAGCGGGGTGCCGCCCGCCTTGGCCACGTCCTCGGCGATGGACTGGATCTCGCGCACCGTCTCGTCGGCGAGGCCCGGGCTGTAGGCCAGCGCCGCGCCGGAGCCACGGGTCGCCATCGGCTGTGAGCTCACCGAGGCGATGATAGAATCGACGGCGCCCTTGCGGATGGAGGATCCGTCGAGGTCGACGCCGCTCATCCGGGTCTGGGCGGTGAACGGCACGAAGGTGGCGTTGAGGCTTCCCATGTCGCGGGCGCGGATGCCGTACTTGTCCTTGGCCAGCACCACGATGGAGCGACCCTCCGGGGTCTCGTCGGCGAGCGACGCCAACTGGGCGGCGTCGGCGAGCTCCTGCTCGGAGACGCCACGAACCGGGCGGAACTCGGTGGCCTGTCGGTTGCCCAGCGTGATGGTACCGGTCTTGTCCAGCAGCAGCGTATCGACGTCGCCGGCCGCCTCCACCGCGCGTCCCGACATGGCGAGCACGTTGAAGCGCACCAGCCGGTCCATGCCGGCGATGCCGATGGCCGACAGGAGCGCGCCGATGGTCGTCGGGATCAAGGTGACGAACAGGGCGACCAGCACGATCAACGGAATGGCACCTCCGGCATAGGAGGCGAAGCTCGGGATCGAGGCGACCGCGAAGACGAAGATGATGGTGAGACCCGCGAGCAGGATGTTGAGAGCGATCTCGTTCGGGGTCTTCTGCCGCGAGGCGCCCTCGACCAGGGCGATCATCCGGTCGACGAAGGTCGATCCGGCCGCCGCTGTGATCCGCACCCGGATCTCGTCGGACAGCACCTGGGTGCCGCCGGTGACCGCCGACCGGTCGCCGCCGGATTCACGGATCACGGGGGCGGACTCACCCGTGATGGCCGCCTCGTTGACCGAAGCGACGCCGAGGATCACCTCTCCGTCGGACGGGATGATGTCGCCGGCCTCCACGAGGACCACGTCGCCGACCTTGAGGTCGTTGCCGGGCACGGTGTCGTAGTTCCGGCCCGTACCCTTCAGGCGCTTGGCCATGGTCTCGGTGCGGGTGCGCCGCAGGCTGTCGGCCTGGGCCTTGCCGCGCCCTTCCGCGATGGCCTCGGCGAAGTTGGCGAACAGCACGGTGAACCACAGCCAGAGGATGATCTGGCCGGAGAAGGCGAGGTTGGCGCCGCCCGTCAGGACGTCGCGGATGAACAGGACGGTGGTGAGGGCGGCCACGACCTCGACCACGAACATGACCGGGTTCTTGATCATCTTGCGTGGGTCGAGCTTGGTCAGGGCGCCGATGAGCGCCGGCCCGACGAGGGCGGCACTGAACAGGCTGGTGGAGTTTGGGCGGGCCATTGCGGTTGTCCGATGGAAGACATCTCGGGAGGCGGCGCGATCCTGCGCCGTCGAGTGGGGTTCAGGGCGCGAGCGCATCGCCGAGGAGGGCGGCCCCGGCCAACAAGCCGAGGGCACCGAGCAGGGTCAGACCGAGCATGGCGAGGATGACGTCCGAGAGCCGGACGTCCTTTCGGTCGCGCTCGACTTGGCTCCAGGGTTGGGATCGCGGTCGATGGCGGGGCAGGGCGCGCCGCATGGCGGCGCGGTTTCGGGAGGGCACCAGGGCCTGCTGCATCTCAGCCCCCCACCGCGAAGGTCTGACCGAGGCCGCCGGCGAGGTGCTCGACGATGGGCCCCAGCGCCAGGGCCGGGAAGAAGGTCAGGCCGCCGACGATCAGGATCACGCCGACCAGCAGCCCGACGAACAGGCCGCCATGGGTCGGGAAGGTCCCGGCCGAGGTCGGTACGGTCTTCTTGGCGGCTAGCGAGCCTGCGATGGCGAGCGCCGGGACGATGACGAAGAACCGCCCGAACAGCATGCCGAGGCCGAGCGTGGTATTGTAGAAGGCGGTGTTGGCCGTCAGGCCGCCGAAGGCCGAGCCGTTGTTGGCCGCCGCCGAGGTGAAGGCGTAGAGGATCTCCGAGAAGCCGTGTGGCCCGGCATTGGCCGGACCCGCGAGGCCGGCGGCGATCACGGTGGCCAGCGCCGTGAATCCGAGCATCATCAGGGGCAGGCACAGGATGGCGAGCACCGCCATCTTGACCTCTCGCCCCTCGATCTTCTTGCCGAGGTATTCCGGGGTGCGCCCGACCATGAGGCCGGCGACGAAAATCGTCACGATGACGAAGACCAGGATGCCGTAGAGCCCGGCGCCGACGCCGCCGACGATGATCTCGCCGAGCTGCATGTTGATCATCGGGATCATGCCGCCGAGCGCCGTGAAGCTGTCGTGCATGGCGTTGACGGCGCCGCAGGACGCCGCCGTTGTCACCGCCGCGAACAGGGCGGACGCGACGATGCCGAACCGGACCTCCTTGCCCTCCATGTTGCCGCCGGTGAGGCCGAGCCCGTTCAGGACGGGGCTGCCCGCGCTCTCGGCCCAGTAGACGACACTGACACCCGCGAGGAACAGCACGCCCATGGCGGACAGGATCGCCCAGCCCTGGCGCTCGTCGCCGACCATGCGGCCGAAGACGTTGGTCATCGCCGCGCCGATGGCGAAGATCGAGAGGATCTGGACGAAGTTCGAGAGGGCGGTCGGGTTCTCGAACGGATGCGCGGCATTGACGTTGAAGAAGCCGCCGCCATTGGTGCCGAGCATCTTGATCGCGACCTGGCTCGCCACCGGGCCGACCGCGATGGTCTGCTTGGCGCCTTCCAGGGTCGTCGCCTCGACGGCACCGCCGAGCGTCTGCGGAATGCCCTGCCAGACGTAGAAGAGCGTCAGCGCCATGCAGAGCGGTAGCAGCACGTAGAGGGTGCTGCGGGTCAGATCGACCCAGAACGAGCCCACCGTGCCGGCCGAGGCCCGCGAGAAGCCCCGCACCAGGGCGACGGCCAGCGCGATGCCGGTGGCCGCCGACAGGAAGTTCTGATGGGTCAGCCCCAACATCTGCGTGAGATACGACATCGTCGTCTCGCCGCCGTAGGACTGCCAGTTCGTGTTGGTGACGAAGCTCGTCGACGTGTTGAACGCGAGGTCCGGCGCGACTGCCGCCTGCCCGTCCGGATTGAGCGGCAGCACCGCCTGGAAGCGCAGCAGCGCGTACAGGGTGAGGAAGCCGAGCACGTGGAAGGCGAGCATGGAGAGGGCGTAGGCCAGCCAGTGCTGCTCCTGGGCGGCATCGATGCCGGCGACGCGGTAGAGCCCGCGCTCGACGGGAGCGAGGACGGGCGAGAGGACGGTTCGCTCACCCGTGAAGACGCGGGTCATGTACCCGCCGAGAGGGCGGGCGAGCGCGATGATGACCGCGCAGAACAGCGCGATCTGGATCCAGCCGTTGATGGTCATCGGAGATCTTCCTTCAGAACCGCTCGGGGCGGACGAGGGCGTAGGTGAGGTATCCGAGCAGCCCCAGGGTCACGAGGGCGCCAAGCGTCAGGTCGAGGGTCATGGCGGGCCTCAGAGGCGTTCGCAGAGGACGGCGTAGCCGGCGGCCAGGCCAAAGAAGGCGAGCCCGGTTGCGATGAAGACGATGTCGAGCATGGTCGGTCCGTTTCGGTTCGGGGGCCGACGCATGACCGGTCTCGCCCCGCTCCAATGTGGACGCGAACCGCATTAGGGTTCGAGACGGATGCGAGGACGATCTTATAAGGATCGCATTAGGATAGGCGGCGTTCAGTTCGTCGGCATCGCCAGGCGTAGGGCCAGATGGAACTCGGGGCACCACCGGGATAGGTCTTCGACCCTGATCCACGCGAGTTCCGCTGGGCACTGATCCATGATTCGTAGCCGTCGAATGGTTGACGGAGAATGTGAGGGCAGGGGGGCCTCGCCACCCACCCAAGCGGTCGGCCCCTGCGACGGGCCCCTGACCGGTGTCAGGATACCCGCGGCGTCGTGCCAAAGTACCCTGGCAACGACAGATCCAGGCCCGTTCCCTAGCCGTATCTGCCATTCGCATAAGATATATTATGGAACCTGAAACCCCGGAGGACGGGGTGAGGGGGGCTTGCAGGTCAGCTTGACACGAAGCTGGGATTCACCATTCCATGAACTGTCGCCGAGAGATGGCGGCTTTACCCCTTGCTCACCAGCTTCCTTAAGCGATCCGCCAGTTTCAGGGGCAATCGTCACAATCCTATCTCAAACCGCGTGTCTAACCCGTGGCGGAGTGGGATCGGTCTTCGCGACCGCCCGCCCCGATCGTTCTCGAAGCGGATCCGATGCTGACCCTGCTCAAACCCTGCGCCGCCCCGTTCCTCGGCCTGGCCCTCGCGGCTCTGGGCCTCGGTGCTCAGGCATGGGCGGAGCCGGTCGCGGCCAAGCCGGCGATCCCCGCCAGGGCGCTGGCCAAGCTCTCCCACGTGGCCGCCCTGGTGAAGGCGGGATCCGACATCCGCATCGTCGCTTTCGGCTCCTCGTCCACGGAAGGGTCGGGCGCTTCCTCCCCGGCCGCCGCCTACCCCGCCCAATTGCAGGAAGACCTGCAGGGCCGCCTCGATATCGCCGGCGCCAAGCACCCCATCGTCACGGTCCTCAACCGCGGCAAGGGCGGCGACGATGCCGAGGCCATGGCCCGCCGCCTCGACCGGGACGTGCTGGCCGAGCGGCCGGACCTCGTGATCTGGCAGACCGGCAGCAACGACCCGATGACCGGCGTCACGGTGGAGCGTTTCACCGAATTGACCCGTCAGGGCATCACGGCGATGCGCGCGGCCGGCTCCGACGTCATCCTCATGGACCAGCAATGGTGCCGCCGTCTGACGACGACCAACGGTGCCGAGCGCTACGGCGAGGCGTTGCACAGCCTCGCGGCCGAGCTCGACGTGCCGGTGATCCGCCGTCACGCCCTGATGCGGACCTGGGCCGCCAGCGGCCTCCTGAGCCCGGCGCAAATGATCGGCCCCGACGGGCTGCACATGACCGATGCGGGCTACGACCGCCTCGCCAAGGCCGCCACGGCGCAGATCCTGGTCAATGCCGGACTGATCCCGGCCGACCCCCTGCGCAACTGACGCGCGCCCTCCCCGGCGCTCCGCTCTGGCGAGCCTACAGGTCCACACTCACCGACAACCCGTCATAGGCCGGCACCACGCCCGGCGGCAGCTTGGCCGCGAGGGTGGCGTAGTCGAGATCGGTGTGGAGGTTGGTGAGGATCGCGCGGCGCGGGCGCACCTCTTCGATGAGCGCGAGCGCGTCCGAGACCGAGTAATGGGTCGGGTGAGGGGTGTCGCGCAGGGCATCGATGATGAGGAGATCGAGGCCGCGGAGCCGCGCCTTGGCCGCCTCCGGCATCAGGCTCACGTCGGGCGCATAGGCCGCCGGCCCGAAGCGGAAACCGTGGGCGGCTTCGGCGCCGTGCTCCATGCCGAAGGCCACCGCCTCGATCGTACCGCCCTCACCTCCGATCGAGACCGGCTCGCCCGCCACGAGATCGTTCATGTCGAGGATCGGCGGATAGGCGCTGCCGGGCGGCGTCTCGAAGCAATAGCCGAAGCGCATCGTCAGCAGGGCGCGCGTCTCGGCATCGGCATAGACCGGGATGCGCCGGTGCATGTGGATCACCAGCGGTCGCACGTCGTCGATGCCGTGGGTGTGGTCGGCATGGGCATGTGTGTACAGCACCGCGTCGAGGCGGCTGACCCCCGCCGACAGCAATTGCTCGCGCAGATCGGGTGAGGTGTCCACGAGGAGGCTGGTGTCGCCCGCCTCCCCTCGCCGCTCCACGAGGATCGAGCAGCGCCGCCGCCGGTTCCTGGCATCGGCCGGGTCGCAGGCGCCCCAGCCATAGCCCACGCGGGGAACGCCGCCGGACGAGCCGCAGCCGAGGATCGTCAGCGTCAGAGAACCCATCCGCACCTCCCGGTCCGTTGGTATCGGAGCGCGCGGGCCGCTGTCATGCCGCCCGGCCGCCGGATGGGGTCGCCTTGTCGAACAGACGGTGGAAATTGGCCGTCGTCAGGCTCGCGAAGGCCTCGAACTCCATGTCTAGGGTCTTGGCCAGGGAGCGGGCGGTGTCGGCGGTATAGGCCGGCTCGTTGCTGCGCCCGCGATGCGGCTCCGGCGCCAGGAACGGCGCGTCGGTCTCCACCAGGATGCGGTCGCGGGGCACCGCGAGGGCGATGTCGCGCAGCTCGTGCGAGCGCCGGAAGGTGACGATGCCCGAGAAGGAGACGAACAGGCCGAGTTCGACCCCGACTTCCGCCAGGCGTCGACCCGAGGAGAAGCAGTGCAGCACCGCCTTGAAGGCCCCGCGCTTCATCTCGTCGACGAGCACCGATTCCATGTGCTCGTCGGCATCGCGGGCATGGATGACGAGGGGGAGGCCGGTCTCGCGGGAGGCCGCGATATGCCGGCGGAACACCCGCTCCTGCACCGCCTCCGGCGCGGCGTCCTCGTAATGGTAGTCGAGCCCCGCCTCGCCGATGCCGACACAGCGCGGATGGTGGGTGAGGGCGACGATCTCTTCCGTGGGTACGTCGGGCTCGTCCCCTGCCCCGTTGGGATGGGTGCCTACGGTGTGCCAGATCTGCGGATGAGCCTCGGACAGGGCCTCGTAGACCCGCGCCTTGGCGATTCGCGTCGAGATCGTGAGCATCCCCGTCACGCCCGCCGCCTCGGCGCGGGCGATCACGCCGGGAAGATCCTCGGCGAAGTTCGGGAAGTCGAGATGGCAGTGGCTGTCGACCAGCATGGACAAAACTCGGGATTCTCGGTGACGCTGCGGACCCCGCCTCAGACGGCGGGAGCCTCCGGCTCGACGAAGCGCGGGAACAGCCCGCTCGGCGCGGGGAGCGCCGTGCCCGGCGCCAGCCGACCCCCCTCCCCGATATCGGCGAGCTGCCGCCTGCCCGCGGGCACGGCCAGGAGGTCGAGGAGCTTGGCGCCCGAATCCGGCATGAAGGGCTGCACCAGGATGCCGATGGCGCGCAGGGTCTCGGCCACCACGTAGAGGGAGGCGGCCATGCGGGCCGGGTCGGTCTTGCGCAGGACCCAGGGCTTCTGCGCGTCGAAATAGCGGTCGGACGCCGTCACCACGGCCCAGATGTCGGCGAGCGCCGTGTGTAGGGCGAGCTTGTCCATCGCCACACGCACGGAGCCCGGCAGGGCGTCCGCCAGCGCCAGGAGCGCCCGGTCGTCCTCCGTGAAGTCGCCGTGCTCGGGGACGAGGCCACCGCAATTCTTCGCGATCATCGAAAGAGAGCGCTGGGCGAGGTTGCCGAGCCCGTTCGACAGGTCCGCCGTGTAGCGGGTGATGATGGCCTCGTGGCTGTAATTGCCGTCGCCGCCGAACGGCACCTCGCGCAGCACGAACTGGCGCAGCGCATCGACCCCGTAGGTCGCGATGAGGTCCATCGGATCCACCACGTTGCCGAGGGACTTCGACATCTTCTCGCCCTTGGAGAGCAGGAAGCCGTGGCCGAAGACGCGCTTCGGCAGCGGCAGGCCCGCCGACATCAGGAAGGCCGGCCAGTAGACCGCGTGGAAGCGCACGATGTCCTTGCCAATGACGTGCAGGTCCATCGGCCAGAATTTTTTGCGGGAGTCGGCCTCGTCGGGGAAGCCCGTCACCGTGAGATAGTTGGTGAGTGCATCGACCCAGACGTACATCACGTGATCCGGGTGCCCCGGCACCGGCACGCCCCAGTCGAAGTTGGTTCGGCTGACTGAAAGGTCCTTGAGGCCGGAACGGACGAAGCTCGCCACCTCGTTGCGCCGTGTCTCGGGGCCGATGAAATCGGGCTGGGCCTCGTAGAGGGCGAGCAGGCGATCCTGATAGGCGGAGAGGCGGAACAGGAAATTCTCCTCCTCCATCCAGGTCACGGCGGTGCCGGTCTCCCGCGCGCGGCGCGTCCCGTCGGGGGCGGTCTCGGTCTCGTCCTCGTTGTAATAGGCCTCGTCGCGCACCGAGTACCAGCCGGCATATTTCGACAGGTAGATGTCGCCCTTGGCCTCCATGCGCCGCCAGAGTTCCTGGGCGGCGGCATAATGGTCCGGCTCCGTGGTGCGGATGAAGCGGTCGTGGCTGCAGTTCAGCGCCTCGGCCATGGCCTTGAAGCGCGCGGCCATGTCGTCGACCAGGGCCTTCGGGCTGATCCCGGCCTTGGAGGCGGTCTGCTGGATCTTGAGCCCGTGCTCGTCGGTGCCGGTGGCGAACAGCACGTCGTAGCCGTCGAGGCGCTTGAACCGCGCGATCGCGTCGGTGGCGATCACCTCGTAGGCGTGGCCGATATGCGGCGCGCCGTTGGGATAGGAGATCGCCGTGCTGATGCCGAAGGTCTTAGCGTCGAAACCGGACGTCTCGGCAATGGATGGGCTGGGCCCTGACTCGTTGGCCATCGCGTCGAAATACCCTCGGATACGCGGTTCATCGGATCACAGGACGAGCCTGCTCATGTCCCGGCGCGCACGGCCCCCGCGAGGTCGCCGAACAGCGAGAGGATCAGCGGCCGGCGGTCGAGATTGTAGGTCGCGGCCTCCCGGGCGGCGCGGGCGATCTTGTCACACACCTCCACCAGGGCCGCAAGGCGAGCGGGGGGCTCGTGGCGGCGGCGGTCGAGTTCCGACGAGACGAAGCGGAACACCGTGTCGAGGCTCGCTGCGAAATGCTCGTCCGCGTCCCGGCCGGAGAGCTTCTCGGCCAGTGCCAGGATGCGGCGCCAATCGGGATGGTCGAGGCGCGACAGCAGGGTCTCCATTTCGCCGACGAGGTTGGATGTCGCCGGATCGAGCATGGCGAAGCCCTGCGCCACCGAGCCCTCGGACAGGGCGGCGGCGCGGGCCAGGGCTTCCGGGTCCGGCCGCACGAAGGGGGGAGGGAAGCTCTCCAGCACCCGAGCCACCTCACCCTCCCCCAGGGGGCGCAGGTTGAGCGCCCGGCAGCGCGAGCGGATCGTCGGCAGCAGCCGGCCCGGCGCGTGGCTGACGATCAGGAACAGGCAGCGGGGCGGCGGCTCCTCCACCATCTTGAGCAGGGCATTGGCGCTGTTGGCGTTGAGATCCTCGGCGCTGTCGACGATGCAGATGCGGTAGCCGTCATTGCCTGCCGTCGAGCCGAACAGGTCGAGGGCATGGCGCGCGGCATCGACCGAGATCTTGGTCGCGAGCGTCTTGGCATTGTGCGGCCGGGTCCGGCGCAGGGCCACGAGGTTGGGGTGCGACAGCGCCGCCACCTGCCGCGCCGCCGGATGCGAGGGATCGACCGCGAGGGTGTCCGGGGCGTGGCCGGGGCGCGGGTTGGCGATGAGCCAGCGCGCCACGCGATAGGCCAGGGTCGCCTTGCCGATGCCGCGCGGGCCGCCGATGAGCCAGGCATGGTGCAGGCGGCCGGAGGCGATCCCCTCGATGAAGGCGGCCTCCGCCTCCGCATGGCCGACGAGACCGGCCTGCTCGCGCGGGCGGGGGATGTCGGCGAGATCGCCGGGCTCGACGTCCTCGGGCGCGCGTTCAGGCCGCATCGTCGGCAGCCTCCGGGCGGGAGAGAAGGCTGGGCAGGCGGGCGGCGAGGGCGGCCGCGATCGCCTCTTCCACCGCATCGGGGGGGAGGCCGGCATCGATGACGACGCAGCGCTCCGGCTCCATTGCCGCGATGGCGAGGAACGCCTGCCGCAGGCGGGTGTGGAAGCCCAGCGCCTCCGCCTCGAACCGGTCGGCCGCCTCCCCTGCCCCGGCACGGGCCTTCGCCCTGGCGAGACCGATGGCGGGGTCGAGGTCGAGGATCAGGGTGAGGTCGGGCGTCATATCTCCGACGACGACCCGCTCCAGGGCCGAGAGCAGGGCGGGGTCGAGGCCGCCCGCCGCTCCCTGATAGGCACGGGTCGAATCCGAGAAGCGGTCGCACAGCACGGTCTCGCCGCGGGCGAGGGCCGGGCGGATCAGCGTGTCGAGATGGTCGATGCGGGCGGCGGAGAACAGCAGCGCCTCGGCGAAGGGTCCGTGCCGCTTCACCGTTCCGGCCAGCAGTGCCTCACGGATCGCCTCGGCCTTGACCGAGCCGCCGGGCTCGCGTGTCGTCACCACCGGGGCGGAAGACGCACCACGCAGGCGCGCCGCGAGACGGGCGATCTGGGTCGATTTCCCGGCCCCCTCCCCGCCTTCGAAGGTGATGAACGCCCCGCCCTGCCCGAGCCGCTTGCGGCTTCGGTCGATCACGACTTGGCGCCGGCCTTATCGGTCGCGCCGGCCTTGTCACCCGCGCCGACCTTGTCGAAGGCGCGCCGGAACAGCCCGGTCCCGACCTCCCAGGCCCCGTCGAGGGCGCGCTGCGGAATCGTGCCGGCCGGCACGTCCTCCCCGGCATAGACCGGTAGGTCGAGGGCCTGGGTGTCGCCACGGGTGATGCGCAGGCGGCCCACCTCCCTGCCTTGCTCCACCGGCGCGATCAGCGGACCCTGATAGACGACGCGGGCGCTGATGCGGTCGCCATTGCCCCGGGGCAGGAGCACCCGCACCGGCTTCTTGGCCACCAGCGGGACGCTGCCCTGCGCCCCGCCGAAGACGGAGGCGTCGGCCACGGTCTCGCCGCTGGCGAAGATCTGCCTCGGCTCGAAGGCGCGAAAACCCCATTCCACCAGCTTGCGCGATTCGCCGGCGCGGTCGCGCGCCGTCTTGAGGCCGCTCACCACCATGATCAGGCGCTGGCCGTTCTGCACTGCGGAGCCGGTGAGGCCGTAGCCCGATTCCTCGAGAAATCCGGTCTTGAGCCCGTCGGCGCCGATATCGAGGGTCAGGAGCGGGTTGCGGTTCTGCTGCTTGATCTTGTTCCAGGTGAACTCGCGCTCGGCGAAGATCTTGTAGAGATCGGGGTAGGTGTCGATCAGGTGGATCGCCAGCTTGGCGAGGTCGCGTGCGGTGACTTTCTGGTCCGGCGCGGAATAGCCGGTGGCGTTGCGGAAGGTGGAGCGCGTCAGGCCGATTTCCTTAGCCCGCGCGGTCATCATCCGACCGAAATTCTCCTCCGAGCCGGCGATGCCCTCGCCGATGGCGATGGCCGCGTCGTTGCCCGATTGCACGATCAGGCCGCGCAGCAGGTCGGACAGCTTGATGCGGCTGTTGAGCTGGGCGAACATCGAGGAGCCGCCTCCTCCGGCACCGCCCCGGCGCCAGGCGTCCTCGGTGATCTGGAATTCGCTGTCCATGCTGAGCCGGCCCTGCCGGATCTCGTTGAACACGATCTCCGTGGTCATCAGCTTGGCCATGCTGGCCGGCGAGAACGGCTCGTCCGCCGCCTTTTCGAACAGCACGGAGCCCGAATCCGCGTCGATCAGGATGGCGTGGGGGGCGGATGTCTGGAAGCTCTGGGCCAGGGCGGGAAGGGCGGCGAACCAGCCGATCGCCGACAGGCTCAAGCCGGCCAGCCCGGCCCGGAAGCCGGCGGCCAGATTCGTCCGGTTCGTCGTCGCACGCATCGTTCGCCTCATGCCCGTCGGCTCCGAGGCTTGGCTGATAAGCCCGGTCCGTTCTCGCCCTTGCGAGATGGTATAGCGGATCGCCCGCGAAATCGAACGCAACTTTGCCGATAAGGTCGCGACACGGTGGACCAGACGATGCCGCCGCCTGCGCCAATCCCGACCGTTTTCCGGTCAGTTCACCTCGGCGATGCGCGAGCGGCGTGCCTGGGCCGGCTTTGCCGTGGCGGTGGCGACCGCCGGGGCGGGCGACTTGCCGCGCCCGGCCTGGGCGCTGGCGGGCTGGGAGCCGGCGGGGGGCACGGACAGCTTGGCGACGCTGGCCTTGGCCGTTCCCAGAGGACCCGAGGGAGGCGAAACCGGACGCAGGTTCGCCACCGCGGCATGGCCCGTCGCGGAGCGTGCCGGGGTCGCGGCGCCCGCCGTCTTCACGACCGTGCCGCGTGCGGGGGCCGGAGCGGCGGCCATCCGCTGCGGTGCCGCCGGGACCGGCGACAGGGCGAGTTTCGTCTTCGGAGCGGAGGTCTCCACTTTGGCCTGAAGCGACTTCGCGTCCTTGGGCGTCCCGGCGCCGTGCTTCGATGCCGGGGCATGGGCAGGGCCGGCGCTCGAGGCGAGGCGCACCGGTGCCGGGGGCGGCGGTACGGCCCCCTTCGCCTTCGGCCCCGCATGGGCCATCTGCATGGCGGGAACCTGGAGAGCGGGAGCCGTGCGATCCGGCATGGTCGGCCGGAACCCGTGTGACCGGGACGCGGTGGGCTGCAGGGCCGCCGGCACGGCGACGCTGGAGCCGCCCGCCACCAGGACCGGCGCGGGTCGGACGGGACGCGGCGCGGAAGCGGCGTCGTCCTCGTCGGCCGCAGGCTTGAAGGCCAGGGCGGGACGCTGCGCGCGCGTCAGACGCTCCGGTTCGGCATCGGGTCCGAGATCGGCCATCATCACCGGCGAGCCGCCGCCGACGCGGGCGGGCGCGCCATCGGTGCGCAGGGTCGCCATCAGCTTGCGGTCGTCGCTGCCGGCGGTGGAGGCCTTGCCGACATACTCCACCCGCACCTTGGCGGTGCCGCTGCGATGGAATTCCAGGGCCTGGGCCACCTCCTCCGACACGTCCATGAGGCGGTTGGCGTGATAGGGGCCGCGATCGTTGACGCGCACGATCATCGAGTGGCGGTTGGCGAGGTTGGTCACCCGGACGTAGCTCGGCAGCGGCAGGGTCGGGTGGGCGGCCGCGATGGAATGGCGGTCGAACACCTCGCCATTGGCGGTCATCCGGCCGTGGAAGGCGCTGCCGTACCAGGATGCCAAGCCCTCGCGGACATAGCCCTTGGCATCGTCGCGGGGCACGTAGGTGCGGCCGGCCACCACGTAGGGCTTGCCCGAGAAGCGGCGGCCGCCTCCCTTGGGGATCGTGTCGCCCTCGTTATAGAGGCGCGGGCTGGCCTTCACGCCGTATTTCGGATCGTAGGACGATCCGGAAGAGCCGGCCGGGCCAGCGAGTTTCTGGGTGTTCTGCGCGCAATTCGCGGTGGTCAGTGCCACCACGGACACGGCGAGGAGGCGCAGCAGCGGTACGCCCGCCGTTGGAGCCAATCCGGCCTTCGTCGAACGCGCCATACCGAACCGCCCAGCACTCTTACGCTCTCGAAACGCCATACAGGGCCGAGGAACGGAAGAGCGATCCGGTCCGGCCGTCGAAGGCCGCCCGGAAAGAGCGGGCTTCGATTGCACAGACAATTGTCGGTTTGACGTAAAGGAAACCTGAACGCTGCGGATGGGGCTCCGATTCGCTACCCATGGCTCATCCGTCGAACGAGGGCCCGGCCCTATCGGCTTGTGTCATCGAAGGAAATTGTGGTTTCAAGGATGTGGATATCATGCTCCGGATCCGTCCTCCCGACCCATCGCGAAGAGATGTCGCGGGCTGATGCGGGACGTGAGATTTTAGGTGCAAGGCTCTGACCAAAAAAGATTTTCTCCTGTCGATCGTCGATATCGACAGGAGAGGGCCGTCAGCGGTGGTTGGTCTCGTTCAGCCGCTCGATCGGCATGGTCCCCCGCTGTTTGAACAGGAGGTCGAGGGCTTCGAGCATGAGCGCGTGCATCTTGGTGCGCTCGGTATGGGCGAGGTCGCGGAGCTGGTCGTAGACCGGTGGCTCCAGATAGACCGACATCTGTCGGGCACGCTCCTTCAAGGTGCTCGGGGCCTTGCGGACGGGAACGTGGCCCGTATCGAGCTGGACGATGTCGGCGCTCCTGGCCGGGGGAACGCTTCCCGCGACGATGGAGGCGAGGCTCGGCCTAGGCGGCTTTGGCATGCTTGGCGACCTGCATCCGCTTCTCGATCCACGTCCAGAGCCTGCGCACTTCGCCGGCGGCCTGGCCCTTGGGGTTGAATTCGGTGACGCCCTGACCGACGCCGATCGCGTCCTGGTGATCGGTGCGCGCGACGATGTTGACGTCCGGCAGGATGCCCAGCACGGCCAGGCCGTCGGCCGCGTCGCGGATCCGGTAGGAGCGCGGCGGGGTCTGGTTCAGCACGAAGGCGAACTTCTTCTCCAGACGGTAGACCGCGGCCAGGGTCGGCTTGAACGCGCGCAGGTCCGCCGGGGTGGGGCGGCAGGGGATGATGCAAAGATCGGCCGCGCGGATCGCCGAGAGCGTGCCGGTGGAATCGACGCCCGGCGTATCGATGAAGACGTAATCGTAGGAGGAGTCGCGCAGCTGGGCCATGACGGCCTCGATCTGTGACGCATCGATCTGCGCGACTTCCGGCCCATCCACCGTGCGGTGGTCGAGCCAGTCGCTGATCGTCGCCTGACGATCCATTTCGAGGATGCAGACCGACAGGCCGCGCTCCTGTGCCGCGACGGCCAGTGAGATGCACAGCGTGCTTTTCCCACTCCCCCCCTTCTGGGTGACGAAGGTGATGGCTTTCATACGGGAGCCCTTCTCGCGTCCTGAGATGTCGCCTCCTGCCGTGCCGGGACGATCCCTCGGCCCAAAAGCCGATCGAATCCCCTGCCTCGGATGGTCACCGGTCGGGCTCGCAGCCGTCGTCCCGTGACACCAGGATGCCCTGATCCCGGTTTTGGCCCGTCATGGTTAACCAGTGGTTAAGGGCGGGGCCGGGGATCGGCGCGTGCCGTGAACCGGGGATCGAGATCGCGACGAACGATGCCGCCTGCGTTCGACCCCAGGGCCTCAGATCAATCTCAGGTTGCCAAAAATTCCCGCAGGGCGTGTCTTGCCCTTCCAATAGGAGGATTCGACGGTTAGGTTGCCGCCGACATCGCGGGTCGACGGGAAATTATCAACTTCAGGTAAATTCGATGCGAGGGCGATCCCTGCCTCGTGTCGATCCGCGGTCACACGTTTCGTCCCCAGCGATCCGCCCCGGCGGCCCAGGAGATCCATGCCTGCGCGCACGAGCCTTCTCTCCGGTGACACGGACGGAATCCTGGCGGCACTCGACGCGTCGGGCGTCGTGGGCGTCTGGTCCCACGACGTCTGGGCCGGCCGGATCGTCGTATCGGACTCCCTCGCGGACGTACTCGGTCTCGTTCGGGAAGCGGCGGGCGTGAGTCTCGACGCATTCCTGGCGACGATTCTCGCCGAGGACCGGCTTCGCGTGGAGAACGCCCTGCATGCCGCCGTCGAGGCGGGCGGCCCGTTCGAGATCGCGTTCCGGACGGTTCGAGGCGAACGCCGGCTCGGATTGCGCGGACGGATCGACCGGGGCGAGGCCACCGGGCGGGCGAGAGGCCTCGGCATCGCCATCGATCGCAGCGAAGACGGGGCAAGTCTTCACCAGCCCGCCCTGCACGCAGAGGCTGCGGCCAACCGCATGGCGGAACACGCCATCGCCCTGCACGACCTCGCGGCCGACCTCCACCAGCCGAGACTGGTCGCGGTTCTCGACTGCCTGATGCGGGAGATCGCCTTCACCCTGGCCGGCCACCTCGACGGAGCACGGCGTCCGCGCGAACATTGAGGGCGAGGATCCGGCTCAATCCGCGGGCCTGCGCAGGAGGTAGGTGTCCATGATCCAGCCGTGGCGCGCCCTCTCCTCGGTCCGGAGGCGCCGGATCTCGCCGGCGACGTCGCCGAGGCGGCCCGACAGGGTGATCTCGTCGTCGCTCCCGAGATAGGCGCCCCAATAGATCGTCAGGTCCGGGTCGAGATGGGCGAAGGTCGGGTCGCCGTCGAGCATCACCACGGTGGTGTCGGCCTCGGCGGACAATCCTCCGGCGATCTGGCGCCCGGTTGTGATCTGCACCGGCGCGCCAATGCGGTTGAGGGCGATGCGGTGGCTCGCCGCCAGGGCCTGAACGCTGGTGATGCCGGGAATCACGCGATGGTCGAAGGCGAGGCGCCCCCGCGCCACGATCCGGTCGATGATCCGCAGGGTGCTGTCGTAGAGCGAGGGATCGCCCCAGACCAGGAAGGCGCCGGTGCCGTCCTCGGGAAGCTCGCGTGCGATCATCGCCTCGTAAAGAGCCGCGCGGGCGCCGTGCCAATCCTCCACGGCGACGCCGTAATCGGCCGGATTCCGGTCCCGCTCCGGGTCCTGCGCCTCGACGATGCGGTAGGGGCGGTCCTCGATGTAGCGCTCGCAGATCTCCCGGCGCAGGGCGACGAGGTCGGCCTTCTCTCCTCCCTTGTCGAGGACGAAGACCACGTCCACCGTGTTCAAGGCCCGGATCGCCTGGATCGTGACGTGCTCCGGATTGCCGGTGCCGATGCCGATCACGAGGATCTGTCTCACGCGTCTAGCCTTCCGAGTTGCGATCGGCCCTGTCGCGGGCGCATGCCCTATGCTACGCTCTGCGTCGACATGAAACCCATCCGGCGCAATCTGGACCGGAGCCTCGCGCTCTGGCTGATAACGGTGATCCTCGCGATCGCCGGCTTCGGCATGTCGTCGCCCGCGAGTGCCCATACGGGCCATGGACACGATGGCAGCGCTCCTGTCGCATGGGTCCAGGCCCCGGCTTCCTTCGACTCCCTGGCCGTCCGGGCGGATACCGCCACCCCCGGCATGCAGGAGATCGTCTCCGTCCTGCGGGCGGAACCCCATCTCGGCTGTGCCGGACCCTGCTGCACCGGTCCTTGCGGAGCCGCATGCTGCTGCGCCATCGGCCTGGCACCGGCCGACGGGGATATGACGTCCGCAGGCGGCTTGACCGGTCCCGTTCCGGTGGGCGCCATCTCCGCCCGTACGGACGTCGCTCCGGATTCTCCGTCCGAACCACCGAGACCCTTCGCCTGACGTAACGACGGCGTTCCGCGCCCGGCCGCCTGACGGCGCCGCGTGGAAAGCAGTCCCTGCTTCATCGGCGTCGAGGTTCTTCCATCATGTCCATCGTTTTTCCGGCAGCCCTGCGACTCGTCGCGGCGTGCGCCATCGCCTGGGCGGCCCTGTCCGGCGCGGTCCTGTCCCATGAGGGCCATTCCCACGGAGACGAGGCCCCTGCCCTGCCCGTCGCGGCGGCCGCACCCCGGGCCGAGGCGAAGTCGGAGCGCTACGAACTCGTCGCCACCGTGCAGGGCCACGATCTCGTCTTCTATCTCGACGCGTTCGAGACCAACACGCCGGTCACCGACGCCACCCTCGCCCTCTCGACGCCGGACGGGCGCCGGAAGGCCGAGCTCCAGGCCGACGGCACCTACCGGCTCCCGGCGCCCTGGCTGGAGGAAACCGAGCACCACGACCTCCTCGTCGCGGTGACGGCGGAGGGCAGCACCGACATCCTTTCCCTCGATCTCGACCTGCCGGCCGCCAAAGCCGCGGCGCCGACCTCCGAGCCGGCGGCCACCGCTTCCCTGGTCGAGCGCCTGACGCACCAGCCGCCCTCCGTCACTGCCGCCGGAGGCTTCCTCCTCGGCCTCGGCGCCGTCGTCCTGATCCGCCGTCGGCGCACGATTCCCATCGTCGTCGTCCTGGCGGTCACGGCGACGATCGTGCTGGGCAGCGCCGCCCTCGCCCATGAAGGCCACGATGCCGCGCCGGCCGAGGGGGGGATGATGGCGAGCCCGCCCTCCGGCGGCGCCGACCGGGCCAAACGCCTGGGCGACGGTTCGATCTTCGTGCCCAAATCCCTGCAGCGGCTCCTCGTCCTGCGCACCGCCGTGACGGCGACGCAGAGCGTGGCCCGCACCGTGGCCCTGCCCGGCCGGGTCATCGCCGACCCCAATGCCAGCGGCGTGGTGCAATCCTCCGTGGGCGGCCGCCTGGCCCCTCCGGCGAACGGCTTCCCGCGCCTCGGAACCCGCGTGACGCGCGGCGAGGTTCTCGCCACCGTCACCCCACCGGTCCAGGCGGTGGACGTCTCCGACATGCGCCAGCGCCAGGGCGAACTCGACCAGCAGATCGCGATCCTCGACCGGCGCGTGGTCCGGTTCGAACGTCTGGCGGGGACCGGCGCCGTGGCGCAGACCCAGCTCGACGATGCCCGCTCCGAGCGCGACGGGCTCAAGGACCGCCGCGCCGCCCTCGACACGGTCCGCGGCTCGCCCGAGGCCCTGGTCGCACCGGTGGACGGGGTCATCGCCGAGGCGAGCGCCACGGCGGGCGCCATGGCCGCCCCCGGCACCGTCGTCTTCCGCATCGTCGATCCGGGCAAACTCTGGGTCGAGGCGCTGAGCTTCGAGGCCCTGTCGCCGGAAGGCTCGGCGACGGCCCGCCTCGGGGACGGGCGCAGCCTTGCCCTGACCTATCGCGGGGCCGGCCTCGCCGACCGCAATCAGGCGGTGCCGGTGCAATTCGCGGTGGCGGGCGAGTCCACCGGCCTGCGGCTCGGCCAGTTCGTCACCGTCCACGCCCCCTTGACGGGGGAGCGGACCGGCCTCGCCGTGCCGCGCTCCGGCATCCTGCGGGCGGAGGGCGGCAGCGTGGTCTACGAGCATGTCGGCGCCGAGCGCTTCGTGGCGCGCAGCGTCCGCACCGATCCCCTCGACGCCGACCGCACGCTCATCGCCGACGGTCTGGAGCCGGGACGGCGCGTCGTCGTCCAGGGTGCCGAACTCCTCGACCAGATCCGCTGAGGAACCGCGAAGATGTTCGGCCTCATCGTCGCGCAATCCCTGCGCAACCGCCTCCTCGTCGTCGCGCTCGCTTTCGCCCTGGTCCTGACCGGCGCGCTCTCCCTCGCGCGTCTGCCCGTCGACGTGCTCCCCGACCTCAACCGGCCCACGGTCACGATCCTGACCGAAGCCGAGGGCTTCGCCCCCACGGAGGTGGAGCAGCGGGTGACCTACCCGATCGAGACCCGCATGAACGGCCTGCCCGGCGTCAGCCGGGTGCGCTCGGTCTCCGGCATCGGCCTGTCCATCGTCACGGTGGAGTTCGAGTGGGACACCGACCTGTTCCGGGACCGGCAGTTCGTCAACGAGAGGCTGGCGCTCGCGCGCTCGGAACTGCCGCCCAACGTGGTCCCGCAGATGGGGCCGGTCTCCTCGATCATGGGCGGCATCCTTCTCGTCGCCGTCACCTCGAAGACCGCGACCCCGATGCAGGTGCGCGAGACCGCCGACTTCACCTTGCGCCCGCGCCTGCTCTCGATCCCGGGCGTGGCACAGGTGATCCCCATCGGCGGCGAGGTGCGCCAGTTCCGGGTCGCCCCCAATCCCGCCGCCATGCGGGCGCTCGGCGTCACGGACGAATCCCTCGCCCGCGCCCTCCAGAATTACGGCGGCAATGCCGGCGGCGGCTATTCCGAGGCCGGCGGCCGCGAGGTCCTGATCCGCGCGCTCGGCCGCACCACCGATCTCGACGACCTTCGCAATCTCGTCGTCACGACGCCGGGCGGTCCGGTCTACCTGCGGCAGGTCGCCGAGATCGCCTTCGGGGCGCGGCCCAAGCGCGGCGACGGCGGCTTCATGGGTAATCCCGCGGTGGTGGTCTCCATCGAGAAGCAGCCCGGCATCGACACCGTGCGCCTGACCCGCGAGGTCGAGGCGGCGCTCAAGGAGATCGGCCCCTCCCTGCCGCACGGGATCGAGGCCGGCAACGTCCTGTTCCGACAGGCGGACTTCATCGAGACGTCGCTTCGCAACGTGATCACGGTGTTGATCGAGGCCGTGGCCGTGGTGGCCGTGGTGCTGTTCGCCTTCCTGATGAACGTACGGACCACGCTGATCTCGCTCGCCGCCATTCCCGTCTCGATCCTCGCCACCGCCACGGTGTTTTCGCTGCTCGGACTCTCCATCAACACGATGACGCTCGGCGGCCTCGCCATCGCCATCGGAGAGCTGGTGGACGACGCCGTCGTCGATGTGGAGAACATCCTGCGGCGCCTGCGCGACAACCGGGCGGAGGGTTCGCCCCGCACGTCCTTCGCGGTGATCGTGGACGCCTCGAACGAGGTGCGCTCCGGCATCGTCTATGCCACGATCATCATCTGCCTCGTCTTCGTGCCGCTCTTTGCCCTGTCGGGCATCGAGGGCCGGCTCTTCGCGCCGCTCGGCCAGGCCTACATCATCGCCATCCTGTCGAGCCTCGTGGTCTCGCTGACCCTGACGCCCGCCCTCTCCTCCTGGCTGCTTCCCGGCCTCAAGAGCCTCGACCATCCCGAGAGCCGGCTGATCCGCGGCCTCAAGCGCGCCAACGGGCACCTCGTGGAGACGGCCTTCGCCCATCAGCGCCTCGCCATCGTCTGCGCGATCGTCGCGGTGGTCGCCGCCGGCTATGGCGCGGGACGCTTGCCCCGCGCCTTCCTGCCGACCTTCAACGAGGGCTCGTTCACGGTCACCACCACCTTCACCCCCGGCATCTCGCTCGCCGAATCCGCCCGCGTCGGCGCCATCGCCGAGCGCCTGCTCCTAGACATCCCCGAGGTGGACAAGGTCGGGCGCCGCACGGGCCGCGCCGAACTCGACGAGCATGCCGAGGGCGTCCATTCCACCGATCTGGAGATCCGCCTGAAGCCCGGCGGGCGCGAACGCCCGGCCATCGTCGCCGACATCAGGGGGCGGCTGTCAGTCCTTCCGGTCACGGTGAATGTCGGCCAGCCGATCTCGCACCGGCTCGACCACATGCTCTCCGGTGTCCGGGCCGAGATCGCCCTGAAGCTGTTCGGCGAGGATCTCGACGCGCTGCGCCGCACCGCCGAATCCCTGCGCGAGACCTTGTCCGGCATTCCGGGCGTCGCCGACCTCCAGGTGGAGCGGCAGGTGCGCGTGCCCCAGATCGAGATACGGGTCGATCCGGCCAAGGCGGCGCTCTACGGTGTCTCCCCCGCGACGGTGGTGGAGACGGTGGGGAACCTCGCCAACGGCCGCGTGGTCTCGACCCTGGTGGACGGCCTTCGCCGCTTCGACGTGATCCTGCGCCTGCCCGAGAGCGGCCGGTCCATGGCCGCCCTGCGCGACCTCCTCATCGAGACGCCCTCGGGCTGGGTGCCCGCCCATGCCCTGGCCGACATCGCCGAGCGGGACGGGCCCAACCAGATCCTGCGCGAGAACGGCCGCCGCCGTATCGTGGTCCAGGCCAACACCGTGCCGGGCTCGGACGGCTCGAAGGTCGCCGCCGACATCGCGCAGGCCCTGGCACGCACGACGCTGCCGGAGGGGATCAGCGCGCGCCTCGAAGGCGCGTTCGAGGCGCAAGGGGAGGCGACCCGCAGGATCGGCCTCCTCGGACTCGTCTCCTTCGCCCTTGTCTTCGCGCTGTTGGCGAGCCGCTACCGCTCCGGCGTGCTGGCCCTCATCGTCATGGGCAACGTGCCGCTCGCCCTCATCGGCAGCGTCGTCGCCCTCACCATCGCCGGTCTGCCGCTCTCGGTGGCCTCGATGATCGGCTTCGTGACGCTCACCGGCATCGTCGCCCGCAACGGCATCCTGAAGATCAGCCACGTGTTGAATCTCGGGTTGAACGAGGGGCTGCCCTTCGGCCCGGCCCTGGTGCTGCGGGCGAGCAACGAGCGCCTCGTGCCGGTGTTGATGACGGCGCTCGCCGCAGGCATCGCCCTGGTGCCGCTGCTGGTCGACGGCACCGCGCCGGGCAAGGAGATCCTGCATCCCGTGGCCGTGACGATCTTCGGTGGCCTCATCAGCGCGACGCTGCTGGACGCCGTGCTGACGCCGATCCTGATGCTGCGCTTCGGCGGCTCCGCCTTCGCCCGCCTGCGCGAGGCGCCCGGCGATGAAGCCCCCTCCCCGGTGGCGGGGACGGGGAACGACGCCTTCGTCTTCGCCGAACTCGACCGGCTCGGATATTTGGGCTCGGTGGGTTGCG
>NZ_NKUG01000059.1 GCF_014845095.1 Methylobacterium bullatum | reverse complement strand
GCCCTCACCCTTACGGTCGCCCCCCTCGACGACACCGCCTGCCGCAAGCGCCTGGAGCGCCTGGGCGCGACCTTCGAGGCGCTGCCGCCGATCTCGAACGGTCAATGCGGCGCGGAGAAGCCGCTGAAGCTCACCCGCCTCTCCGGCGACGTGGCGCTCACGCCTCCCGCGACCCTGGTCTGCAACACGGCCGAGGCCCTGGCGCGCCTGGCGACGGAGGCGCAGGAAGCCTCCGAGCGCATCCTGAAGGCCCCCCTCAGGAGCCTGTCCATCGGCACCTCCTACGAGTGTCGCGGCCAGAACCACGATCCCGAGGCCAAGCTCAGCGAGCATAGCTTCGCCAACGGCGTCGACATCATGGGCTACGGTTTCGACGGGCGTGCACCGATCAAGGTCGGCGCCGGTCTCGACGACGCACCGGAGGCGACGTTCCAGGCCGCCATCCGGGCCAAGGCCTGCGGCTTCTTCCGCACCGTGCTCGGACCCGGATCGGATGCGGCTCACGGCAACCACCTCCATCTCGACGAGCGCGAGAGGAATGCAGGACATCGTCTCTGCCAGTAGGAGATGTGGAACGCCGAAGGGGCGCGCCGGCTTTAAGGAGCGCACCTGTCGATCCCCCGGCGAAAGTTGATCCCGAAATGGCCCATCTGCCCCTGCCGAGTGCCGTCGCGCTCATGGCCCTCGTCTGCCTGGCGACACCGGCGGCGCTAGAGGCGAAGCCGGCAGGAACCACGTCCTCCGACGCGGGCAAGACCACACCCGGCGAGGCCCTGACCGTCGAGGCGATCAACGGCGCGACCTTCACAATGCAGGAGAGCGGCGACAAGGCGGGCGGCAAGAAGGCCCGCACGAGCGCGAAGGACAAGCGACCCCAGCCGCTTCTGGTGAAGGTCCAGGTGCTCCTCGACCGGGCGCATTTCTCCCCCGGCGCCATCGACGGCCGCGACGGCGAGAACATGCGCAACGCCCTGTCGGCCTACGCGGTGGCGCAGGGGCTGCCTGCGAGCCAGACCCTGAACCAGGAGCTCTTCGACAAGCTCGCCGCCTCCAGCGCCGACCCGGTGGTGGTCTCCTACACGATCACCGAGTCCGACGCGGCGGGCCCCTTCGCGGAGAAAATCCCCGCCAAGATGGAGGAGCAGGCCGATCTCGAGGCGATGAGCTACACCAATCCGCGCGAGATGCTGGCCGAGCGGTTCCACATGTCGCGCGACCTCCTCACCGCCCTGAACCCGGACGCCGCCCTCGACAAGGCCGGCACCGGCATCCTCGTGGCGGCGGTCCCGCCCCTGGATACCGGCAAGCCGGCGAAGGACGAGACGAAGCCCAAGGGCAAGGCTGACGGCAAGGCTGGCGGCAAGTCCGACGGAAAGGCGGCCGGCAAATCCGAAGACAAGGCCCGCGATGCATCGGACGGCAAGGTCGAGGGCAAGCCGGCCGCGGACAACGGCACGGACACGTCGAAGAAGGACGATGCGTCCAAGAGCGATGAGGCGCAGAAGAAGGACGACACACCCAAGAAAGACATCGTGCGGGTCGAAGTCGACAAGGTCACGCGCCATGTCCGCGGCTTTGGCGAGGACGGCACCCTGCGGGCCTATTACCCCGCCTCCATCGGCAGCGCGGAGAAGCCGGCCCCGTCAGGCGAGGCCAAGGTGAAGGGCGTCGCCTTCGCGCCGGTCTACACCTACAACCCCAAATACGCGTTCAAGGGCGTGAAGACGAAGAAGACCTTCTCGATCCGCCCCGGCCCGAACAACCCGGTCGGCATCGTCTGGATCGACCTGTCGATCCCGTCCTACGGCATCCACGGCACGCCCGAGCCGGAGAAGGTGGGCAAGACCGAATCCCACGGCTGCATCCGCCTGACCAACTGGGACGCCCGCGACCTCGCCACCCGCATCGAGCGCGGCGCCAAGGTGGTGTTCAAGGACGAGTGAGACCTGTTGCGGCGTGGGATCGATGGTTGGGCCGCCGTCGACCCATAGGGGTCACGGTCTCACCCATCGCAAGGCGTCGATCAGAGCGCGGAGCGCTGGCGTGACCTGCCTGTTGGGATAATAGAGGTGACAGCCCGAGAAGGGCGGGCACCACGCGTCGAGCACCTGAACCAACGTTCCGGCCGCGAGATCGGCTGCGACCTCGTCCTCCAACATGTAGCCGAGCCCCGCCCCCGCGCGCACGGCCGCAGCTGCGAGGGGGCCGTCATTGACGATGAACTGTCCGCCCGCGCGCACCCGTATCTCGCGGCCCTTGTCCATGTCGGTGAACTCCCAGGGCAGGAGGCCGCCGCCACCGATCAGGCGGTAGTTCACGCAGTTATGGGCTTCCAAGTCGCTTGGAGTCGCCGGCCGAGGATGGTGGGCGAAATAGCCCGGCGTGCCGACGACGACCGTGCGCAGGTCCGGTCCGACGCGGACCGACACCATGTCCTGCTCCACCGTGTCGCCGAAGCGTATGCCGGCATCGAAGCCGGCCGTGACGACGTCGGCGAGGCGATCGTCGATCACCACCTCGACCGAGACCGCCGGGTGTTCGAGCAGGAACCGTGGCAGGGTCGGCTCGAGGATGGTGCGGGCGGCGTAGGAGAACGTCGTCAACCGGAGGGTGCCGGACGGCGCGTCGCGCCAATCGGCCAACGCCGCGAGGCCACGCTCGACCTCTTCCAACGCCGGGCCGAGCGAGCGCAACAGTCGCTCGCCGGCTGGCGTCGGGGCGACGCTACGCGTCGTGCGCGCGAGCAGGCGCACACCCAGACGCGTCTCCAAGCCTCGCATCGCATGGCTGAGGGCCGACGGGGACAGGCCGAGTTCGGCCGCGGCCCGTGTGAAGCTGCGGGTCCGTGCCACCGCCGCGAAGGCCGCGAGATCGTCGAGTGCGCCACGCCGCATTGCTGCATTCCATTCACAGACCCTTGCCGCCGGCAACGGCTAATCGAATGGGGGCGGTATCGCTACCATCCGCTGGATCATTAGCGAGGCTCAACAATGGATTTGACGCATTATCGGTCGCTGGGCCGCTCCGGACTCGCGGTGAGCCCCCTGGCGCTGGGCACCATGACGTTCGGCGCGGCGCGCTGGGGTCTCGACGAGGCCGGCAGTCGCGCGGTGTTCGATGCCTATGTCGAGCGTGGCGGCAACTTCGTCGATACGGCCGACGTCTACGCGAGTGGCGGCAGCGAGACGATGGTCGGTCGTTTCGTCGCCGAACGCGGCCTGCGCGACCGGCTCGTCCTCGCCACCAAATCGGGTTTCGCCACCGGGAGCGGACCGCATGCAGGTGGCTGTGGCGCCAAGCACGTCCACGCGGCGATCGACGGTTCGCTGCGCCGCCTGGGAACGGACTACATCGACCTGTACTGGCTGCACGTCTGGGACGGGATCACGCCGGCGGAAGAACTCCTCGAAACGATGGTCGGCCTCGTTCGTGCGGGCAAGGTTCGCTACTGGGGTCTGTCGAACACGCCGGCCTGGTATGCCGCCAAGCTCGCGACCCTCGCCGCCTCGCGCGGTCTGCCGGGTCCGATCGCGCTCCAGTATTTCTACTCGCTCGTCAATCGGGAGGTGGAGGACGAGCACATCCCGCTCGCGGCTGAATTCGGCATGGGCATGGTGCCTTGGTCACCTCTCGCCTACGGGTTGCTCACGGGCAAGTACGACCGCGCCACCGTGGAGGCGGCCGGCCCACTCGCGGGTGGCCTGCCGAAAGACGCGGCGCAGGCCGGTGAGGCGCGCCCGGCCGACGACAAGCGCCTCGACGGCGCGAATCCGTTCGGCGACCGCCTGTTCACGCCGCGCAACTGGGATATCGTGGAGGCCGTCCGCCGCGTGGCCGACGCGATCGGACAATCGCCGGCGCGTGTCGCGCTCGCTTGGGTCGTGGGCAAACCGGGCGTGGCCTCGACCCTGATGGGCGTCAGCCGCGCGGCACAGGTCGCCGACAATGTGGCGTCCCTCGGCCTCGTACTGGAACCCCAGCACCGTGCCGCCCTCGATGCGGCCAGCATGCCCGCCGAGCCGCGACTGATCTACGCCCTGGCGCAACCGCCGTTGCGGCAACAGGTCGTCTTCGGAGGTGCGCAGGTTCACGCTTCGGCAGACATCTCTCGATGCCGCTGACATCCGCCCAGCGCGGTTTGCTGTAGAACGCGCGCGGGGCAGTGCCAGACGTCTCGCACGCGAGGGACAACAGGGATCGTTGTCCCCTCGAACGTCTGATTTTACGCACCGGCTTCCACGAACCGTCCCGTCTCAAGACCACCCGGGATGGACACGGCCTCGTCATGCCGTTCTGGTCGACGACAGGCGAGCGCCGCATCCGGTCGCCTCGGACGATGTCCTGGCCACGGCACCGGCCCGACACGCCCTCGGTGGCCGTTCACGCCGTCCGGCCAATCAGGTGCCAACGCCGAGCAGGCTCGCGTCGCCGCGGATACCGAGAAAGTCTCACATCCTGTCGGCTAGATCGTTTGTTTGCGCCAATGCGGATCTTCGAGTTTTCTCCGCGCCATGTGCATCAGATCGTCCCGCACGGACTTCGTCGCGCTGAACGGGATGTCGAAGTTCAAGCTATGATAGATCAGGCCGAGGACGGTGCCGTAATCGGGATCGTCAGCGCCGCCGTCGATGAAGTCCAAGCCCCATCGGTAGACCGCTTCATGATCCGATGGAGAGGGATCGTCCCCGACGACCAGCCGGCCTCCGGTGATCCACTCGCTCCGCAATGCCGCGATGTCCTGCGCCGTCGGGTTTGTCATGCCGCCTCGTGACGTTCGAACAGGCCCGGAAACGACCGCACCGATCGCCCCAGCCGACCACCTCATCCTGAGGTGCCGAAGCGGAGCGGAGGCCTCGAAGGAGCCCTCCAGTTCGCGCAGCGGGTTCTGGAGCCCTCCTTCGAGGCCGCTGCGCGGCACCTCAGGATGAGGTTAATGCGTTGGACAAACAACTCAAACAGGCTCCAACTCGTCGCCGATTTCAGATCGCAAAATCGGTCACCGCCTTTGCGAAACCCGTTCATCCCCGCGCCCGGTCCGCCGAGGCGATGCTCGCCAGCGCCAACATGGCTGCGTCGCAGAGGAAGGCCAGGGCGGCGGTGGCCAGGGCGCCCTGGAGCATCGGCAGGACGTTCTGGTTCTGCAGTCCGGCGACGATGGGCGTGCCGAGGGTCGAGGCCCCCGCCAGCGCCCCCACCGCCGTGGTGGCGATGGCGAGGACGAGGGCCGTGCGCAGGGCATCGACGAGGCCCGGCATCGCCAGAGGCAGTTCCACGCGCAAGAGGATCTGGAGGCGCGTGAACCCCATGGCTTGCGCCGCCTCGCGTGCCTCGGGCGAGACCGCTTCCAGCGCCCCCACCGTGCCGCGCAGGACCGGCATGATGCCGTAGGCGACGAGCGCCAGCAGGGTCGGCGGACCGCCGAAGCCGAGGATGGGCAGGGCCAGGGCCACCATCACCACCGGCGGCACCGCCTGCGCGGCGGCCGCGATGCCGTCGATGCCACCGCGCAGGGATGCCGCGCCGGCGCGCGTGGCGAGGATGCCGAGGCCGAGGCCGAGCAACGCCACCAGGGCGAGCCCGGTCCCGGCGAGGGCGAGGTGATGCGTTGCCAGGGCCAGCAGGCGCTCCGCGCTCAAGCCGCGCCGCGGCGCCTCCCCGAGGCCCGAGACGATCCAGGCCGCCACGGTCGGATGGCTCATGGCGGCGAGGGCCGCCCCGACGAGACCGGTGGCGAGGGCGGTGCGCAGGCCGGGCCTCATGCGCGCCACCGCGCCCGGCAGGAGGCCTCGACGGCGCTCAGCGACCCTTCCGCCGCCAGGGACAGGAGGATGATGGGGATGGCACCCAGCAGGATCAGGTCCGGGGCGAATTGCGCCATGCCGTCGAAGACGATCCGCCCGAGGCCGCCCGCGCCGATGAGGGCGCCCAGCGTCGCCAGGCCGAGGCTCTGCACCGCCGCGACCCGCAGGGCGCCCACGAGCATCGGCGCGCCGAGGGGCAGCGTCACTCGGGCCAGGATCTGGGCCTTCGTCAGGCCCATGGCCTCGGCGGCGTCGATGGCGGCGGGATCGGCGGCGCGCAGGGCCGTGCCGATCCCGCGCCAGAGGGGCAGCAGCAGGTAGGCGGCGATGCCGAGGAGCGCGGGCCACGGCCCGAGGGCCGAGAGGCCGAGATCGCGCAGCGCCGGCACGGCGCGCAGCACTCCGCCGACGAGGGCGACGAGGGCGCCCAGCAGGGCGACGGCGGGGATCACCTGCACGCCGCTGACGAGGAGCCCGACGAGCCCCTGCGCGGAGCGCCAGAGAGAGAGGAGCACGGCCGCCGGGATGGCGAGGGCGATCGCTCCCCCCGCCAGGAGCAGGTGCTCGGCGATGGCCTCGTGCACCGCCTCCCGCCGCGCGGCATATTCCACCGCCAGGGACAGCCCGTCCAACCCGCCGCCGCGCCAGGCCGCGACCAGGAAACCCGAGGCCGCGAGGATGGCGAGCACGCCGAGCCCCCGGCCTCGAACCCGTGCGATGCTGCCTCCGGCCAGCGCCAGGAGGCAGGACGAGGCCAGCCAGAAGCCGGAGCCGAGGCTGGCCCTCGCGGCCGGCGGCATGGAGGACACGATCCGGGCGGCCTCCGCGCCGAGGCCGAGCAGGAGCACGGCCCAGGCCGACAGGAAAAATCCCAGGGCGAGAAGGCCGCCCGTCCGCCGGGCCGGCATCACACCGACGACGAGGCCGGCCAGCGACAGGAGCGAGACGAGGCCGATCGACCATTCGTGGAACGCGGACGCACGGACGGGATCGCCGGGCAGGAGACGGTTTGCCGCCACATCGAGGAGCGCCATCCCATGGAGGGACGCGACGAGAAGGCCGGCCGCGAAAAGCCCGGCCCATGGCGCTCGATGGCCCGTCGCATGGCGCATCGAAGCGGGCGGCGATGGCGCTCTCACCCGATCAGCCCGCGCTCGTTGAGGTAGCGCCGGGCGACCCGATCCGCGACCTCGCCGTCCACGGTGATTCGTCCGTTGAGGCCGCGCAGGGTCGGTGCGTCGAGGCCGGCGAAGACCCGCGCCAGGGCCGGACCGATGGCCGGGTAGCGCTCCAGCGCGGAGGCCCGGATCACCGGGGCGACCTCGTAGACGATCTGGGCCGCCTTGGGATCGCCCATGACCACGAGATCGAGGGCGGCGAGCGCCCCATCGGTGCCATAGACCATGCCCGCATTGACCCCGCTGATGCGCTGCGCCGCGGCCCGGGCCGTCACCGCCGTGTCGCCGCCGGGCAGGCTGACGATGCGGTCGAGGGGCAGGCTGAAGCCGTAGGCCGCCTCGAAGGACGGCAAAGCCGCCGGGCTCTCCACGAACTCGGTGGAGGCCGCCAGCAGGATGAGGCCGTCATTGGCGGCCCTGGCGAAATCCGCCATCGTGGCCAGATGCCGCGCCCGTGCGAAATCCCCGTTGAGGGCGATGAGCCAGGTGTTGTTGGCGGGCGCCCTGGCGAGCCAGACCAGCCCCCGTTCGGCATCCTTGCGCCGGATGGTCTCATAGGCCTCCTGCGGGATCTTCCAGGCGGGATCGGTCTCGGTGCCGGTGAAGAACGCGCCGTTGCCGGTGTATTCCGGGTAGATGTCGACCTCGCCGGAGAGGAGGGCCTCGCGGACGATCAGGGTGGGGCCGAGGCCGAGCTTGCGGACCACCGGCACGCCGAGATGCTCGAGCACGAGGGCGATCATCGCCCCCGTGAGCGCGCCTTCGGTGTCGCTCTTCGAGGCCACGACGAGGGGTCGCTCCGCCCGCGCGGACGTGCCCGCTGCGACGATCCCGGCAGCCAGCAGCGCCATCGCGCCGCGCCGGTTCGTCGCTCCGGGCGCCACAGGTCCCGCCGATCTGCGTGAAAATGTATCGTCCGATAACATTAACCCGATCCTGAACCTCCGCGGCCGCTTCCTGCGCCTTGACACGCCAAGCGGAACGGGCGACGGCTCGACCGTTGCCGCAGGCGCTAAACGTCATTCTCGCCAACCTCACGGATGGCAAGCCTGTAAGGCTCCGGATGACGGCACCGTTCCAGGCCGGAACGAATCGAAGGGAAGAATCCCCAGCGTGAGTGCTGAACAGAACGACACTCTCCTCGACGGCGCCAGGGTTCTGGTGGTGGAGGACGAAGCCGCCATTTCCATGCTGCTCGAAGACATGCTGCTCGATTTCGGGTGCACCGTCGTCGGGCCCGCGGCTCGTCTCGCGACGGCCCTGGAAATGGCACGGAGCGAGACCTTCGAGGTCGCCATCCTCGACGTGAACGTCGCTGGCGAACCCATCTATCCGGTGGCCGAGGCGATCACGGAACGCAACCTGCCCATCGTTTTCTCGACGGGGTATGGCGGCGCGGGAATCCGCGAGCCGTTCCGCGACCGTCCCGTGGTCCAGAAGCCGTTCAGCCAGGCCGATCTTAAGCGCACGCTGATCGCCGCCCTCGCCGCAGCGAGGAAGTAAGCGGCGACCTTCGATGTGCAGTACGGCCGTCGCGCCGCCTCACATGCCCTCGATCGCGAAGGCATCGGGCAGGTGGCGAGGCCAGGTGCGCGGTGCCACGAAGACGGCATCCGCACGCAACGTCATGGTGGCATAGCGCGGATTGCGCGCCATCCAAGTGCGCACCGCGCGCGAAAAACGGGCGCGCTTCTTCGCATCGATGGCGGTCCGGGCCGTGTCGAGGGTCGCCCTCGCCTTCACCTCCACGAAAGCGATCGTGTCGCCCCGGCGCAGGATGAGGTCGATTTCCCCGCCGCTCGCGCTGAAGCGCCGGGCGAGCGGGCGATACCCCTTGATCATCATGGCGAGGAGGGCGAGGGTCTCGCCCGAATGGCCGCGCAGGTAGGTGGCGCGCCGCCGCTCTTTCGCGTCGATGAGCTTAGACGTCCGCATCGGAGCGCCGGGCGAGGACGAGGGCGCGGGCATAGACCACGCGACGGGGCTGGCCGGTGGCATCGGCCACGAGGGCGGCGGCGTCCTTGATCGAGTGGCGGGACAGCGCCGCTTCGATCGCCGCATCGAGACCGGCCTCGACCTCCTCCTCCGGCGGTTCTTCCGGGTTGGTCCCGATCACCACCACCACCTCGCCCTTGGGAGCCCCCTCCTCGGTGAAGGTCTCCGCCAGGGTCGCGAGGGTGCCGCGCCGGATTGTCTCGTAGAGCTTGGTGAGTTCGCGGGCGACTGCCGCGGGCCGGCTCCCTCCGAGGATCGCGGCGGCATCCACCAGCATCTCGGGCAGGCGGTGGGGTGATTCGAACAGGACCAGCGTTCCGGGGATCTGCCCGAGCGCCGCAAGGCGATTGCGCCGGGCACCGGATTTCTGCGGCAGGAAGCCTTCGAAAAAGAAGCGGTCGGTGGGCAGGCCCGCCGCGACGATGGCGGTCATCACCGCGGATGGACCGGGGATAGGCGTCACCGCAATGCCCGCCTCGATCGCAGCCTGGACGAGCTTGAAACCGGGGTCGGAAACCAACGGCGTTCCGGCATCCGAGACCAGGGCCAAGGCCTCGCCGTTCTGCATCCGTGCGATCATACGCTCACGCACCGCCGCGTTCGAATGCTCGTGATAGGCGACCAGCGGCGTCGTGATGCCGTAATGCATCAGGAGGGTGCGAGTGACGCGGGTGTCTTCGGCGAGCACGGTATCGGCCGCCGCCAAGGTCGCCAGCGCACGGAACGAGACGTCCTTGAGGTTGCCGATCGGGGTCGCCACCACGTGCAGTCCGGGGTCGAGCGGTTCGGCCTCCGCCGCAAGGCCGAAAGCGGTGAAGGTGGAGACGGGCTTGGCCGGATCGTGGACTGCCTTGGAGCGGCGCGTCCGATTGTCGATTCTCTGAGTCATGAGGCGGACTTTGCCACGGGGACACGGGCCGGAGGAATGCCCGCGCCGGGGGTGTCGGCACATTTACTTTTGTCGTCCAGGCTTTAACCGTGCGCGGATCGGGCGGGCGATGCAGATGAGCGACGGGGAGTACCGTGCAATGGGGAAAAGCCTTGCAAGGGGCCACGGTCCCGCCACGGTCGGTTGGGCAAGGGCCGCGGCGATCCTCATGCTCGTCGGGGGGCTTGGCGGCTGCATCGGCGGCCCCGATGGCGGCCCGCGCGCCACGAAAGCCGCGCCTAACCCGGATATGGCCGCCGCGGGCGATCCGCAGGCGACGTCATTGGGTGCAACGAAGATCGGCACCGGGTCGGTGAAGATCGCTCTCATCCTGCCCCTCTCCGGTCCGGGTTCGGCAGTCGGCGCGGCACTGCGCAATGCCGCAGAACTCGCCGTGGAGGATTTCCAGAAGCCCGACCTGCAGATCCTGGTGAAGGATGACCGCGGCTCGCCCGATGGCGCGCGCGAAGCGGCCCAGGCCGCCCTCGCCGAGGGCGCCGAGCTGGTGCTCGGACCGCTTTTCGCGGCCAATGTCCAGGCGGCGGCTGGGGTCACGCGTGGGGCCGGCAAGCCGATCATCGCCTTTTCCACCGATGCGAGCGTCGCGGCGCGCAGCGTCTATCTTCTCAGCTTCCTGCCGCAGGCCGAGGTGGACCGCGTGGTCGACGAAGCGGTTGCAGCCGGACGCCGCTCCTTCGCCGCTCTGATCCCCGAGAGCAGCTACGGCAATGCCGTAGAGGCGCAGTTCCGCGAGGCGGTGGCGAGGAAGGGCGCCCGCCTGGTGGGAATCGAGCGCTACGCGCCGGGCGCGCCCGCCCCCGCCATCTCGCGCCTCGCCGGCCTGATCAACGGTCCCGGCGCCCAGGCCGATGCCCTGTTCCTGCCGGAAAGCCCGGAGGGCTTGGCCGTCGTCGCACCCGCGCTCACCAAGGCGGGGTTTTCTCCCGGCCGGGTCAGACCCATTGGCACGGCGGTGTGGAACGATCCACGCGTCTTTGCCCTCCCCGCCCTGCAGGGCGGCTGGTTCGCAGCGGCGGATGCCAATGGGTTCAACGGTTTCTCGCAGCGTTATCAGGCGCGTTTCGGCTCCGTGCCACCACGCGTGGCGACGTTGGCCTATGACGCCGTCTCGCTCATGGCGGCGCTGACGCGGCAGTACGGATCGCAGCGCTTCGCCGACGTCACCCTGACGACGCAGGCAGGCTTCTCTGGGATCGACGGCACCTTCCGCTTCCGGCCGGAGGGGTTGAGCGACAGGGCACTGGCCATCTACGAGATCCGTAGCGGCGCACCGACCATCGTCAGCCCGGCACCGCGCACGCTCGGCCCCTCCGGCACATGATCCGCCGTGCGCGTCAGGTGTGGCCGATGAGGGCTGCATGGAGGGCGACCATGGCCGGCGATGAACCCCAGGCGATCGGCTAGGTCTGGCCGAGATCGCCCCTGCGATCGGTCACCGGCAGCAGAGCGTTTTAGGCGATGTGGAGGAGGCCGCCGCGTAGGGCCAGCTCGACAGGTTCGGCAGGCCGAATGCGATGAGGCCCGCGAGGCCGAGCCCGCCGACGGCGAGGTTCATCACGCTCATCGACCAGAGCCGGTCCGTGCCGCCACGCAGTAATATGTTCCAGGCGGCGTGGAGGAAGGCCGCGACGAGCACGAGGGCGACGACCGACGCGGTCATGGCCGGCGCTCCGGCATCAGGCAGCGAGTTCCGCCACCACCGCGTTCAGAACCGGCGCACCGCGCGGGGTCGCGGCGATACGGCCTCCGTCCAGACGGGCGACGAGCCCATCGCCGATCAGGGCCTCGACCCGGACCGGATCGAGGGGGCGACCCTTGAGCATCGCATAGCGGCCCGGATCGACGCCCTCCCTCAAACGCAGGCCCATCATCAGGAACTCGTCGCCCTGGTCTGCGGCCGAGAGGGTTTCGGTCTCGACGATGCCGTGGCCGTCGCGCTCGACCCGGGCGAGCCAGGCTTCCGGAGCCCGTTCGGTGACCGTACCGATTCGCCCTTCGCCGGTCACCAGCCGGCCATGCGCGCCGGGACCGATGCCGGCATATTCGCCATAACGCCAGTACAGCAGGTTGTGCCGCGATTGCGCACCGGGGCGGGAATGGTTGGAAATCTCGTAGGAAGAGAGCCCGGCCGCGTCACAGACCTCCTGCGTCACGTCGTAGAGCGCTCTCGCCATATCGTTGTCCGGTGGGACGAGCTTGCCGGCGGCGTGAAGTCCGAAGAACGGCGTCCCCGGCTCGATGGTCAGTTGATAGAGCGACAGGTGCTCGGCCGCCCTGGCGATGGCCTCCCTGAGCTCGGCACGCCAGGCGGACGCGCTCTGGTTCGGCCGCGCATAGATGAGATCGAAGGAGTAGCGCTGGAAATGCGCGGCTGCCGTCTCGACCGCCGCCATCGCCTCTGCGGCCGTGTGGAGCCGCCCGAGGGCCTTCAGGGAGGCGTCGTCCATGGCCTGGACCCCGAGGGAAACGCGGTTCACTCCGGCGGCCCGATAACCGCGAAAACGGCCGGCCTCGACGCTGGTCGGGTTCGCTTCCAGCGTCACCTCGATATCGGGCGCCGCGCCCCAGGCATCGTCGATGGCCTCGAGCAACCCCGCGACGGTGCTCGGCTGCATCAATGACGGGGTGCCGCCGCCGAGGAAGATGCTCGACACGGTGCGGCCCGGAATTCGCGCCGCCACATTGGCGATCTCGGCCCGAAACGCAGAGAGGAAACGACCCTCATCCACTGGTGCATGGCGGACATGGCTGTTGAAGTCGCAATAGGGGCACTTCGAGGCACAGAAGGGCCAATGGACATAGACGCCGAACCCGGCATCGCGGGTCGGGTGGTCCGGGCCTGAACGATCGGTCATCGGGCGGATGTGCGCGCGGCTGGGGATTTTGGCAATGGTGCCGGGACGATCCAAGGTGACCGCCTCACCTCCGCATGCGGCCGAGGTGAGGCGTAAAGAAGCTCGCCCGCCCGTTCAGCCGGGCCGACGCAGGCAGCTGCCGGCCAGAAGCACGAACGCGCGGGCGCGGTGCGACAGGGCGTTCCCGCTCTGCCAGTCGACGCCATGCTTCTCCTCCGAGGAGATCTCGCCGAAGGTGCGATCGTAGCCGTCCGGCAAGAACATCGGGTCGTAGCCGAAGCCCTGTGAGCCGCGCGGCTCCACGAGATCGCCGAACACCCGACCCTCGAACGTTTCGGTATGGCCATCCGGCCAGGCGATGACGAGGGCAGAGACGAAGTGAGCTCGGCGGGTCGCGGCGCCACGCTTGTCGAGTTCGGCCGCAATGCGGGCCATGGCGCCGGAGAAGTCCTTGTTCGGACCAGCCCAGCGGGCGGAGAACAGGCCGGGTGCACCGTCGAGGGCATTGACGCAGAGGCCGGAATCGTCGGCGAAGGCGGGCAAGCCCGAGGCCTGGGCTGCGGCAACGGCCTTGATCGCCGCATTCTCGGAGAACATCGTACCGGTCTCATCGGGCTCGGGCAGACCGAGTTCGCCCGCCGAGACGGCCTCCACGCCGAACGGCGCCAGTAGCTCGCGCATCTCCACGAGCTTGCCGGGATTGTGGGTGGCGATGACCAGCCGCCCTGTGAGAATGCGCGGCTCGCTCATGCGATCGCCTGCTTCTGAAGGGAAACGAGCTGCTCGACTCCGCCACGGGCCAGCCGCAGCAATTCGATGAGTTCGGCCTCCGAAAAGGGCTTGCCCTCGGCGGTGCCCTGCACCTCCACGAGGCCGCCGGAGCCGGTCATGACGAAATTCGCATCGGTCTCGGCGGCCGAATCCTCCGCGTATTCGAGATCGAGCACCGGGGTGCCCTTGTAGATGCCGCAGGAAATCGCGGCGACATGCTCGCGCAGGGGGTCGACCGAGATGATGGAGCGCCCGCGCATCCAGGTGAAACAATCGTGCAGTGCAATCCAGGCTCCGGTAATCGCAGCGGTGCGGGTACCGCCATCCGCCTGAATCACATCGCAATCCACGGTGATCTGTCGCTCGCCGATGGCGGGAAGATTGGTGACGGCACGGAGCGAGCGGCCGATCAGCCGCTGAATCTCCTGCGTCCGCCCGGAGGGCTTGCCGGAATTCACCTCGCGGCGAGTGCGCTCGTGGGTTGCGCGGGGGAGCATGGAATACTCGGCGGTGACCCAGCCCTTGCCCGAGCCGCGCAGCCATGGCGGGCCGCGCTCTTCGAGGGAGGCCGTGCAGAGCACTTTCGTCTGGCCGAAGGTGACGAGGCAGGAACCCTCGGCATAGCGGGCGACGGCGCGCTCCAGGGTGACGGTGCGCAGTTCGTCGTTCGCGCGCTTCGAGGGCCGCATGGGCACTCTCCTTGGTCGAGTTCCGGATTGATCGTCCGGGCTCTTAGGCCCCGGTTTGTCCACCGGCAAGCGCGGCCAGAATGAAGAGGAGCGCGCCCACGGGGACGCGCCCCCAACTCACGCCTCAGTAGCGGTAGTGGCGACGATGATGATGACCGAAACGGCGGTGATGGTGGTGGTGGCCGAATCGACGGCCGTAGTGATGGCCGAAGTGGCGACCGCGATGGTGACCGAAGTGACGGCGATGATGCCGGCCGTGATGGCGCCAGTGACCACCACCGTACTGGACCTGCGTGGCGGCCACGTTGACCGAGCCGGCGACTTGGCTGGACACCGCCATCGGTGCGGCTTGGGCGCCGCGCGGAGTACCGAGGATCATCGCGCCCACCAGGGCGACCACAATGGCGAGGGTCTTCGCCATGGCGGACAGGGTTGGGTTCTTCATCAGGACGGACTCCGTTCCGTGAGTTACTCGTATCGCCGACCGTATTGGTGCGGATGCGATGGAACGCGTGCTCGCCTGGAAAGGCAGCATGCGCTGCTCCGAATTTATATTTTTTGTTTCGGGATTAAGCAGAAGGCGCGCTTCCACCGGACAATGTTCCTAGCCACACGACCACGCTGCGTCGTCGCTTGCTAAGCAAATGGGCAAGGCAACGATGGCGAACAGAATATGAGCATTCGCTCGAGCACTTCCCGGATGCCCATTTAGGGGTGCCTACTCGGTAGGCAGAATCATTCCCGCGAGACGGATTCTCTATCCCTGTGAGTAAAGGGTCCGCCTCGTTGCGGCCGGATCCCGCCGTCGATGGCACCTCGCCCCACGACCATGGCTGGCACACGTTATGCTAGCGGCGATTCCGGCTACGAACGGCCGCGAACGATGTGAGGGGGAGACCCGGCCGTCGGATCGCTTGAGGGACGAGAGGCTCGAAATGACGAAATATAAGCTCGAGTATCTATGGCTCGACGGATACACGCCGGTGCCGAACCTGCGTGGCAAGACCCAGATCAAGGAATTCGACGGCTTCCCGACCCTCGAGCAGCTTCCGCTTTGGGGCTTCGACGGCAGCTCGACGATGCAGGCCGAGGGCGGCAGCTCCGACTGCATGCTCAAGCCCGTGCGCCACTTCCCCGACAGCACACGCAAGAACGGCGTGCTGGTGATGTGCGAAGTGATGATGCCGGACGGCGTGACGCCGCATGCCTCCAACAAGCGCGCCACGATCCTCGACGACGACGGCGCCTGGTTCGGCTTCGAGCAGGAGTATTTCTTCTACAAGGACGGTCGTCCGCTCGGCTTCCCCGCCAGCGGCTACCCGGCCCCCCAGGGCCCGTATTACTGCGGCGTCGGCTACAAGGAGGTCGGCTCGATCGCACGCAAGATCGTCGAAGAGCATCTGGACTTGTGCCTGGACGCCGGCATCAACCACGAGGGCATCAACGCCGAGGTGGCAAAGGGCCAGTGGGAGTTCCAGATCTTCGGCAAGGGCTCCAAGAAGGCCGCCGACGAGATGTGGGTCGCCCGCTACATCCTGCAGCGCCTGTGCGAGAAGTATGAGATCGACATCGAATACCATTGCAAGCCACTCGGTGCGACCGATTGGAACGGCTCGGGCATGCACGCCAACTTCTCGACGGAGCACCTCCGCACGGTGGGCGGCAAAGCCTATTTCGAGGCGCTCATGGCGGCGTTCAAGGAGAACCTGGACGATCATATCGCCGTCTACGGCCCGGACAATCACATGCGTCTGACCGGCAAGCACGAGACCGCGGCGATCGACCAGTTCAGCTACGGCATCGCCGATCGCGGCGCCTCGATCCGCGTGCCGCATAGCTTCGTCAACAATGAGTACAAGGGCTATCTGGAAGACCGCCGTCCCAACAGCCAGGGGGACCCCTACCAGATCGCTTCGCAGATCCTGAAGACCGTCGCCTCGGTTCCGACTTCCGAGGAAGCGAAGGCAGCAGCCTGACACAACATCCGCCACGGCGCTCCTCGGCGCCGTGGCGATTTTCATTCTCCATGACTGCTTCATGAGCCGAATGGCGTCTTTTTAGGCACAATGCCCGATATCGACGCTGCGCGGACGATAGTCGAGACATTAGCTCAGAACCGCCGCGCTTCACCCATGCTGAGATGGAGTGCCCTGCTGAGACCGCTCATTTCAGTGGGTGCAGGAGGTCGAACTCCGTGGCGAAAGCCGCCCCAGGACGGGCCATGCAGCGCTCGATCCACGCATCGAGGACCGGATCGCCCGGTTTGCCGAACCAGGCATAAGGCGAGTGAAGCAGTAGGTCCGCCGCCGTGAAGCGCTCGCCGAAGAGATAGGGCCCCTTGGCGAGTGCTGCAGCGAGCCGCTGTCGCACCTCCACACCCCCGCGAAAAGTCGAAGCGATGGCGGGATGCGTGAGCCCGACCGCTTCCAGCAGCATCACCGGCTCGACCACACCCGAATACCACGCGAACCAGCTGAGATAGGCCCCCCGCTGCGGATGACCCGGCGGGATACTCAGGCCAGCTTTCGGGTAGAGGTCGGCGAGGTAGAGCATGATCGCGCTGCTCTCCCAGATCGTTACGCCGTCATGAACGAGGAGCGGCACCTTTCCCTCGGGATGGGGATTGCTGGGATCGCACTGGCCGGAGCCGTCCTGGCGCGCGATGGCGACGATTTCCACCGACACCTCGTCGAGGGCGCCGAGCTCGTGCAGCAGCGCGATGATGCGGGTCGAGCGGCTTTTGGGCGAATGAAAGAGGGTCAGCATCGGGGTACTCGTGTTGGCGGGGTCGACACCGATGCCTATAAGCGAGCGCTACTGCCACTCTGCGTCAGTTGAACTTTGGCTCGCACGGACCGCCTCTTCCGACTGCTTCAGGCTCTGCGCATGCTGCCTGCGCCGGTGACGGCGGCCCGGCTGGCGGAGGAGACGGGCGTCTCCCTCCGCTCGCTCTACCGCGACATCGATAGCCTTCGCGCAGCCGGCGCCCATATCGAGGGTGAGCGCGGCTACGGCTACCGACTGATCGAGGACGGGGCTCTGCCGCCACAGATCTTCGATCGAATCGAGATCGAAGCGCTGGTGCTCGGCTTGTCCGAGGTCCGGCACATGGGAGATCCGGCGCTGGCGAGGGCCGCCGCCGCAGTGCTCGCCAAGGTGGCGGCGACCCTCCCCGATACCGGCCAACAGCACCTGCTCCACGCGGTCTCGCAGGTCCGGCGCTCCGAGGAGCGCTTCGCCCCCTCCCCCGCCACGGCGGTGATCCGCGAAGGGTGCTGGCGCGAAGAGGCGGTGACGATCCGCTACGCGGACGGTGAGGCGCGGATCACGGAACGGACGATCTGGCCGCTTGCGATCGTCTATCTCGACCGCAAGTTGGTGGTCCTCACTTGGTGCTGTCTGCGCGAGGCGCACCGGATGTTCAGAGTGGACCGGATCGCCGCTGCCGAACTCGCGGGCGCGAGCTTCCGGCCGAAACGCGTGGGGCTCCTGCGGGACTACCTCGCTGTGTTGAAGAGAAAGGCCGCGGACGCGCCGGAGGGCTGAGGACCGGAAAGGCGCCCGGGCGAGCGCGATCAAGCGCCGAAGATCGACCAGCCGAGGCGCTTGGTCAGCTGTTCGAGGGCGATCCGGCCAAGATGGGAATTGCCGGATGCGTCGAGGCCCGGCGACCAGACCGCGATCGAAGCCTTTTCCGGTGCCACGGCGATGATCCCGCCGCCGACTCCGCTCTTGCCCGGCAGGCCGACCCGATACGCGAACTCACCCGAGCCGTCGTAGTGACCGCAGGTAAGCATCACCGCATTGATACGCCGGGCTCGCTCAGCCGAGACCACGGAATAACCGGTCATCGGGTTGCGCCCGGAATGCGCCAGGAAACGGGTGGCGTTGGCGAGCTGCCGGCATGACATGGCGATGGCGCAGTGGTGAAAATAGACGCCGAGGGTAAAATCCACCGGATTGTCGAGAACGCCGAAGGATTTCATGTAGTTGGCGAGCGCGATGTTGCGAAAGCCCGTGCGCAGTTCAGAGGCCGCCACCGCCTCGTCGATGATGATCGTGGGATCCTGCGCCAGGAACTGCATGAAACGCAGGATCTCGCCCAGGGCCTCCCTCGGCTGATGGCCCGACAGGATCACGTCGGTGACCGCAATGGCACCGGCATTGATGAAGGGATTGCGCGGAATGCCGCGCTCGCGCTCCAGCTGGACGATGGAGTTGAAGGGACTGCCCGAGGGCTCGCGTCCCACCCGGCGCCAGAGACGGTCGCCGGCCATGCCGAGTGCCAGGGTGAGGGTGAAAACCTTCGAGATGCTCTGGATCGAGAACGGCGTGTCGCTGTCGCCTCCCGCCGCCACGTGACCGTCCGCATCGATGACGACGAGACCGAACGCCTTCGGGTCGACCCGGGCGAGTTCCGGTATGTATGTGGCGACCTCCCCCCGGTCCGGCCTGTCCGCCATCTCCTCGGCGATCTCTTTGACGACGGTGTCGAGGTCGGGCACGGCGGCGTGTTCCTCCGAACGGACGGGAGCTGCGGGTCCTTCAACCAGACCCGCCGGCCACGGCGAGCAGGCTCGCGAGGGCGGCGACGCAACGCAAAGGCCGTTCCGTTCGGGCGGCAAACGGATTAGCAGACCACAGGGCGGCTATGCCTCACCGGTAAAGGTTGTGCCCGGGCTCCGGGCCGGACACAATCGGCGGTCAGGAAACACCCAGTGACCGAACGCGCGCATCCCTATTCGTCCTCGCAGCAACTTCAGGCCCTCTCGGCCCTGAATGAGCGGACGCGTGAGATCTTCCGGCAGATCGTCGAGAGCTATCTCACGACGGGCGAACCGGTGGGGTCGCGCAACCTCGCGCGGATCCTGCCGATGGCCTTGTCCCCGGCCTCGATCCGAAACGTCATGGCGGATCTGGAGCATTCCGGGCTCATCTTCGCGCCCCACACCTCCGCCGGGCGCCTGCCGACGGAACTCGGCCTGCGCTTCTTCGTCGACGCCATGTTGGAGATCGGCGATGTCGGCCGCGAGGAGCAGGAGCGGATCGAGGCGCAGATGCGCGCCGCCGCCTCGGGCCACACCTTCGAGAGCGCCCTCGCCGAGGCCTCGTCGATGCTGTCGGGCATTTCGCGGGGGGCGGGCGTTGTCGTCACCACCAAGAGCAACGTCCATCTCAAGCACATCGAGTTCGTCAGGCTCGATCCCGCCCGCGCCCTCGTCGTCCTCGTCTCCGATGACGGCTCGGTGGAGAACCGCCTCCTCGACCTGCCGCCCGGCCTTCCGGCGGGCGCCCTGCAGGAGGCCTCGAACTACCTCAATGCCCGCTTGCAGGGGCGGACCCTCGGAGGCTTGAGAGCGGAAATCGAGGCTGGCCGCGAGGCGATGAAGCGCGAACTCGACGTCATCACCGAGCGGCTGGTCGATGCCGGTCTCGCCACCACGGTCGGGCCGTCAGAGGCCCGCCAACTGATCGTACGCGGCCAGGCGAACCTGCTCGACGACCTGCGCGCGGTGGAGGATCTCGAACGGATCCGCCTGCTGTTCAACGATCTCGAGACGCAGAAGGACGTCATCGAACTCCTCTCCCGCGCCGAGGGCGGCGAGGGCGTCCGCATCTTCATCGGCTCGGAGAACAAGCTGTTCTCGCTCTCGGGCTCATCGATGATCGCGGCGCCGTTCCGGGACGGTTCGCAGAAGATCGTCGGTGTCGTCGGCGTGATCGGTCCGACCAGGCTCAACTACGCACGGATCGTTCCGATGGTGGATTACACCGCCAGGGTGGTCTCGCGGATGCTGGATCGAGGCGGCCGCTGAGGGAAACCAGGCACCGTGAGGGCCGGCCCGCCCGAGCCGAGTGGGCCGCGCGAAGGCGCCCCCCGTTTCTGCCTTTGAGAACCTGTGACACGCCGAAGGCCCGAACGACCAAGCGGTGCCGGCGGCGGAAACCACGAACCGAGAGACGAAGACGACAAAATAGGATCACAGACCTTCGCTGGCTACGGATATGCCTTTCGCAGCGAGCGACAGATCGGTGGAAAAGCTGAGACGTAGAGGCTCCGGATCGGTGATGACAACCGATCCGGAGCCTCTGGACTTACTTTCGCATCATCACGTCGCGGCTGTTGAGCACCAGCATCGCTATGGCCGGCATCGCGGCTACGGACGACAAAGGAAGATGCTTCGCCCTGCGGCGGCTCCCCTCTCGGGGAAACCGCCGATCCGAGATCAGCCGCGAATGACGTCCACGATTTCGTAGGTATCGGGATCGACGATGACGATGTCATCATCGACGAGGACGTAGCGGTAGTCTTCGTATTCCGGCACGATCCGAACGATATCCGGCGGGAGGTCGTAAAGGGTGTAATTGCGAGCAATGGCGGTCCCCACCGTCAGGGCGAAGGCACCGGCGGCGAGGCGTGGAATGCCGCGACGCAGCACGTTCTGGCGAAACTCCGTCCGCTGCGGAGCACCAAGCCGGCCATAGGCTCCACGCACGGCGCCACTGTCGCCTCGTCCGCCTCGATCTCCACGCCCGCCCCTGTCACCGCGATCACCCTTCTCGCGATCCATCCGCTCGCCACGGTCCGCCTTGCCGTCCTTCATGTCGCGATCGGCCTTGCCGCCTCGCTCCATGCGCTCGCCCCGGTCCGGCTTATCATCGCGTTCAGCCTTGCCGTCACGATCGGCCTTGCCGTCACGATCTGGCCGGCCGGCGTCCGTCCTTCCGCCGGCACCCGGGCGTTCACCCTGCTCCATGCGGCCATTCCGGTCGCTACCGCCCCGTTCCATCCCGGCCGCTCCGCCGCGCTCGCCCGCCGGACCACCACGTTCCCCCGGAGAACCGCCACGCTCCGAACCGCCTGCCGCTCCACCACGTTCCGCTCCGGCGCCACCGCCGCCACGCATTCCGGCGCCACCGGCCGATCCCGCACCACCCGCGCCGCCACCACCCGGCGCACCGGCTCCTGCCGCGCCGCCGCCCGCACCGCCTCCACCGCCGGCTCCAGGCCCACCTTGGGCGAAAGCAGTCGCCGCACCGACGACCAGAACGGCAGCCGTCATCGTACTCCGCAAGATCTTGCTCATGTCGATCAGTCCATTCTCATGTGGAACTCAGACGCCGACAGGCGCCGATGCGAAGCCGAAACAGAAAGACCGGCAAAACCGTTCCTCATTTTTGTAACATGACGCCTCTCATCATGGAGACCGCTACGCTCAAGCTTGAATGATGCGCCTTTCATTGGACGGGCGCGCTCGCCTATCCTTTGGCTCTGAACAGCCAACCGTCCCGGCGCGAAGAACGGCTGACATTTCAAGCGCGCTGTAGAAAAGCCGCGCTTAAGCCCTTGTGAATCTTGGACCGGTGCTTAACGTCGCCGCCCAAGAGACCTACTCCGAAGGTCCTGCTCGAAGTCTGGGAGTCCACATGTCCGATGCTATCGCGATCGATCCTTCGCGGCCCGACGATCCGGAAGATCGCCGTCGCCGCATCTTCGCCATCGTCGGCTCGTCGTCGGGCAACCTGGTCGAGTGGTTCGATTTTTATTGCTACGCCTTCTTCGCCCTCTACTTCGCGCCGGTTTTCTTCCCAGAGGGTGACGATACCAGCCAGCTCCTGAAATCCGCGGCCGTGTTCGCCGTGGGGTTCTTCATGCGCCCCATCGGCGGCTGGTTGTTCGGCCGCATCGCCGACCGTCTCGGCCGCAAGACCTCGATGATGATCTCGGTGCTGATGATGTGCGGCGGATCGCTGATGATCGCCGTGTTGCCGACCTATGCCAGCGTCGGGCACTGGGCTCCCGCCCTGCTGCTGCTCGCGCGCATGATCCAGGGCCTGTCCGTGGGCGGCGAGTACGGCACCAGCGCGACCTACATGAGCGAGGTCGCCCTGAAGGGTCAGCGCGGGTTCTTCGCCTCGTTCCAGTACGTCACCCTGATCGGCGGCCAGCTCCTCGCCTCGCTGGTGCTGATCATCCTGCAGAGCGTCCTCACCGCCCAGCAACTCACCGCCTGGGGCTGGCGCATCCCGTTCTTGATCGGCGCGATGGCGGCTGTGGTCGCCCTGTTCCTGCGCTCGTCGCTCGCGGAAACCGCCACGAAAGAGGACATGGCCTCGAAGGAATCCGGCACCTTCGCCGCCCTCTTCAAGCATTGGCGGGCGTTCTGCGTGGTGCTCGCCTACACCGCCGGCGGCTCCCTGAGCTTCTACACCTTCACCACCTACATGCCGAAGTATCTCTTCAACACGGCGCATATCGACAAGATCACTGCCTCGCAGATCTCCACGGCGGCGCTTCTGGTCTACATGGTGATCCAGCCCTTCTTCGGCTGGTTGTCGGACCGGATCGGCCGCAAGACCAACATGCTTCTCTATAGCGGGCTCGGCACGTTGATGGTGGTGCCGCTGATGACCGCCATCGGCGCCACGACCAACCCGTACCTCTCGTTCGGCCTGATCATGATCGGCCTCACGGTGATCAGTTTCTACACCGGCATCAGCGGCATCGTGAAAGCCGAACTGTTCCCGACCCAGGTCCGCGCGCTCGGCGTCGGCCTCTCCTACGCGGTCGCGAACTCCATCTTCGGTGGCACGGCGGAGATGGTGGCCCTGTATCTGAAGCAGATCGGCTCTGAGAGCAGCTTCTTCTGGTACGTCACGGCGATGCTCGCCATCGCCTTCATCGGCTCGCTGATCATGCCGAACCCCAAGCGTCACGGCTATCTCGACGGCGACGGCACCGTGGAAGAGGCGCTGATGCGCAAGTCGCGCCGGGTGGTGCCGGCCTGAAACGACCAATCCCATCCGCCCTTCCCGGGCGGATGGGGCGATGGCGAAACCAGCTCCCGGGTCCGGCACAGAAAATCGCGAAGCGTCCTGTGCTTATCCAGACTCGCCCATGATCGCCCGCCTCTGCCGGTCGAGTTCCTCGGTGTAGCGCTTCAGCGTGTGGCTCTCGGTGAGCAGGCCGACCACCCGGCGCGAGGCCAGATCGTCCACCACCGCCAACGCCTCGCTCTCGGCTCCATCGAAGGCAGTGGCCGCCTGCTTGGCGTTCATGTCGGCAGTGAGGAACACGTCGGCATAACGCATGGCCTCGGCGAGAGCGGCCTCGCCATCGACGGTAGCGAGGGCATGGGCCTCGGGCACCAGCACGATCCCCGCATAGCGCCCTTCCCCGTCGACCAGCACCACGCGCGAGGGCGAGCCGAGGGGATGGGCTTTCAGGAAATCCCGCAGCGTCATGTCGACCGGTGTGGTTTCGACCTCGCGGCGCATCAACGCCCCCACGGTGAGCGACCGGATCCAGCCGATATCGTGCGCGCTGCGGATGCTTTCGCCGCGAAGGTGGAAGCGCCAGGTGGCGAAGGAATAGCCGAAGGTCTTCCGCACGGTCATCGACGAGGCGATCACGGCCACGAGGACGAGGCCGGTTATGGGAAAGCTGCCGGTGAGTTCGAGGGCGAGGAACGTCATCGTCAGCGGGCCGCCGATGACGGCCACCGCTAGCGCGCTCATGCCGATCACCGCATAGGCGAGCGGCGTGAGGCCGAACATTGTGAGGCTCTCCAGACCGGACAATCCGTGAAGGCCTGACAGGCCGGGGATCGTCTCCGCCACCAACGCGGCGAAGAGTTTCCCCGCAAGGGCGCCGAGGAAGAGGGAAGCGAAGAACAGCCCGCCGCGAAAGCCCGATCCGATGGAGATCGCCGAGGCCGAAGCTTTGGCCACGAACAGCAGCGCCAGGGCACCGATCCCCATGGCGGGCATGTCGACATCGAGGTGGAGATGGAGCGCGCCATGACCGCCGGAGAGAATCTGCGGCGAGACCGCGAGAGCCAGGGCGCCGACGCAGAGACCGCCGAGGGCCGGCGCGAGGAAGGACGGCAGACCGGTCGCCCGCACCCCCTGCTCCACCAGGGTGACGCCGCGCATGATCAGGATGCCGAGCCCGGCGCAGGCAAGACCGAGGGCGAGGCTCGGCAGGGTGTCGATTCCCGTAATCGCCCGGGTCGTCAGGGCCTCGAACCCATTGGCGCTGACGAGGGGGCTTTGCGTCACCAGCGCCTTGGCCACGAGGCTGCCGCACAGGGCCGCCACCACGACCGGTGTCAGTGTGGCAATGGAATAGGTGCCGATGATGAGTTCGAACGCATAGAACGCCCCCGTGAGCGGCGCGCCGAAGGCGGCCGCGATGGCAGCGGCCGACCCGCAGCCCACCAGGGTCCGTAGATCGGAGCGGCGCATTTCGAAGGCGACGCCGAGACGGGAGGCGAGGCTGGCGCAGATCTGGGTGAAGCCGGCCTCGAGGCCGACCGAGGCACCGCTGCCGTTCGAAATCACGTTCTGGGCCGCCACGGCGACGGACCCCTTCACCGAGAGCCGCCCCCCATGCAGGGCATTGGCCTCGATGGGATCGACGATGGGCCGTTGCGGGCCGCCGCGACAGCGCGCGAGCCCGAAAGCGATGAGGCCGATAGCCAAGCCGCCGATGGCCGGGCCGAACAGGATGAGGAGCGGATCCACATCCGTCGATGCGCTGAGGCGCGCGCCGTGCGGCAGGCGATAGAGGATTTCCCGCAGGCCCTGAGTCGTGAGGCTCATGGCCGAGACGGCGATCCCGGCGATGGTTCCAACGCAGGCGGCCAGGATCACGAGGCCGAACTCGCTGCCGCGCACCAGGGCGCGCAATCGGCCGGGCACGTGAACCAGCATCTGGCCGGCGGGAAATCCACGGCGCGGCACGCTTCTTGGCTTCATCGACCGCTGGGAAAGAGTGAGACGAAAGGGGTGGGAAACAGCCGCCACCTTAGGGGGCAAAGGCCGGAGGCGTCGACCGGTTTCCGGTGCGAGCCCGCCTGCGCGCGACAATGAGTTTTCCCCATTCTGCATTCCCTGCGCCGCAGGCGCTTGAAATGCCCGCGGCCTCGGGATACATCGCAGCCCGAGTGCCGCTGTAGCTCAGTTGGTTAGAGCGCTTGATTGTGGATCAAGAGGTCCCCCGTTCGAGCCGGGGCAGTGGTACCATTCGACCTTCCGGGCGCGTATGACGACGCCCGGCAAGGCATCGGGCACGGGTTCGCGTCACGGACTTCCATGAGGTCCGACGGCCGAGACGCCATCCCTCCATCGAAAGTCTGGAATCGGCGATGCCGTAAGTGTCCGATGGACACGGAGCGGGTCCGATCGAGCGCGCGATAGCGCGGCCGTTGCCTCGACTTACGGCCAAGCTGCCTCAAAGCGGCCATCGACGCCACGGGATGAGCACAAGCCTAGCCGTTTTGTCGCCACAACTGTCCTCGTAAATGCCGATGTGCGCCACCACACGGAGACGAGTCGATCAGATGCGGGTTCAGAAGGTCGGATCATCACGGATTTCCCCTCCCTCGCGCCGCTTCGGCGCTGGCGGTGACGTTGCGACATCGTCCGATGCTCTGACCCTCAAGAATCGCGTCGGCCGCGATCATGGCAGCCGCCCCGCGCTCACGCGCTCCGTTATCGCGATGATGCTGGTCGCCGGCGGCCTCAGCGCCGTCGTCCTCAACGGCACGGGCACGAGCGGCTTTGGCGCCGTGGTGCAGTCGGCTCAGGCGATGACCGAGCCGTCGATGCCCAAGCCCAGGATTCAATCGTCGGTACCGGCGGTCCTCGATGCGGCGCCCACCGTGCTCACGGCGTCCTCGGCCTTCGCTGCCGTACACGACCTCGACACCGAGATCGGCTCCAATGCGGTCGACCGGGTGTCTTACGATTATCTGCTCACCGAAAGCGCCGTCGGCGACCCGAACGACATCCTCGAATTCGGGCCGATGAAGATCCGGCGCCACCTCGTTCAGAAGATCGTCCGTGCGGCCCAGGCCGTCCAGACCGACCCTGTCCTGCTGATGGCGGTGGCCGACAAGGAATCGAGCTTCATCACCGAAGTGCAGGCCAAGACCTCCTCGGCCACCGGTCTGTTCCAGTTCATCGAGCGGACCTGGCTCGGCGTCGTGCGCGATTTCGGACCGAAATACGGGCTGACGCAGGAAGCGGCCCTCGTGGTCTCCGGCGACAATGGCAAGCCGAGCGTCGCCGATGCCGCCGAGCGGACCCGCATCCTCGAATTGCGGCGCGATCCCTACCTCGCCGCCCTGATGGCGGGCGAGATGCTCAAGCGCGACGCGGCGCGAATCTCCCTGCGCATCGGCCGCGAACTCACCCTCGGCGAGGTCTACCTCGCGCACTTCCTCGGGCCGGACGATGCCGAGGAATTCCTCGCCAGCGTGGTCGACAAGCCGAAATCCGCCGCGGCACAGATGCTGCCCGGCCCGGCACGCGCCAACCGCACCATCTTCTTCGCGGCGCAGCGCGGTCGTCGCAAGGCCGCAAGCCTGTCGGTGGCCGAGGTTCACGAGAAGTTCGAGACCATGATGAGCACCCGCGGCGCCCGCTACCGCGATGTCCGCTCGCTTTCGGGCGTGATGGCCTATGCCGACGCGTCGGCCGAGTAGGCGCACGACACCGATTTCCATCTTCATGCTGTCCGTCGCCGGCACGGATCACGCGCCTTGCGGCCGCGTTCGCCGCATGCCGGCCCCTCTTGTTGTCCATTGGGGCAACTGACGCCGAACTCCCGACGTTGAGCTTGCAGTCGCGCATGTCGTGCGGGGGCGGATTACGAAAGTCGGAGGGATGACGTGCTCGATCCAAAAGGCCCGTTGAAGGATCGGTCCCCCACGCCGTTCAAGGCCGCTCCCGCCAAGCGCGCCGGTCACGATACGCTCGCGCCCAGCCTCGCTCTGGATCAGATCGGCGAAGCGCTCGCTTCCTTCTATGACGACCTGATCGCCGAGGGCATCCCCGAGAATCTGGCCGCCCTCGTTCGTCAGGTACCTTCGCCGGACGCTGCGGCCGAGCCGGAGCCCGTCGTCTCCGCACCGGTGCGCAAGTCCGGTCGCCTCGCTTTGGTGGTGGAAGACGACGCGTCGACGCAAGGTCTGGCGGTCGCCCTTCTCGATGAGACCGAACTCGACACGATCGGCTGCAGCTCGGCGGAAGAGGCGCTCGCCGTGATGCGGGATCGGGGTGGGGACGTCGCTCTCGTCTTTGCCGATATCCAGCTTTCCGGTGTCATGGACGGCCTGCAGCTCGCACGGGCCGTGGCCATGCTGTGGCCCACGGCCCGCATGGTCGTCACCTCCGGCCGGCGCGCCCCGCGACCGGATGCGTTACCCGAGAGAGTGGTGTTCATCCCTAAACCCTGGCGACCGCAGGACGTTCTGGTGGAGGCCGAGCACGCCACGAGCAATCCTCCGCCGGCCGTACCCTGATCGACGGCTGCGCACCGAGACATCGACTCGGGCCGCACGGTCCTTCATCCAAAAACATCCCTGTCGAGCAGGCTCGCCGACCATTGCCCCGGCGATGATATCCAGGACAATGCTGCGCAGGCGTGGCAGCGGAATCCTGCTCCGCCACGGAGTTGGGCGCACCTCTTGCATTGCGTCGATCCAAGAGAGTGGTACCGACCGGTGCCGCGGAGCCCGTCAACGTGCCGATACTGTCCGTCCGACACATCACCACGTACCGCTACCGCCAGCCCGTCGGGTTGGGCGAGCATCGAATCATGTTCCGGCCTCGCGACAGCTACGACCAGCGCTTGCTCGCCGCGACGTTGAAGATCACGCCGGAGCCCTCGTCCCTGCGCTGGCTTCACGACGTGTTCGGCAATTGCGTCGCGGTGGCCACCTTTCAGGGGCGGGCCTCGTCCCTCATCTTCGATTGCTCGATCACCCTCGACCACACGCCTGAACTGGCGCCGGAATTCCCCATCGCGCCGCATGCGGCCTTCTACCCCTTCGGCTACGGCGCCGACGACATGCCCGATCTCAGCCGTTCCATCGAGCGCGAGCATCGCGACCCGAAGAACGAGGTCGATGCCTGGGCGCGCAGCTTCGTCCCGCCCGCCGGCCGCGTCGGCACGCAGGAATTGCTGGCCGACATGACGCGCCATGTCCGACGCAATTTCGCTTATCTCGCCCGCTCGGAAAAAGGCGTTCAGGATCCCGTCACCACCCTGCGCCTCAAGCGCGGAAGCTGCCGCGATTTCGCGGTGCTGATGATCGAGGCCGTGCGCGCTCTCGGAATGGCCGCCCGCTTCGTCTCCGGCTACCTCTACAACCCGCGCGGGGACCGCAACCGCCATGTGGGCGGCGGCTCGACCCATGCCTGGGTCCAGGTCTACCTGCCGGGCGCGGGCTGGATCGAGTTCGACCCCACCAACGGCATCGTCGGCAACCGCGACCTCATCCGCGTCGCCGTCGCGCGCGACCCGCGCCAGGCGGTGCCGTTGCACGGCTCCTTCTTCGGGTTTCCCGCGGACGATCTCGGCATGTCGGTGAGTGTCGAGGTCGACGAAGTCGAACCGGGTTCCATCGAGCAGCGCACACCGGATCCGATCCTCGTGCGTTGACGACGATCACGCCCCTGTCGTCGGACGACGACCGGGTTCAGACCAGATTTTTACAGACATGGGGCCATTACGATGAAGATCAGGACTGGGTTCGACATCGCCTTCGAATCGGTTCAGCCGACGCCCATGATCCTCGAACTGAGCGTGCACCCGTCACGCATGCCGGATGTGATGACCCCGCACGTCATCAGCTTCAATCCGCCCATCCCCTTCCAGGAATACCGGGACGTCTACGACAACATCTGCACCCGCATCGTCACGCCGGTGGGGCGTCTCGACATCTCGGCCGACTTCACTGTCTATGACACGGGAATGCCGGACGAATACGCTCCCTACGCACAGCAGATCGATGTCCAGAACCTGCCGAGCGACGTGCTGGTCTACCTTCTCGGCAGCCGCTACTGCGACACCGACAAGCTGTCGGAGACCGCCTGGTCGCTGTTCGGCGGGACGATGCCGGGCTGGTCACGGGTCCAGGCGATCTGCGACTACGTCCATGACCGCATCCGCTTCGACTACATGCTCGCCGACGCCACGCGCACCGCATGGGACGGCTTCATGCAGCGGCAGGGCGTGTGCCGCGATTTCGCGCATCTCGCCGTCGCCTTTTGCCGCTGCATGAACATTCCCGCGCGTTACTGCACCGGCTATCTCGGCGATATCGGCATCCCGCCCGTCCCCGACCCGATGGATTTCTCGGCCTGGTTCGAAGTCTATCTCGACGGGCGCTGGTACACGTTCGACGCCCGCCACAACACGCCGCGCATCGGCCGCATCGTCATGGCGCGGGGTCGCGACGCCACCGACGTCGCGATCACTACCAACTTCGGATACTCGCACCTCGCCCGCTTCGACGTGCATACCGACGAGGTGTACTGATTTTGGAAGCTCACGTTAACGAGATGTGAAATCTGCATCGGGGGGTGGAACCACCGGCCTACGCTTACGCTTGTATAGCAAAGGTTACCGTACAGCCAAGGCATCTGACCATGAAGACGTTGGCGACCGCTCTTGCAGGCATCATGGGTGCTTGCATCCTCGCTTCCACCCCCGTCCTCGCCGCCTCCTCCTACGATCCGTTCGGAACGGGTGGCGACGATTACTACCCCGAGACCGAGTACGCTCAGCCCTCCTACGATCCCTATGGCTATCAGGGCACCGTCGGTCAGGGCGCTCAGGCCGCTCCCCAGGCCCAGGTCGCGCCGATCCCGCGCGAGATCGTCGGCTTCAACGGCGCATACAAGCCGGGAACGATCGTCGTCTCGACCGCCGAGCGGCGTCTCTACTTCGTCCTGCCGAACGGCGAAGCCATCCGCTACGGCGTCGGTGTCGGCCGCCCAGGCTTCACCTGGTCGGGCACCAAGACCGTCACCGCCAAGCGCGAGTGGCCGTCATGGACTCCCCCGGCCGCGATGATCGCTCGTCGCCCCGACCTGCCGCGCTACATGGCCGGTGGTGTAGAGAACCCGCTCGGCGCCCGTGCCATGTATATCGGCAACACCGAGTACCGGATCCACGGCTCGAACGAGCCCGACACGATCGGTCAGGCCGTTTCCTCCGGCTGCATCCGCATGACCAACGACGACGTCACCGATCTCTACGAGCGTGTGAAGGTCGGCGCCAAGGTCGTCGTCCTCAACTGAACGACATCCGGCACAAGATACAACGCCGCGTCATCGCTGGATGGCGCGGCGTTCTTCGTCGTTGGCTCGAGACCCTTACGGGACGACGCGCCCCACTGCCGTCTGAGGTGCGCTGAAGGACGCGATTGGCATGTCGCAGAAGCAGCGGGCGCCGAGCGGACGCGGCCCCGGCAGGGGACAGGAATAAGGCTGCGGCCCGGTGATGCCCGATTGAACCGCATCGCAGTTCAGGCCCACGGCCCGGCGGGGCGGGGGGCCGCGATCGTCGTAGTAATCACGGCGCGGCGGCGGACGGTAATAGCCCTCGTCATCGTATTGCGCGCTGGCGGCGCCAGCGGAGAGCACACCAGCCAGAGTGAGGGCCAACAGGCCGAAACGCTGGGCGGAGCGCGAAAAACCAGGTCGCATGGAGGATCGCCCTCTTCGACGAGCCCGAAATCCGGGCGGGGCGCCAGGGTTAGGAGACCGCTCGCCGCCGTGCAAGCGCCGTGTCGCACGTCGTTCGCTGCCGTCGCCGACGGGACTACGGCACCGGCGATCGCGCGCCTTTCAAAGAACCGTGAGGGAGGCGATCGGCAGCCACGCTTCCAGTTCGTCGCCGTCGACGTCGCCATCCACGAACCAGCGGCACAGGGCCTTGTCGTCCACGATCTCGACGACGGTCATGGTCGCCTCGTTGTCGTCCGACCCTACGTAATCACCCGGCTTGATGGTCATCGATCCCCATTCCCCCGATCTGCGCCGCCTGTCGATCCTGAGCTTTAGTCTCGAGGCTCTCGAGCAAGGCTCCCGCACCGCACCGGGCATGGCCTCGGGAGCGATGCGGGAGTTTCTTATGCCGTGCCGGCTTGTCTGAGAACCTGCCTCAGCCCTCTCTGGCTTGGTCCAGATCGTCCTTCCGGACATCTGATGTTTGTAGGCCGGGGCGGGCGTCAGGCTGATCTAACCAGGAACCCGACGATCCGGCGGACCAGGGGCAGAACCAGGAGAAGCGTCGGGAACGCCACCACCCAGGACAAAGCCCAGGCCGGCGGCCAATGGTCGAGGAAAGCCGCGTCGGCCCCCAAGGTCTTGTAGGTGGAGATCGCCGAGACGACGAGCGTCATCAGCAGCGAAAGTACCAGCGGCATGATGAGCCACTGACTGCTCTGTGGCAGGCATCCGCGGAGACGGAACGATTGCAGGCGGTTCATGATAACCCGACGTCTGGACCGTAATCCGGGGCAGCACTGACACCGACCGGATGACGGATCGGAAAATGCGTTGCTTGACGTCAGACGCTTACGGCACGCGCTCGGCGCGGCGAAACTTGACTAGGACAGCTTGGCCGGGACCGTCAACAACCGAATATCGAGCCGGATCATCGAGCCCGTCTTCCGAAAAACAGCGAGGCCCGCCTCACCGTGCGGGCGGGGCGGGCCTCTATCGTCGGACGGATCAGATCCGTCGCATTTCGAAACTATCAGGAATTGGCGTTGCGAATGGCCTGCTCGGCATCGGCGCCGGCCTTGCGAGCGGCTTCCGTACCCTGTTCCATCGCCTTGCGGGTGTTCTCGGCAGTCTCCTGCATAGCGGCCTTGGCCTTCTCAGCACCCTGCTGCATGGCGCTCTGCGCCAAGCCACCGAACTCCTTGGCCTGCGCCTGGATCGCAGCGAACTGGCTGCGGACGAACTCGGCCTGATGCTGCATGGCCTCCTGCAGGTCGCGCGAGCGAACCAGCTTCTGGGCGAGGTCGAAGGCGGCATTCACGTTCTGCTCGGCGAACTCGAAGCCGCGAGCGGAGACGTCATGCGCGCTCGTGCGGGCCGTATCGGCCGAGCCATGAACCGTGTCGGCGGTGCGGCGGGCCGCACCGATGAACGAATCGAAAGCCTTGCGGGCCTGATCGACGCTCTTTTCGGCAAAATCGCGCATTTCAGCAGGCACTTCATAGTTCGGGGTGTTGCTCATGTCCGTCTCCTCTGAACTTGCTTGTTGATCGTTTGTTGTGCGCTGCACAATAACACATCGCCTGCCCTATGCCACCCTCGTGCGTGGCATTAAGGATGACAAAAGGTAAACGCGCACCGGCAGCGCTTGGTGTCTATATCGGCGGCGCGTTGCGGGTAAAAAAGGGCGCGAATCACTTACATGCCAGGCGAAACGGGTACGGATGTTCGAAAAAGGGGCTGAAGAACCGACGTCCGGCCCCGAACCGGACCTCGGCGACCTCGTCAGACACTGGAGTGGTGATTCGCGGTTCGGGCTTCGCCTGAGCGCCCCGGATGCCGTTTGGCTCGTGCTGGACGGGACAGCGGAGCGAGTCCTGCTGGCTTCGACGGCGGCGGACGGCCTCGGCCGCGCGATCGGCACCGACGAATCGGGCCGGGTCGATGCAATTCGCCTGTGCGACCAGGTTCGCCCGCGCCGTCTCCCGTTGGATCGGCCGACGCTGATGAAGCTTCGGTTCGAAACGCGCCGTCTCGGAGCGGCCACAACGTGCCTCGTATTGCGGACGAAGGACAAGTCGGGGCGCAACCTGCTGATCGTGGCGCTTCTCGACCGCTTGCCGAACCACCGCGCATCGCCACAGAAAGCCATCGTGGAGCCCGCCCTCCCGCAGGCCGAGGAGGCGCCAGAGCCCGCGGGCCTGTCCCCGGTCGCGGAAGGCGTGCCTTCGCCGCAGGACACTCCTTCGATGCAGACCGGCCGCCTGGTATGGCGCAGCGATGCCGACGACAGGCTCACCGACATTTCCGGCGCTGCCGCCGCGTCGGTCAAACCGGCGATGCTCGGCCGGACATGGTCCGCCCTGTCACAGACCCGTACGCTCCTCGATGCGGAGGGGCTCCTGCTCGCCCTCGCCCAGCGCCGCACCTTCCGGGCGATCTCCGTCACCCTGCAGCCGGACGGGGCGCCGGATGCGATGGATCTCGACATCTCCGGTACGCCGACCCGGCGCGCCGGAGACGAGTTCTCCGGATTCAACGGCTTCGCCATGGTCCGCCCCTCCGTGTCCCCCTCGGCACAGGATGTCGTGGCGAGCACGGACGATGCGGAAGCGTCCCCCGATCAGTCTCCGAGCGAGCGACCCGTCCCGGAGGCGGCAGGCGGCATCGGCACCGTTTCCGATCCGGCCGAGGTGACGGCCCCCGTCACCTCTCTGTCCAAGAGTACCGGATCGCCCGTTTCCTCCGGGGTTCCGGCAATCGATGCGGCGGCGCTCCCGCCCGTCGCCGAACCCTCCCCCTTTCTCATCGCAGACGCGGCGAGCCCGGTGGTGGAGGCGGATGCTCCCCCTGCCCCGCCGCCGCTCGTTTCGGAGTCCGACGCGCCGCCCGAACAGGTCGAGTTCGCCACCGAGCCTTCGTCCGACGCCCAGAGCGGTTGGTCGACGCTCCAGGACTCTCATCTGTCCAGCCACGAGCATGCGGCGTTCCGCGAGATCGCCCGCGCCCTGGGCGCGCGCTTTGCCGGCGATTCCGAATCCGATGATGAGGTCACGACGGACGACGAACGCCCGGCCAGCGGATCGGTGACCCCGTTCCCCTCCGCGATGGCGCGCAATGTAGAACCGGCTCCGGAAGGCCCGAACGCCGCCGTGGCGGCGACGCTCGAACGGTTGCCCGGCGGCGTGATGATCTATCGCGACGACAGCGTCCTGTTCGCCAATGGTCGCCTGCTGACAATGGCCGGGTTCGCCGATCTCGCCGAGCTCACCGCGTCGGGTGGCCTCGACAGGCTGTTCGGAGGGCTCATCCCACACGAGCGGTCGGCGGACGGCGCGCCCGCTCTGCTCACCACCAGGACCGGCGACCGCCTGAGCGTCGATATCCAGGCGTCCGAAGTCGACTGGACCGGCGCGCCGGCCCAGCTGCTCCTCGTCCGCGATGCGGTCGCGGGGGAGCCGGCCCGCGAGCGCGCGGCGATGCAGATCGCCGACGCCTTCGCCGGTGCCCGCGCCGCCGACGCGCAGGCCGTGCTCGACAGCCTGGAAGACGGCGTCGTCACCCTCGACCGGAATGCCCGGATCATCGGGCTCAACCGCAGCGCGGCGGCAACGTTCGGTCTCGACCCGCGCGAGGTCGTCGGTGCCGGTATTCTCAGCCTGTTCGCGCCGGAAAGCGCCGTGGCCGTGCTCGCCAGCGTCCATGGCATCGCCGGCCCGGCACAGGCGGCTCAGTCGCAACCGGTGCCCGATGTCATCGCCCGGGCGGCCGCCGGCATGCTGCCGATGCTGATCCATGTGGCGCCTCTCGCCGGGCGGGACGACGGCCGCATGGTGATGACCGTCCGGGACGTGCGCGCCACCAGAAGCGTCGAAGCCGAGTCCTCGAACGCGCGGCGCGCGGCAGAATATGCAAGCGCGCGCAAGTCGGATTTCCTCGCCCGGATCAGTCATGAGATCCGGACGCCAATGAACGGCATCCTCGGCTTTGCCGACATGATGCTGGCCGAGCCGTTCGGCCCCATCGGCCATGAGCGCTACCGCGACTATCTCGGCGATATCCACGCCTCGGGCACCCACGTCCTCAGCCTCGTCAACGACCTGCTCGACCTCGCAAAGATCGAGGCCGGGCGCCTCGACCTGACCTTCGAGGAGGTGCCCCTCAACGACGTCGTCACCCATTGCGTGGCGATGCTGCAGCCGCAGGCGATGCGCGACCGGATCGTCCTGCGCACGAGCTTCTCCCACGACCTGCCGCCCCTGGTCGCCGACGAGCGCTCGTTGCGGCAGGCCGCCCTCAACATCATCGCCAACGCCATCGCCTTCACCGAGGCCGGCGGGCAGGTCATCGTCTCCACCACCCTGGCGGACCGGGGCGAGATCGCCCTCCGCGTGCGCGACACCGGGATCGGGATGAGCCCGGACGAGGTGGAGACCGCCCTCGAACCGTTCCGGCAGATCGCCGTGGCGGCCTCGCCCAAGGGGCGGGCGGATGGGCGAAGCACCGGCACCGGCCTCGGCCTGCCGCTCACGAAGGCCCTGGTGGAGGCCAATCACGGAAGCTTCCGCATCGAGAGCCGGAAGGACGAGGGCACATTGGTGGAAATGCTGTTCCCGCCCCAGGCGGCGGTCAGGACCGCCTGACCGTCGAGGCGGGCGCGGACTCGTCTCACGGCCGGGCATCTGCCATCATCGGCGGGCCATGCGGCGTGCCTCGCGCCTGCGACGCGCGGCCTGCGGAGGACCGGGCCCCATGCACTCTCCATGACGAGACGCCTGCCTCCGATGGCCGTGACGGCCCTGATCCTGGCGCTCTGCCTGTCGGCCGAAGCCGCCGAGCCCGTCCGCATGACCCTCCTCACCAACCGCACGGGTCCCGGCGCCGCCATCGGCGCGCGGGTGGCCAACGGCGTTCACGATTACCTGGAGATGCTGAACCAGCGCGATGGCGGGATTGGCGGCGTGCCCTTGCAGGTGGAGGAATGCGAGGTCGCCTCGGAGGTCGAGCGCGCCCGGGCCTGCTACGCCGCCGCGCAGGCGTCCGGAACGGTCCTGATCACGACGCCGGACCGGGGCATCACCCAGGACCTGCTGGAACCGGCCGCGCGCGACCGGATCCCGATCCTGTCCCTCGCCGACGGCTTCCCGGCCGGAACGCGCGGCGACCTGCTTCCATGGGTGTTCAACCCCTCCTCCACCGTGCTCGGCGGCATCACCATCGCGATCCGGTATCTCGCCAATAGGCTCGGCGGCCTGTCCGAACTGCAGGGCCTCTCCATCGGCCTCGTCTACAGCCATGCGGGCGCCGACCCGTCCGCCCTCCTCATCCTGCAAGAACTCGGCGCCCGCTACGGATTCTCGACACCGCTCTTCGCCGACGACGAGACTGAGGCCAGCAAGGCCGCCCTGTGGACACGCATCGCCGCCGCGCGCCCGGACCATGTCATCCTTCTCGGCCAGGGCACGCGGAGTGGAGCTTCCATCGAGGAGGCCCTGAAGGTCGGCTTCCCGCCCGACCGAATGATCGCCCTGCGCTGGCCCGATCAGGACGGCATCCGCCGCACCGGCTCGGCGAGCCGCGGCTTCAAGGAGGTGAGCCGCCACGCTTTCGGCGATGCTTTCCCCGCCTTCGATGCCATCGACACCTTCGTCGCCGATCGCGGATTGTCCTCGACGCCGAAGGACGGTTCGGGGGAGACCCATTACAACCGGGGCGTCTACAACGCGGTGCTCGCCGCCGAAGCCATCGCGGAGGCCCAGAGAGCGCGGCGCGGCGCACCGTTGCGCGGCGCGGACGTGCGCCTCGCCTTCGAGGGCCTCTCGATCGACGACAGCCGCTGGAAAGGACTCGGGCTGGCGGGCTTTGCCCATTCCCTCACCTTCACCTGCCGCGATCACGGCGGACGGCCTTCCGGCTTCGTGCAGGTCTGGGATGGCGCCAAATGGCTCCGGGTGGCCGAGGGGGTTCCGCAGATGAGCGACATCGTGGATGCGCGCCTCGATGCGGTCGTCGCCGAGTTCCGGACGGCCAACCCGTCGCTGCCGGCCCGCGCCGAGCCCTGCGGGTCGCTTCCCTGACCCGCCCTGGCGTGGCCTACCCGTGCCGACACAGTGTTCGACGACGCCGCTCTTCGGCCGTAAGCAACCCCGGCGCACCCCATCCGTTCTTCCGCGACAGATGGAGAAGCGCGATGCGTACAACCCTGAGACTTCTGGCCGCCGGACTTTTCATGGCCGGAGCGACCGGCGTCCTGGCCCAGACGGCCGGCACCTCGACGACCGGGCAGAACCTCGACTCGGCCGGCGCCTTCCGCAACATCACCCCCACCGGCGTCACCAAGCCCCCCGGCGCCGCGGCCGCGCCCGACACGCCGGTGAAGCGTGACGACGGCGGCAAGCGGCCCAAACCGGAAGGTTCGGGCATCAAGGGGATCTGTATCGGCTGCAACTGACCTGCAGGCCACCGCTGGCGAGGAGTATTCCCCCAATTGGGGGGTGCCGGCGCTGTTGGATCATGCCCCTTCGCGCTTGCGGTAAATCTGCTCCTGCGCATAAGAACAAGGTGGAAGTCCCGGCTGCGCGGTTTTCGCGATACGATCGGGCACCAGCAGGGAAAACGTCATGGACGAGAAGGTGGTCGACGTCCGCGCGGCCTGGATCGACGGCGCGCATGTGGACGATGCCGGGTATCAGGCGATGTACAAGGCCTCGGTCGACGATCCGGCCGCGTTCTGGGGCGAGCACGGCAAGCGGATCGACTGGTCGACGCCGTACTCCACCGTGAAGAACACGAGCTTTGCTCCGGGCAACGTCTCGATCAAATGGTTCGAGGACGGCAAGACCAACGTCGCTTACAATTGCATCGACCGCCACCTCGCCACCCGTGGCGATCAGGTCGCGATCATCTGGGAAGGTGACGACCCCAACGAATCCAAGCACATCACCTACCGCCAGCTTCACGCGGAAGTCTGCCGGATGGCGAACGTGCTGCGCAACCGCGGCGTCGGCAAGGGTGACCGCGTCACCCTCTACCTGCCGATGATCCCGGAAGCGGCCTATGCCATGCTGGCCTGCGCCCGGCTCGGCGCGATCCACTCCATCGTCTTCGGCGGCTTCTCGCCGGATTCCCTGGCAGGCCGCATCGAAGGCTGCGCCTCGAAGCTCGTCATCACCGCCGACGAGGGTCTGCGCGGCGGGCGCAAGGTCGCGTTGAAGGCCAATGTCGACGCCGCCATCGCGCGGCTCGGCAAGGATGCGGTGGACCATGTGATCGTCGTGCGCCGCACCGGCACTGCCGTGCCGATGGAGCCCGGCCGCGACGTCTATTACGACGAGGCCGCCGCCCAGGTCACCGATGATTGCCCGGCCGTGGCCGTAGAGGCGGAGCACCCACTCTTCATCCTCTACACATCAGGCTCGACGGGCCAGCCCAAGGGCGTGGTCCACACCACCGGCGGCTATCTCGTCTACGCCGCCATGACGCATCAATACGTCTTCGATTACCGCGAGGGCGAAGTCTATTGGTGCACGGCCGATGTGGGCTGGGTCACGGGCCACAGCTATATCGTCTACGGGCCGCTGGCCAATGGCGCCACGACCCTGATGTTCGAGGGTATCCCGACTTATCCGTCGACGTCGCGGTTCTGGGACGTGGTGGACAAGCACAAGGTCAACATCTTCTACACCGCTCCCACGGCGATCCGCTCGCTCATGGGCGGCGGCGAGGGCCCGGTTAAGAAGACCTCGCGGGCCAGCTTGCGCGTCCTCGGCTCGGTGGGCGAGCCGATCAACCCGGAAGCCTGGGACTGGTACTACCGCGTGGTCGGCGACAGCCGTTGCCCCATCGTCGACACCTGGTGGCAGACCGAGACCGGCGGCATCCTCATCACCCCGCTTCCCGGCGCCACCAAGCTGAAGCCCGGCTCGGCCACCCGCCCGTTCTTCGGCGTGCAACCGCTGATCGTCGACGCCGAGGGCAAGGAACTCGACGGCCCCTGCGAGGGCAACCTCTGCATCAAGGATTCCTGGCCGGGCCAGATGCGCACGGTCTATGGCGACCACGAGCGGTTCGAGCAGACCTACTTCTCCACTTATCCGAACCTCTACTTCACCGGCGACGGCTGCCGCCGGGACGCGGACGGCTATTACTGGATCACCGGTCGCGTCGACGACGTCATCAACGTCTCGGGCCACCGCATGGGCACGGCAGAGGTCGAATCCTCCCTCGTCGCCCATCCGAAGGTGTCGGAAGCGGCCGTCGTCGGCTACCCGCATTCCATGAAGGGACAGGGCATCTACGCCTACGTCACCCTGATGGAGGGCGAGGACGGTTCGGACGAGTTGCGCAAGGAGCTGGTGGCCTGGGTCCGCAAGGATATCGGCCCCATCGCCTCGCCGGACCTGATCCAGTTCGCCCCCGGCCTGCCCAAGACCCGCTCCGGCAAGATCATGCGCCGCATCCTGCGCAAGATCGCCGAGGACGAGTTCTCGTCGCTGGGCGACACCTCGACCCTCGCCGAGCCGGCCGTGGTCAACGACCTGATCGAGAACCGGCAGAACCGCGCGGACTGATCGTCAAACTCCCGCAACGAAGCGGCGCATCTCGAAGGAGATGCGCCGATCGCGTCCTGGCCGGATCCCGAGCCGTCGCTTCCGTTCGACCTGACGATATCGTGACCCTGCGACGCTTGCGCTGACGCGCCTCGGGACATGAGACAAGATCGGCAGACTTAAGCGCGCCCGCTCCTTCATCGCTACAGTATTCGTCGAGACCGAGACCCCGTTCAGAAGGGTCGACGCTCCAGGGAAAGGTACGCCATGTCCGATATCGAGACTGCGCGGATTGCGCAGAACCCGCGGTTCAAGGAGCTCGTGCACGAACGCACCCGCTTCGGCTGGACGCTGACCATCCTGATGCTGCTGGTCTATTTCGGCTTCATCGGCCTCATCGCCTTCGACAAGTCTTTGCTCGCCCTGAAGATCGGGAGCGCCACGACGTCCCTGGGCCTGATCCTCGGTGTCGCCGTGATCGTCTTCGCCTTCATCCTCACCGGCATCTACGTCCAGCGCGCCAATGGCCGCTTCGACGAACTGACCGCCGCGCTCAAGCGGGACCTCGGCCGATGATCCGCTCCGCCCACCCCATCGCCCTCGGCACCACCCTCGCGGTCATTCTCGCGGGTGCCGCCTATGCGGCCGGCCCGGATATCGGCGCCGTCACGAAGGCCCAGACGAACTGGCCGGCCATCGGCATGTTCGCGTTCTTCGTGCTCTTCACCCTCGGCATCACCTACAAGGCGGCCAAGGGCACCAAGTCGGCTTCCGACTTCTACGCCGCAGGCGGCGGCATCTCGGCCGGCACCAACTCGCTGGCCATCGCCGGCGACTACATGTCGGCCGCCTCGTTCCTCGGTATCTCCGGCCTCGTCTACACCTCCGGCTTCGACGGGCTGATCTACTCCACCGGCTTCCTCGTGGGCTGGCCGATCGTGCTGTTCCTCATCGCCGAGCGCCTGCGCAACCTCGGCAAGTTCACCTTCGCCGACGTGGCGAGCTTCCGCCTCGACCAGACCTCGATCCGCATCATCTCGGCGGTGGGCACCCTCGTCGTCGTGGCCTTCTACCTGATCGCCCAGATGGTCGGTGCGGGAAAGCTGATCCAACTCCTGTTCGGGCTCGAATACCTCTACGCCGTGGTCATCGTCGGCGTGCTGATGATCGTCTACGTGGCCTTCGGCGGCATGAAGGCGACGACCTGGGTCCAGGTGATCAAGGCCTGCCTGCTGCTGGGCGGCGCCACCTTCATGGCCGGCGCGGTCCTCTACAAATACGGCTTCAACCCGGAGGCCCTGTTCTCGGCGGCCGTCGCCACGCACCCGAAGGGCGACGCCATCATGGCGCCCGGCGGCCTCGTCTCGAACCCGATCGAGGCGATTTCCCTCGGCGTCGGCCTGATGTTCGGCACCGCCGGCCTGCCGCATATCCTGATGCGGTTCTTCACGGTCTCCGACGCCCAGGCCGCCCGCAAGTCGGTGTTCTATGCCACCGGCCTGATCGGCTACTTCTACATTCTCACCTTCATCATCGGCTTCGGCGGCATCGCCCTGCTGATGTCCGACCCGGCCTATTTCAAACTCGATCCGGCCGGCGCCTTCGACAAGCTCAAGGGCATGGTCGGCGGCACCAACATGGTCGCCGTGAACCTCGCCAATGCCGTGGGCGGACCGTACTTCCTCGGCTTCATCTCGGCGGTGGCCTTCGCCACGATCCTCGCGGTGGTGGCCGGCCTGACCCTCGCCGGCGCATCGGCGGTGAGCCACGACCTTTACGCCAGCGTCATCGCCCGCGGGCGCAGCAACGAGACCTCCGAGGTCCGGCTCTCGAAGATCTCGGCGGTCGTCATCGGCATCGTGGCGATCTATCTCGGCTACGTCTTCGAGAACCAGAACGTCGCCTTCATGGTGGGCCTCGCCTTCTCGGTGGCGGCGAGCTGCAACTTCCCGATCCTCACCATGTCGATCCTGTGGCGGGGCACGACCACCTGGGGTGCCCTCATCGGCGGCTTCGTCGGCCTTTTCGCGGCGGTCGGCATGGTGATCCTGTCGAAGGCGGTGTGGGTGACGACCTTCGGCAATCCGGTGGCGATCTTCCCCTACGACAACCCGGCCCTGTTCTCGATGCCGCTCGCTTTCCTCACGATCTATGTGGTGTCGAAGCTCGACAATACTGCAAGGGCCAAGCGCGAGCGCGCATTGTTCGAACAGCAGTTCGTGCGCTCGGAGACCGGGATCGGAGCCGACGGCGCTCACGCTCACTGACGGTTTCAAGATCATTCGACAAATGCTTGAAAGGGCGCGGCGGAAGCCGCGCCCTTTCTCATTCATGGCATCCCGCCGGGCGGCGGCCCGATCAATCGGCACCAAAGTGACACGTTTGCATAAAAACGTGAGTATCCTTGTGCCGTACAGCTTTTTCACTCTTGGGCGAAATCATGGCGTGAGGTAGCGTCGATCGCTCTCTTTTCCGTGAGCGGTCAGACCAGCGCGCGCCAGGACTAGGGCGACTGCGAACGCCGACGCAGTGCCCAAGTCTCTGAAGTGTTGAAAGCCAGGCCTGCAAAAGCCTGGAAGTATAAAAAATTTTGGAGGTTCCCCCCATGTCTGCAACGTCAGCGGTCTCATTACCAAAGGATGCCGCACGGCCCATGAGTGCCGGCGAGAAGAAGGTCATCCTGGCCTCCTCGCTCGGCACCGTGTTCGAGTGGTATGATTTCTATCTCTACGGATCGCTCGCCGCGATCATCGGCGCACAGTTCTTTTCGGCCTACCCGGAAGCCACGCGCAACATCTTCGCCCTGATGGCCTTTGCCGCCGGCTTCCTGGTCCGCCCCTTCGGTGCGCTGGTGTTCGGTCGTCTCGGCGACCTGGTGGGCCGCAAGTATACCTTCCTCGTCACTATCCTGATCATGGGCATCTCGACCTTCGTGGTCGGCCTGCTGCCGTCCTACGCCACGATGAACGAGTACGGCGTCGGCTGGGTCGCACCCGTGGCGCTGCTGGCGTTGCGCATGCTCCAGGGCCTCGCCCTCGGCGGTGAGTACGGCGGCGCGGCGGTCTACGTGGCCGAGCACGCTCCCCCCGGGCGTCGCGGCTTCTACACCGCCTTCATCCAGACCACGGCGACCCTCGGGCTGCTGTTGTCGCTGATGGTGATCCTGTTCACCCAGATCTACGTCAACGCGAACTACGCGCCCGTCGCCACCACCCTCGCCGATGGTTCGGCCGGGACGATCACGCCCTTCGCCGCCTGGGGCTGGCGCATTCCGTTCCTGGTCTCGATCGTGCTGCTCGGTGTCTCGGTCTGGATCCGTCTGCAGATGCAGGAGAGCCCGGCCTTCAAGAAGATGAAGGACGAGGGCACCGGCTCGAAGGCACCGTTGTCCGAGGCGTTCGGCCAGTGGCGCAACGCCAAATGGGCGCTCCTCGCGCTCCTCGGCCTCACCGCCGGCCAGGCCGTGGTCTGGTACACCGGCCAGTTCTACGCGCTGTTCTTCCTCCAGACGATCCTGAAGGTCGATCAGTTCACGGCCAACGTGCTCATCGCCTGGTCGCTCATCCTCGGCACCGGCGGGTTCCTGTTCTTCGGCGCACTCTCCGACAAGATCGGCCGCAAGCCGATCATCCTCGGCGGTTGCGTGATCGCGGCACTGACCTTCTTCCCGCTGTTCAAGGCGCTGACCGCGGCCGCCAACCCGGCCCTGCACGCGGCCCAGCAGAGCACGCAGGTGGTGGTCAAGGCCGATCCGGCGGATTGCTCGTTCCAGTTCAATCCGGTGGGAACGGCCAAGTTCACGAATTCCTGCGACATCGCCAAGGCGCTGCTCGCGCGCTCGGCCGTGAACTACACCACCGAGCCCGCCGCTCCCGGCACCAAGGCCACCGTCACCGTCGCCGGCAAGGAGTTCGCCGCCGCCGATCCGACCTTCGCCAAGGATATCGGCGCGGCCCTCACCGCCTCCGGCTACCCCACCGCCACCAACCCGAGCATCGTGAAGATCGCCATCGAACCGAAGGACGGCCTGTCGAACTTCGCCAAGATGATCGATATCTTCTCGGTCCAGAAGCTGACGATCATCGGTATCCTGACGATCCTCGTCCTCTACGTGACGATGGTCTACGGCCCGATCGCGGCGGCCCTCGTCGAACTGTTCCCGACGCGTATCCGCTACACCTCGATGTCGCTGCCCTACCATATCGGCAACGGCTGGTTCGGCGGCCTTCTGCCGGCCACCGCCTTCGCCATGGTGGCCCAGACCGGCGACATCTATTTCGGCCTCTGGTACCCGATCGTCATCGCCCTCGCGACGGCCGTCATCGGTGCCCTGTTCATCCCCGAGACCAAGGACAGGGACATCTTCACCTGGGACGACCGCCCGGCGCGGTAGTCCTCGAACGGGGGCGTCGGACCGGGCTCTCCGCCACGGTCCGACGCCGGACGTGAAGCGCCCGATGTTCCGCCATGAAATAAGGGCCCCGGATCGCTCCGGGGCCCTTTCTCGTGTCGTCCGCGCGCGGAGCCCGTGTGCCGTCAAGCAGCCTCGACGGTCTCCGCATGGGCCGCCTGCAGGGCGTGATGATCGGCTATCGTCTGCCAGGCATAGCGCATGGCGAACTCGGCCACCGCCTCGTCGAAGGCGTCGCCCTTGCCGAGATAGCCGGCGATCATCGCCGCGTCCCCGGAGCGGGCATGGGCACGGGCGAGCGTGGTGCCGCAGAGCCGCGCATAGGCTTTGGGGCCGCTCTCGGCGAGGATCTCGGCGACGGCCGAGAGCTTCTTGTTCTTGAGCTGGCGCACGTAATAGGAGCGCCCGCTCACCTCGGAATGAGCGGTGCCGAGGAACATGTCGCTGGCCGCCTGCATGATGCGCTGGCCGTCGATCACCCGCTGACCCTCGGATGCGAGGAAGAACGGGCTCAGGGCGAGCTGACCCAGGACAGAAGGCCGGGCTTCCTTGATCTGCAGGAAGAGCGGCGCGCCATCCGAGTCGGAGTAGAGCCCCACGGCGCAGACCGTGCCCACCGAGCCGATGCCCACCACCTTGAAGGCGACGTCGCGCTGCATGTAGCGCAGGGTCAACAGGTTGCGGTCGGCCTGCAGGCTCTGCGGATAGGCGAGCAACGCGGCGGCCGCTTCCTGCACCGCCTCGGTCAGGCCGTTCGGCCCTTCGTGGAAGATCGTCGGGTCCTTGTCGGCGATGCGCCACTGGGCCGGGTCTGAATGGAAGGTCGCCGGGTCGAGGTCCGGGGCGTCGCCATGGCTCAGACCGTCGGCGGTCTCGGAGGCCGCATCGGCCAGGAGGCGCCGGCACAGGTCCCCATCGCCGAGGCGGCCGATCTCTTCATCGAGGTCGATGCGGCTGTGCCAGATCGCCAGGGGCGAGAGATAGGACAACTCGCGAATGTGCTCGCGATAGGCGCAGACGCTGGCGCGAGCCGCGCGATACGCCTTGTCCTCACCCTGGGCGAAGGCGGCGACGGCGACGCTGGCGGCGAGGCGCTTCACGTCGATGGTGAAATCGACGTTCCAGAGCGTCTCGTCGAAGTCGTTGATGTCGAACAGGGTCTGGCCTTCGGCGCTGCGATACACGCCGAAATTGCCGATGTGGCAATCGCCGCAGGCCTGGACCGGGATGCCCGGAACCGGAACGCCGGCGAGATCGGAGGCCATCACGGCGGCGGCCCCGCGCAGGAAGGCGAACGGACTGGCCCGCATCCGCTCGTGGCGCAGGGGGATCAGCTCGAGCAGCCGGCCCGCATCGTTCGCCCGCAAGACAGCCAGCGGATCGCGGTTTTCGGCCGGGTACCAATCGGCATGCGACTCCCGGGGGACCGAATCGCGCAGGCGCTTGCCGGCCGCCCGGCGCTCCGCGCGATTGGAGGAAAGATACGTGTTGGTCATGGAAGATAGCCTCGACAGGGCGATGCGCGCAGGCCGTTCGCCGCACACCGCGCGGCATCAGTGCCGGAAGTGGCGATGTCCTGTAAACACCATGGCGAGCCCGGCCTCGTCGGCGGCCTTGATCACGTCGGCGTCCCGCATCGATCCGCCGGGCTGAATCACCGCCGTGGCGCCGGCTTCCGCCGCCGCGATCAGGCCGTCGGCGAAGGGGAAGAAAGCGTCCGAGGCCACCACCGAGCCCTTGGCGAGGCTCTCCGCCGCGCCGATGCGCTTGGCGCCCTCCGCCGCCTTCCAGGCGGCGATGCGCGAGGAATCCACCCGCGACATCTGCCCGGCGCCGATCCCAACCGTGGCGCCGTTCCGGGCGTAGACGATGGCATTCGACTTGACGTGCTTGGCGACGCGGTAGGCGAAGCGCAGGTCGGCATATTCCTGCGCCGTGGGCTCGCGCTTCGTCACCACCTTCAGCGTCATGTCGTCGACCACGGCCGCGTCGCGGCCCTGGACCAGGATGCCGCCGGCGAGGTTGCGCATGGAAAAGCCCTTGGCGCGCGGGTCGGGCAGGCCGCCTGTGAGGAGAAGGCGCAGGTTCTTCTTGGTGGCGACGAGGGCGATCGCCTCCTCGGTGGCGTCCGGCGCGATGATCACCTCCGTGAAGATCTCGACGATCCGCGCGGCCGATTCGGCATCCAGCGTGCGGTTGAGGGCGACGATGCCGCCGAAGGCCGAAGTGGGGTCGCAAGCCAGCGCCCGCTCGTAGGCCTCCGCCAGGGTGTCGCCTTCGGCGACGCCGCACGGGTTGGCGTGCTTGATGATCGCCACCGCGGCGGCGCGGGCCGGGTCGAACTCGGCGACGCATTCATAGGCCGCGTCGGTATCGTTGAGGTTGTTGAAGGACAGTTCCTTGCCCTGGAGCTGGCGGGCGCTGGCCACACCGGGCCGAACGAGGCCGGGCGTCCGGTAGAAGGCCGCCGATTGGTGCGGGTTCTCGCCGTAGCGCAGTGATTGGGCGAGGGTGCCGCCGAAGGCGCGGAAGGCGGGAGCCGCCTCCATCTCCACATGGTCGGCGAGCCAGGAGGCGATGGCGGAATCGTAGGAAGCGGTGCGGGCGAAGGCCTTCTGCGCCAGCCGCCTGCGGGTCGCGGCCCCCAGCGTGCCGTTGCCGGCTTCGAGCTCCGAGAGGATCGCGCCGTAATCGGCCACATCCACCACCACCGCCACGTCGGCATGGTTCTTGGCCGCCGCGCGGATCATCGCCGGGCCGCCCACATCGATGTTCTCGACCGCGTCGTCATAAGCGCAGGGTTTCGCGATCGTCGCCTCGAACGGATAGAGATTGACCACGAGCAGGTCGATGGCGCCGATGCCGTGGGCGGCCAGCGCCGCCTGATGCTCGGGATCGTCGCGCACGGCGAGGAGGCCGCCATGCACCGCCGGGTGCAGGGTCTTCACCCGCCCGTCCATCATCTCGGGAAAGCCGGTGATCTCGGCGACTTCCGTGACCGGCAGTCCCGCCTCGCTCAAGGCCCGGTGCGTGCCGCCGGTGGAGACCAGGGCGACGCCGCGCTCGGACAGCGCGCGGGCGAAATCCACGAGGCCCGTCTTGTCGGAGACGGAAAGGAGTGCGCGGGCAACCCGCGCCTGATCATGCGACATCGTCGAGAACCGTCCGGCACAGGGCAGAATCTGCCCCTGAAACGCGGCGGGTACCACAGATGCCGCCCTATCGGCTACCGCGCCGCCTCATCGGCCACCGGCGCCTCGCTCCGGGCGGGATCGTTCCGCCCCGGCGCCTGCGCGAGGTGCAGGAAGCGCCATCGCACCCGCGTGCCCTCCCCCGCTGTCACGTAGAGGACGATCTGGTCGGTCCGCCGCGCACCCGTCAGCCCCGCGAAATACACGCTCTCCTCCAGGGCCAGGGCCGCGCCGTCGGCCTCGAACCGCCAGACCTCTCCCAGGGGCGAGGCCAGGTCGACCCCTCCGCCCTCGGCCGCATTGGCCGCGATGGCGGGATGGAGGTGGAAGCGGATCGCCGCCTCCGGCGGGCGCAGCCGGATGCGATTTCCCTTGTGGGCCACCGACACGAAGGCATCCTCGCCTTCGAGCCCGGCGCCGTCCGGGAGGAGGCACCAGCGCCGCTCGTGGACGATCCCGAATTCCGCGGCATAGCCGTCATGGCGGCCGGCGAGGATCAGCGAGCCGCCATCGGTCGTCCGCTCGGATTTGACCGCGCGCGGGCCGCGCACCAGCACGGGTCCGATCCGCCCGATGAGCCAGTCCGACGCCCAGCGACTTCCCACCCCCTCGCTGGCGCCGAGGAAGCGGCAGGACGAGGAATCTCCCACCGTCGCGGTGGAATGGGCGGCGGTGCTGCGGGCAAGGCGCCGCAGCTCCGGGCCGCTCGCCGGCAGGCCGCAATTGATCACCACCCGCTGGGGGCCGCTCGACATCTCGAAGGAAAGGCAGCCGGCCCCGGCATTCATCGAGAAGGGCAGCGGCGGCGGCGCACCCACATCGGCGACCACGACGACCCGGCCGCTCTCCAGCCGCTCATAGCCGGAATTCGGCGCGTGCATCATCGGCTGCGCCAGGGCGCCGTCATAGACCAGCAAGGTGGCGAGATGGTCCGCCGCCGTGGCGCCCATGCCGTTGAAATGGCTCAGGGACGCATCGCCGTGGCGCAGGAGGCGCAGCAGGGGCAGCATGCGGTCGATGGCATGGAGCAAGGCCACCGGCGGATCGAGGCTGCGGCTGAGGAAGCTCTGGCGCAGGGGCAGAAGGTCGAGGAGGAGCTCCATGGCGAAGCGCGGGTCGCGGCTACGAGGGCCGCCGTCCGCCATGATCTGCCGGTCGAGCTCGCGCGACAGGATGCGCGTGGCCCGGCGCAGGATCGGTTGAATGCCCTCGCAGCACAATCCGGCATAGCACAGGGCCACCACCGCCAGGAGCCGCGATTGCGGTGGCAGGCCCCGGCGCAGGGAGCGTTCGAGGTCTCTAGCGCCGCGCCCCACCGCCTTGAGGAAGGCCTGGTAGAAGGCGTGGTCCGCCCCTTCCAGCACGAGGGGCGACTGGCACAGGAAGGAGATCAGCCGCCGTGCCGCCACGGGCACGGGCGCAGCCAGGGCCTCGTCGCCACGGCCGGCGATGAAATCCGCCACGAAGGCGCGGGCATTGGCGCGCGCCAGCGCCGTGTCGGCGGCGCGCAGGTGGCGCAGCCAGCCGAAGCCGTAGAACGCATCCGCCCATTCCGGCGAGGGCGGCGCGTAATCGAAGGGCGAGCGGCCGCTCACCGAGAGCGAGCGTCCCGCAAAGACGAACAGGCCGGCATAGATGTCGTCGGCGAAGGTGGCGTCGCTGGTGCGCAGATCGTGCGGGGCGATCACCAGAGCGCTGACACGGGCGCGCGCGAGCAGGTCCGGGCTCGCGGTGAGGCGTGCGGAGACGCCCCGCGCCGAGCGCGCGATCTCACGCCCGACGAGCCGATAGAAACGCCAACGATCAGCCCCCCAACCCACGCACGCCTTTCCTCCAGCACCGCGACCCGGATGGCCATCGTGCCGGATGTCGTCCCATCTGGAAGCTAAGCCGTGCCTATTAACCAACAATTAAGGATGCCGATACTCATCGCGCCGCCTCGTGGCCTCTCCGCTCCGGATTTCCCCCTCCGGAGTGGCGCCGCGCCCAGGGGAAAGGTTGGGCACCGCCACGGCCCGGCAAACTGTATTTTTTGGCGAACTCGGCCGGAACGGTTGAATGCTGCACAGGTTATACACAGCGCCAGCGAGTTTCGTTCCTGCAGCCTCCAGCAATGGCAGTGTGCCTGTGACTGTCATCCCCGTCTTCAAGCGCGCCGGTCTCTTGATGTCCGCCGCGGCGTTATTGTGCACGTCTGGCGCTGCGATGGCCCAGAACGCTCAAGACCGTGGCCTCGGCGGCCTGTTCGACGCGTTGTTCTCTCCGTCCCGCCCAGCGGTGGAAGCGCAGCAGCCCGCTCCCGCGATCGAGTCGCCGCAAAGGTCCCTGACGATCCGGCGCGAGGCGAACCGCCCGCGCCCGAAGATCCGTTACGCCGCCCTGCCGAAGAGCGAGCCGCTGCAGCTGCAGATCGGCGACCGCCAGACGCCGATCCCGCTCTCCTCCGGGCCGATGGCCGCCCTCCTCAAGGATCCGACCCTGCGCCCCGGCGACATCGTCGTGCTGAAGGACGGCGCCCGCGTCTTCACCGGCAACGAGGACAAGACCCATACCGCGCGGGATTTCGAGCCGGTGAGCCGCTCCGCTTCGGTCGATCGCAAGACCAAGGCGCTCCTGTCCATGATGATCGCCCCGGTGGGCGCATTGCCGCCCGACGAGGTGCGCAAGTTCATGGCCCGGCTGAAAAAGGCGGCGCCCGCGAGCGACGTGAACGGCGCGGCGCAGATTCAGACGGTCTCCATGCGGGTGATCACGCCGTAGGGCGGGCGCCTACCGAAGATACGTCACGCTATACAAAGTCCGTCGCAACTCGCTCTCCGTCACCCAGATGCGACCATTGTCGCAGCGCTCGCGGATGCCGTCGCGCATGCGGCCGCAATATTCACCGGTATTGTCCTGGATTCGATACTGGCAAACATCGCCCGCCTTGCGGCGGCCGATGACCGGGCTCGCATGGTCGGCGAACAGGTCGGGATCCTTCGGGTCGCGGTCCTCCAGGAGATACCAGCTGTAGCCCACGGTCGGCACGCGGCCATGGTCGAGGGCGTAATCCACCATGGCCAGGATGCGGTCGAGCTTCGGCCTGCTCGGATGGCGGCCGGATTCGATCATGTCGGCGAAATCGGCCTGGCTCGCCGCCACGCGGTAGGAGACCGGCAGGAGCGGCACCGGCAGCGGCGTCCGGCGGCAAGCCGTCTCCACATGGGCGAACCAGGCCGCGTTGAACGGATCGGCCCATCGCCCGCGCAGATGGGTCGCGGTGGCGGCTACAGCGCGAAAGCTCTGGCGCGTCGGGCGAAGCTTCGTCCGGTAACGCAGCGCGCGTAACGCCGGCATCACGTAGCGATAGCCGTCGTTGGACGGCAGGTCGCGGTCCTCGCAATACCCGCCGATATTGTAGAGGAGCGCTGCCGTATCCTCCTCGCCGCCCTCGATCTTGTCGAAATACGGTTCCAGGCTCGGATTACCGTCCTTGGTCACCTCCGCATTGTTGCGGCTCCAGGCGATGTCGGCCCGGTAGGCAGTGTGCGCGCGAAGATGGCGTTTCAGATGCGGGTCCGCGATCGCCTCCAGGCGCGCAGGGTCGGCGAAGTAGAATTTCGTCGCCACGTCGAGGGGCGAGACCGATTTGCCGACTCGGTGCGAGATCATGTCCGCCGTGGCGTAGGCAAAGCAGATCGCGCTCTCGCCCTGGTTCAGGGGCAGGTCTTTCGGCGAGGGCGAAATCCCCACGTCGCGGGTGCCGGTATGGATCTCGAACGGGATCGTCAGCGAGACAGGGGCGCAGGCGGGATTGCGGGCATAGGCCGGCGCCACCGGTAGGATGCGGCGGTCGGTCCCGTCGGCCCCGGCCTGTCCGACGAGAGGCAAGACCGCGAACAGTCCGGCAATGGCATGGCGGAAGCCCCGCACCGTGCGCCTTAGGCTTTCCGAACCAGACGGCTCGCGAAGAACCCGTCGATCCCGCCACGGACCACCGCAGGGGCACCTTCGCCATCGACCCTATCGCCGGACAGATGCGAGGGCAGCGTTCGAAGGTCACCGTCGCCGTTGATGAGCTCGCCGAGGCCGCCGACCTCTTCGGGGCGGATCGCGAGCCGTTCGAAAGCCGGATTGCGGGCGAGGAAGGCGGCGACCTGCCCCTCGCCTTCCTCGGGCTCCAGCGAGCAGGTGCAGTAGACGAGACGCCCTCCCGGCTTCACCAGGGTGGCGGCGCGGTCGAGGAGGCGGCGCTGCAGCCCGCCGAGGCGCCCGACATCCCCGCCGGCCTTGGTCCAGGCGACGTCGGGATGGCGGCGGATGGTGCCGGTGGCCGAACAGGGCGCGTCGAGGAGCACGGCGTCGAACGTGCCGGCGTCGGTCTCGGGCAATTGGGTGGCATCGCCGACGCGGATCTCGGCCTTCAGCCCGAGGCGGGCGAGGTTCTCGGACAGACGTTCGAGGCGCGGGGCCGAACGGTCCACGGCCACCACCTCCGCCCCCGTGGCGGCGAGCTGGGCGGTCTTGCCGCCGGGCGCGGCGCAGAGATCGGCCACGCGCTGCCCCGGCCCGGCCGCGAGCAGGCGGGCGGGGATGGCGGCGGCGGCGTCCTGCACCCACCACGCGCCCTCGCCGTAGCCGGGCAGGTCCGAGACCGCCGAGCGGACCTCGTGCAGGCGGATGCTGCCGGTGGGCAGGGCGACGCCGCCGAGGCGCTCGGCCCATTCCGTCGCGCTGCCGCGCGGCGTGATGTCGAGGGCCGCGCCCGAGAGATGGGCCGCGGCGATGGCCCGGGCCGTGTCGGGTCCATAAGCGGCGCTCCAGCGGGCGGCGAGCCAGTCCGGGGTGTTCTGCGCCAGGGGATCGGACGCCTCGGCCGCGATGGCGTCCCGCTCACGGATGACCCGGCGCAGGATGGCGTTCACGAGGCCGGGCGTGTGCTGCAGGTAGGGATCGCCCTTGGCGAGGCGGACCGAGAGATCCACGGCGGCATGGTCCGGCACGTTGAGATCGAGGATCTGCACGGCGCCGGTGACGAGGAGGGCCACCAGCCTCGGCTGGTCCGGCGGCAGGCCCTGAGTCATGCGGGCGGTCAGCATCCGCCGCAGGAAGCCGAGGCGGCGGAAGGTGGCGGTGGCGATGGCCCGCGCCAGCGATGCGTCGGCAGCGTCGAGTCCGGCGTCGACGCCCGCCTTGGCCAGGGCATCCTCGAGGGCGAAGGCGCGGCCCTGCACGAGGAGATCGGACACGGCGGCATGGGCCACCTGCCGGGCGGCGAGGCCCGGAACCGTGCGGTCGATCGTCGTCGTCGGCCCATCCGCGTTGCGGCGTGTCGCCATGAATGCCACTTTCCGTGTCCGAGGCCCGGTCACCCGGAGCCAATCCCAACGGATGCCCTCCCATCCGGCCCACCGAGATGCAAGCCATGACGACGCCCGACGACGCGGAAAGTGCCGAGATCCCGCCCCGCCCCGCCTTGACGCCCGCCGCAGAGCGGGCTCTGGCCGAGGCCGCCGACCGACGCGCTGCCATCGACGCGAAGGCGGCGGAGATCTCCGCCG
>NZ_NKUG01000058.1 GCF_014845095.1 Methylobacterium bullatum | reverse complement strand
GTCGCATCGTCGACGAGGTGTCGGGTGCAGTGCCCCGGACGATTTCGCCCCGAGGGGGTGGGCAGGGCGTCGGGCCGCCCCGCCTGCGCCGTCATCGCTGTCCTTCCGACCTCGGTTTCCTTGCGACCGGTCGAGTCGTCCGTCTAACGCGAACGGTCATCGTAGCGCGTCTTCGCCCGAGGGAATGCGTCCGGTAACCGGCCGCGTTGCAGCGAAATCTAGAGCGCGCGATCGAACTTCAGCTCGCCCTTCTGGCTCTTGATCACCAGCTGCGACCCGACGAGGTCCCACTGGGCAGCGGTGCGCAGGGCGATGAAGAAGTCCTGCTCACTGGCACCGGTACCCTTGTCGCAGGGCTTCTTCGTGAGAGCGAGGGGGCCGACGGCGAGGTGCTGCTCGCGCAGGGGGAAGGCCGTGGCGGCGAAGGTGTTGCAACCGCCGTAGCCGCGGGCGCGGTACTGCTTGTCGATGATGAAGCTCGGACGGTCGGTGCCGTTGAAGGGCTTGCCGTTCAGGCTCACCGCGGTCCAGGTCGCATCGAGGGGAAACATCTTCTCCTGAGGCTTGGCGGCCGGAACGTACTGCTTCTTCTCGGGCTTCTCGCGGTTGTCCTTGCCGAAGCCGGTGACGTTGGATCCCTGCGCCATTGCGCCCGTCGCCAGCATCCCCGCCGTCGCGGCACAAGCCATCGCGGCGAACAGCATCGCTCTCATCGTCAGGCCCTCCTTCGTCATCATCATTCGAACTCGCATGGTCGCGCACCGCGTCCCGGTTGCAAGAGTTCGGGCCGCGCGTTCCATGCGAAGCTCCGTGTCGGACGAAGCTCGCGCGGACGGCGTACGGACGCCCTTCGGATAAGATTCCAGCACAAATATGGTCAAGACTGTCTATCCCAGGTTTTCCTTGTCATCCCCTTCCAAACGTCGCTCCACGCTTACTCTACGTGAACAATCCCCCTGCGAGCCTCGTTAGAGCAGCTTAGAAGCGGGCGTGCGTTGAGCGCCATTGCATGACGGAGAGCTTCCTGTGTCGGGATTGGACGAGAACGGACGCGGCGGGGCAGGGCCGAACACGATGAGCCCGGCGCAATCGCGGGCCGCTCGCGGCATGCTGGGCTGGTCGGAGGCGGATCTCGCCGCCAAGGTCGGTCTGGCCGAGCAGGACGTGAAGGCCTTCGAGAATGGCACCGGCGATCCGGCCTCGGGCCGGATCGAGGCTTTGAGAAGTGTCCTCATGACCGCCGGCATCGTCTTTCACGAAGGCAGCGAGAGCGGGGTCGGCCTGCGCGCGACGGGCGGAGACGAGGGTACGCGCCTCGGCTCGCTGACTACGGAAAACGATCACTGAGGTTACGAGGCCGTTTCTGAACCTCTTCAGGCACCGCCGCGTCCCATCGCGAGGGCCTTCAGGTCGAAGGTCGGATCGGCGGCCTCGTCTTGGGTCGGCGATAGACCGCGCGCAATGATCCGGCGAGCGGCCATATGCTCGGCCGCCGAATCCACCGTCTCGATGCCAGTGAGGTGCGGACCGCGATAGCGGAACACCGTAAAGCCCCCGGCGGTGGCGCGTCGCACCGAGACGTCGCTCGGACCCGGCAATCCCACCATCTGCAGCTTGTGGCCGCCTTGATCGCTCCAGAACCAGGGGACGGCATCGTAGGGGGCGGGGCGCCCGGTGATGCGGGCGGCGAGGCAGCGGCCGTGGTCGATAGCGTTCTGGACGGATTCGACGCGCGCCGTACCATGGGCGGCGAAGCGTGTGGGAAACCGGGCACAATCGCCGATGGCCGAGATCGACGGATCGTCGGTGAGAAGGACGGAATCGACGACGATGCCGTCCTCCACGTGAAGGCCGGCCTCGGCCGCGAGATCCTGGTTCGGTAGGACACCGATCCCGATCAGGACCAGATCCGCCGGGCAGGTGGCGCCGTCCGACAGGACAATCGACGCGGCCCGACCGGCCCAGCCCTCTATGGCTTGCACGCCGCCGCCGAACAGGAAACGGATGCCGGCGCTCTCGTGGACCTCTCGGAAGAAGGTGGCGATCGGCTCGGACACCGCCCTCGCCATCGGGCGGTCGGCGGCCTCGATGACGGTGACGGACAGACCGCGCGCGGCGCAGATGCTGGCGAATTCGAGCCCGATGAACCCAGCGCCCACGATGGCGATGCTGCGCGCTTCGCCGATGGCCGCCTGGATCCGGTCGGCATCCGCGATCGAGCGCAGCTGATACACGCCCGCGAGCTCCGTCCCTGGCACCGGCAGAGGCCGGTTTCGCGATCCCGTGGCGAGGACGAGATGATCGTAGCCGAGGTCGCGTCCGTCGCTGAGGCGGACTCGGCGGGCCGCCCGGTCGATCGCAACGGCCTCGACCGAGGTCTCGCAGGCGATGCCGTGGTCCGCGTAGAAGCCCGGCGCACGCAGGAACAGGCCGGTGGCATCCACCTTGCCGGCGAGATAGGCTTTCGAGAGCGGCGGACGCTGATAGGGAAGGCTCGGCTCGTCGCCGATCATCGTCAGGAGTCCGCCGTAGCCCGCCTCGCGCAGGGAGGCCGCAGCCTGCAAGCCGGCCTGACCGGCACCGACGACGACGATCCCGGTCTCGCTCACGCCTCGAACTCCGCGGTGACCGAACTGACGGCCGGTGTCAGGGCCAGGCGCGGCAGCTTCCGACCGCCTTCCTTCACCGTGTAATCCCAGAACGCCGCCGCCGCCGGCCCGAGCACCTTGTCGGCGCGGCGGACCACGTACCAGTCGCGACGGATCGGCAATCCCTGCACGTCGAGCAGGATCATGCGCCCGCTCTCGACCTCGGCCGCCACCGTATGGCCGGAGATGAGGGCGATGCCGAGCCCGGCCATCACCGCCTGTTTGATCGTTTCGTTCGAGCCCGAATCGATCCCGAGTTTCGCGCGCTGGATCATGATGCCCGACATGAACTCTTCGAACACCGTGCGGGTGCCGGACCCCTCCTCGCGCACCAGGAAGGATTCCTCGGCCAGATCCGCCCGCGTGAGGTTGGTCCGCGTGCTGAGGCGATGACTCGGCGCCGCGATGATCACCAGTGGGTGCGCGCCGAACATCTCGGCCTCGATGGCGAAGTCGCGCGGCGGACGGCCCATGATGGCGAAATCGATCTCGTAGTTGCGCAGGGCCTCGACCATAGCGCCGCGATTGCCGACGACGAGGTTGATCTCCACCGCGGGGTAACGGTCGACGAAGCCGGCGATGATCTGGGGCGTGAAATACTTGGCGGTGGACACCACCCCCATGGCGACCCGCCCGCCGCTGCCACCCTTGAGGGTCTGGAGCCGGTCGGCGCAGGTCTCCAGGACCGTGTTGATGCTGTCGATCGCCCACAGCATCTCGCGCCCGGCATCGGTCGGCTTCAGGCCCGTGGGTGTCCGGTCGAACAGCAGCAGCCCCGCCTCTTCCTCCAACTGGCGGATGCGCGCATAGAGCGCCGCCGAGGTGACATTGAGTTCCTGGGCCGCACGGGTCATCGTTCCGAGGCGGGCGACCGCTGCGACGGCCTGGAGTTGCTTGAGCGAGAGGTTGCGCATCCGGCGTTTTTAGTTTTTTTGGAACCGCCCGCAAGTTTTTTCAGAATTCCTTCTTTGCACGGGGAATGCCCGTCTGGCGCTCTGGTTGAACCCGGCGCTATCGTGCAAAGGGCGGTGCTCCGGCCTTTCGACGGCCCGGAACCGAGACGGAAGATGAGCGGCCGGATGGTCTCCGGCGGGTCTGTGGAAGAGGACGTGAGCCGATGTCGTTGGGGTCTCTGGAAATTGGGTCGCGGCTCGACGCGTACCTCGCCCAGGCGGTCGCCGCCGATCAGGGACTCGCCGACGTTGCGGCGGTCATCGCAGCCTGTGCCGAGGCGGCTGTCGATGTGAGCGAGGTGATCGGCCGCGGCGCTCTGGGCGGCGGCGATCTCGCCGCGCAGGGTGAGCAGAACAGCGACGGCGACGTGCAGAAGGCCCTCGACGTTCTGGCGCACCAGCGCTTCACCGAGGCCCTGCGCGGCGCACCGGTGGCGGAGGTCGCTTCCGAGGAAGCCGAGGGCATCATGCTCCTCAACGCAGGCGCTCCCCTCGCCGTCGCCATCGATCCTCTGGACGGCTCGTCCAATATCGGCGTGAACATGGCGGTGGGATCGATCTTCGGCATCCGGCCCGTGGGCGCGACGGCGGAGAACCCCCTCAGCTCGTTCACGAGCCCCGGCACCGCCCAGCTCGCCGCCGGCTTCGTCACCTACGGCCCGGCGACCTCCCTGGTGCTGACGCTCGGCTTCGGCACACAGATCTTCACCCTGGACCGGGCAGAGCGCGTGTTCCGCCTCACCAGCCCGCGGATCGAGGTGGTGGCCGCCGCCAAGGAATACGCCATCAACGCCTCCAATGCTCGTCACTGGGACACCCCGGTGAAGGCCTATATCGAGGATTGTCTGGCCGGTTCCGAGGGACCGCTGGACAAGAACTTCAACATGCGCTGGCTCGGCTCCCTGGTCGCCGACGCGCAGCGGGTCCTCCTCCGTGGCGGCGTGTTCCTCTATCCCGGCGACAACCGGAAGGGCTATGCGCAGGGCCGCCTGCGCCTCCTTTACGAGGCCGCGCCCATCGCGATGCTGATGGAGCAGGCCGGTGCCGCGGCCACCGACGGTGCCAACCGCATCCTCGACATCTCCGCCACCGGCATCCACGAGCGCGTGCCGCTGGTGTTCGGTTCGAGCGAGGACGTGGCCTGCGTCGCCAAGTATTACGGTGGCCGCAACGCCGCCGCCGGCCGCTCGCCCCTGTTCGGCCAGCGCGGGCTGATGCGCAGCTGACCGGGGACAGGCTGGAACCGGTCGGGTATCGTACATGTCGGCGCGTCATCCCATCATCTCAGTCACCGGATCGTCGGGCGCCGGCACGACCTCCGTGCGCAACACGTTCGAGCAGATCTTTCGCCGCGAGGACGTGAGCGCGGTCTACATCGAGGGGGACGCATTCCACGCCCTCGATCGCAACGCCATGCGCAAGGCCATGGCCGAGGAGCCGACCCTCAGCCACTTCGCGCCCCGCGCCAACCTGCTCCTAGAGTTGGAGGAGGTGTTTCGCAGCTACGGCGAATCCGGCGGCGGGCGCACGCGCCACTACGTCCACGACGTCGCCGATGCGCAGGCCTACGGCGCCGAGCCGGGCACCTTCACGCCCTGGGAGGATTTTCCGCCGGGCTCCGACCTGCTGTTCTATGAAGGCCTTCACGGCTGCGTCGTCGACGACAATGTCGACATGGCCCGCTACGCCGACCTCAAGATCGGCGTCGTGCCGGTGATCAACCTCGAATGGATCCAGAAGCTGCACCGGGACCGCTCGTTCCGCGGCTATTCCACCGAGGCCGTCACCGACGTGATCCTGCGGCGCATGCCGGATTACGTGCAGACGATCTGTCCGCAATTCACCTGGACGGACATCAACTTCCAGCGCGTGCCCACGGTGGACACCTCCAACCCCTTCATCGCCCGCTGGATTCCCACCGCCGACGAATCGATGGTGGTGATCCGCTTCAAGGACCCGAAGGGCATCGACTTTTCCTACCTGATCTCGATGATCCAGGGCTCCTTCATGAGCCGTGCCAATTCCATCGTGATTCCGGGCGGCAAGCTCGACATCGCGATGCAGCTCATCCTGACCCCGATCATCATGCAGCTCGTGGAGCGCAAGCGCCGGCTCGCCTGAGACGACCCGACGTCCGCGCGACGGCACTTGCCGGACCGACAGAGTGAACGAGATAGACCGTATGACGACCCGCACGGCCGGCCCCATCATCTCTCCCTCCATCCTCGCGGCGGATTTCGCGGCTCTCGGCCAGGAGGTCCGTGCGGTCTCCGAGGCCGGGGCGGACTGGATCCATCTCGACGTGATGGACGGGCATTTCGTGCCCAACATCACGTTCGGCCCCGACGTGGTGAAGGCGCTCCGGCCGCACAGCGCCAAGGTGTTCGACGTCCACCTGATGATCGCCCCCGCCGACCCGTATCTCGCGGCCTTCGCCGAGGCGGGCGCGGATGCGATCTCGGTCCATGTGGAGACCGGACCGCATATCCACCGCTCGCTTCAGACCATCCGAACCCTCGGCAAGCGCGTCGGCATCGCGCTGAATCCGGGCACCCCTGCGAGCGCCATCGAGCCCCTGATCGACATGGTCGATCTCGTCCTGGTGATGACGGTGAATCCCGGCTTCGGCGGCCAGAGCTTCATCCCCTCGACCCTGGAGACCATCGCCCGGATCAAGGCCATGACCGCCGGCCGTGCCATCGACATCGAGGTGGATGGCGGCATCACCGCGGAGAATGTCGGCCTCGCCGCAGCCGCCGGAGCCAACGCGTTCGTGGCTGGCAGCGCCGTGTTCAAGGGCGGGCCGGCCGGATATGCCGAGCGCATCGCTGCGATCCGGGCGGGCGCCGGCGGCACCGTCGCATGTTGAAGGCGCTGATCTTCGACGTCGACGGGACGCTGGCCGAGACGGAGGACCTGCACCGTCAGGCTTTCAACCGCGCGTTCTCGGAACTGGGGCTCGACTGGCACTGGTCGCCGGAGCTCTATGCCGACCTCCTCACCGTCATGGGCGGCAAGGAGCGGCTCGCCCATTACGTGGCCACCGAGCACGGCGAGCCGGATGCCGAACGCCGCGCCCAGATGAGCGAGATCCACGACCGCAAGACCGGGATCTATGGCGACCTCGTCACGAAAGGAGCCCTCGAACTGCGCCCCGGCATCGCGCGGCTCGTGGGGGAAGCCAAGCGCGCAGGCCTGCTCCTCGCGGTGGCGAGCACCACGAGCCGCCCCAACGTGGACGCGCTCCTCGCCGTCAACTTTCCCGAGGGTAGCCCCTTCGACGTGGTTGCCTGCGGCGACGAGGCTGAGCGCAAGAAACCGCATCCGGACGTGTTCGTCCTGGCCCTGACGCGCCTCGGCGTGGCGCCGGGGGAGGCCATCGCCTTCGAGGATTCGGTGGCCGGCATCCGCTCGGCGCTGGATGCGGGATTGCCCGTGGTGGCCACGCGAAGCCGCTACACCGGCGGACACAGCCTGGAGGGCGCTTTCTCGGCGGTGTCGGATCTCGGTGAGCCGGGGACGCCCCATACCCACCTCTCGGGAATCCCATGGGCAGGGGGCGTCGTCACCCTCGCGGGGTTGGCGGCCTGGCACGGGCGGGCGGGCCGACCCCCTTCGCCGGCCGGGGGAACAGCGTCGCCCCGGCGAGAAGACCGAGGCCGGCAGTGAGGGCGAGGGGCCACCAGGGGCGCCCG
>NZ_NKUG01000057.1 GCF_014845095.1 Methylobacterium bullatum | reverse complement strand
ATCCCCTGCGCCCCGCCGTGAGCACGGCGGGGCGCAGGGGATTGCCGGTATGGGTGCGCGGGGCCGTGGCCTTCGGGGGGATGCCGCGCACTTGCCTGAAACCGGTGGCGATGGCGCGCGCGCCCCGCGCCAGGAAGGCGTTGGCGCGCCCCATCACGGCGTTCTGCTCGTGCAGGACCGTCGGCACCCGTAGGATCTGCCCGGCGAGAACCGGCGGCACCGTGGGATAGCCGCCGAAGCCCACGATGGCGGCCGGGTCGATGCGCCGGATCTCGCGCGCCGCCACGCCGAAGCCGCGCCCGAGGGTGAGGAGCGCCCCCGCCCGCTTGACGATGGAGCGGCCGGACGGGGTCGCCGAGGCGATGGTGACGATCTCGGAAGCCGGAAACTCGCCGGCGATGGAATCGACGCGGGCGTCGGTGGCGAGCACCACGCGCACACCCCGCGCGCGCAGGGCATGGGCGAGGCTCTCGGCCGGGAAGAGGTGGCCGCCCGTGCCGCCGGCACAGAGCAGGATGGTGGCTGTCCGCACGGTCACCGCATCACTCCGGCGACCGTGGCGGGCGCGGTGCCCGGGGGCTTCTGGCTCAGGGTCGACATGCGCGGCCGCTTGCGGGTGAGCGCCACGAGGAAGCCCATGCCGAGCGCCAGGGAGATCAGCGAGGAGCCGCCATAGGAGACGAAGGGGAGGGTCATGCCCTTGGCCGGCATCAGCCGCACGTTCACCGCCATGTTGATGCAGGCCTGCAGGCCGAACAGGGTGGTCAGCCCGGTGATGGCCAGGCGCGAGAAGGTGTCGTCGGTGCGTCGCGCCAGCTTCAGCCCGCGCATGACGATATAGGCGAAGAGGCAGACGAGGCCGAGGCAGACGAGGACGCCGAATTCCTCGCCGGTCACCGAGAAGATGAAGTCGGTATGGGCGTCGGGCAGGTGGCGCTTGGCGACGCCCTCCCCCGGGCCGGTGCCGAACCAGCCGCCGGAATTGAACGATTCGCGCGCCCAGTATTCCTGGAAGCTGTCGCCGGAATCCTTGTCGAGGAAGCGGGTGATGCGCTCGCGCACGTGGTGCAGGAACTGGTAGGCGACGCCGACGCCGACGAGGCCGGCCACGCCGAGGCCGGCGACCCAGAACCAGTGCAGGCCCGCCACGAAGAAGAGCGAGCACCAGACGATGGTGATCAGCATGGTCTGGCCGAAATCCGGTTGCAGGATCAGCGGCACGATGGTGACGGGCAGGAGCAGGATCGCCAGCAGGCCGCCGGGCATGTCGCGGCGCTGCGCACCCTCGGAGAAGGCCCAGGCGGCGACGACCACGAAGGCGGGCTTCACGAATTCCGAGGGCTGCAGGCCGAAGGGGCCGAACTGGATCCAGCGATGCGCGCCCTTGATCTCCGGCCCGAACTTGCCGGCGAGGATGCAGAGGGTGACGCCGACGATCCAGGTGGCCAGGGCCACGCGCCGGATATGGCGCAGGGACAGGAACGACACCGCGACGATGATGAGGATCGTCGGGGCGAGGTACATCGCCTGCCGGTTGAGGAAGTGGAAGGTCGGCAGGCCGATCTTCTCGGCCACCGGCGGTCCGCCGCCCATGAGGAAGACGAGGCCGGCCACCATCAGGGCGGTGAGGCCGGCAAGCAGGCCGCGATCGACGGTCCACCACCAGTCGGTCAGGGGCGTGCGTTCCGCGCGGGACATCATGGGGCGTCGCTCTCCGTGAGCCTTACGGCGCCCGGAACGAGCAGCCGACAGCCGCCGGCAGCGTCAAGCCGGCTCGGATTCGATCCTGTGCCGGAATGGTAAACCAATCCTTGCGTTCGCCTCGTTCCGTCAACGGGCATGGCCGGCCGAGATCATCGGCATCGAAGGCCGCCCCCGCCGGCGAAGTCCATCGTCCCCGAGACGATGCGGCAGGTCACGAGGATCGAATGCCTCGGCGCCCGGCGGATCATCGGTGGTTGCTCGGGATTGCACTTGAATCCAGCGCCCGGATGCGATCCCACGCCGCTCGTTGTCTTAGCATCGGTCGTAATATACGGTAAAATACGGGATCAATACGATGTATTGCTGAACATTACCGACAGCATGCATCAAACATGATACATAGTAATTCAATTAATACTTCCTTATGACATTCTCTTGCAAGATGTCAGCATCCGTTCACACCTCCCCCTTTGGGTATCGGTTCGATGAAGTCGTTCAACAACCTCAGCCTTCTGGTCAAGATCATCATCCCGCTGGTCCTGACGGCTGCGATCTCTGCGGGGCTCGTGGCCTACGCGCGCTATTCCATGGGCCGGATCGCCGACCAGACGCAGGAGATCGTGAAGATCCAGTCCGCCCGGCAGAACCATGCCCTGACCCTGCAGATCGGCGTCACCGAAGCGACGGTTCAGAACCGCAACATCCTGCTGGAACAGGATGCCAAGAAAATGGACGGCTACAAGGTCAGGCAGGATGCGGCCATCAAATCGGCGCGGGACGCCCAGGCCGGCCTCGCGAAATTGGCCGACACGCCGGAACGCGTGGCGCGGAACGCGACAATGCGGGACGCCCTGGACGCCTACTTCGCCATCCTGGCCCGCTCGACGGAAGCCGGACTGAAGAACGACCTGCAGAGGGGAACGGACATCGCGCAGAAGGAGGCAGCCCCCCTTCGTGCGAAGTTGCGCGAACATATCTCGGAGCGGATCGCGGTGATCGACAAGGAGCTGAAGGAAGGCGCCGACCACGCGGATCAGATTGCCGCGTCGGCGTCGCTTCTGCTGATCACGTCCGCCACGAGCGGTCTCCTGTCGGCCATGGCGATCGCCGGCGCCATCGTCGTGCTGGGGGTTTCCCGTCCGGTGAAGGGCATGACGGCTTCCATGAGCCGGCTCGCCTCGGGTGATCTCGACGTGACCGTCGAGGGCACCGAGCGCAAGGACGAGATCGGCCTGCTCGCACGCGCCCTGGAGGTGTTCAAACGCAATGCCATCGACGCGCGCCGGATGGCGGGGGAGCAGGCGGCGGAGAACCAGGCCAAGATGCGCCGGGCCGACGCCCTCAGCGACCTGACCGCCCGGTTCGAGGCCAATGTCTCGGCCCTGACCCAGGGGCTGGCGGGCGCCGCCACCGAAATGGAGGCCACCGCCCAGTCCCTGTCGGCGACCGCCGACCAGTCGATCCAGCAGGCCTCCACGGTGGCGAGCGCGGCGGAGGAGACTTCCGCCAACGTCCATACGGTCGCCGCCGCCAGCGAGGAGATGTCCGCGTCGATCCAGGAAATCGTGACCCAGGCGACCCAATCCTCCGACATGGCCCAACAGGCCGTGGCCGAAACCCGCCGGACCGAGGCCAACGTGAAGAAGCTGACCGAGGTCGCCGACAGCATCACCGATGTCGTGGCCATGATCTCGACCATCGCCGGCCAGACCAACCTGCTCGCCCTGAACGCGACCATCGAGGCGGCGCGCGCGGGCGAGGCGGGGCGCGGCTTCGCGGTGGTCGCCACGGAGGTGAAGGAACTCGCCGGGCAGACGGCCAGGGCCACCGAGGACATCCGGACCAAGATCGGCGAGATCCAGGGCGCGACCGGCGAGGTCGTGTCCGACATCACCCGCATCGGCAAGTCCATCACCGACATGTCGGCCTATTCCAACGGCATCGCCGCCGCGATGGAGCAGCAGGGAGCCGCCACCCGCGAGATCGCCCGCAACGTGCAGGAAGCCGCGCAAGGCACCCAGGAGGTGACGAGCAACATCTCGAACGTCCGTATCGGAGCGAGTTCGACCGGGGCCGCCGCGACCCAGGTGCTCGGCGCGGCGAGGGAATTGTCGCGCTACTCCGAGAACCTCGGCCACGAAGTGTCGGCGTTCCTGGCCGGGGTGAAGGCCGCCTGACCTCCTTCGACCTCGGGCCTCCGACACATCGCAGGCTTCAGGTAGCAGAACCGGTAGAGGGTTCTGCGAACCCGCTCACCGCCGCATCGACTTGAACCCGCAGGTCGAGCCGTTGTCGCGGTAGCCGGCGGGACAACGGCGGACGCAGGCGCCGGCCGCGAATTTCAGCGGCGGGCGGCAGGCATTGCGGACGCTCCGCGGCCGGAACTCGTAATCCTGCGCCGGACCGGCCATCGCAACCGTGGGAATGGACACCGCGAACAGAAGAACGGTGAAGCAGGCAAGGCGCAGGATCATCGCGGTTCCGATCGAGAAGGGTTCAGCAACTCGCCGCTACCTTGGCGACTGGGTCAAGACTGTTCGGACGAGATGGCCGAGCGTGATCCGGCGTGGAGAATCGCTCTCATCCGACAGATCGCATAGAGTCTGGTTGGGGTGTTTTTCCAAGGCCTTACCTCATCCTGAGGTGCCGCGGAGCGGCCTCGAAGGAGCCTTCCAGGGATCGCGCGGCAACTGGAGGGCTCCTTCGAGGCCTCCGCTACGCTCCGGCACCTCAGGATGAGGTGGTCTGCTGGGATGATCGACTTTGGCAGGAGCATCCGCTGAGAAATCAGATCGAAGAGGCCCTCAGTCGCTCATGCGCTGAAAGCTGCAATAGCCGAGACCGCTGTCGCGATAGCCGGCCGGGCATTCCCGGACGCAGGCACCGGCCGCAAGCTTAAGCGGCGGCTCGCACATGCTGCGGAACCGCTCTTCTTGGCTCGCGGATTGCGCCGTTCCCCGGGGAGCGGACAGTGCAGGGGTACCGAGTGGCAAGAAGACCGCCAGGAGTGCCCATCGGGCAAAGGACACCGTCATCGGCGGTTCCGTCCGAGAGACGAGCGGACGGATCTCAGCGGTTCATGTTCTTGAAGCGGCAATAGCCCCGACCGGTATCGCGATAGCCGGCGGGGCACCGCTTGACGCAGGCCCCGGCCGCGAATTTCAGCGGCGGCTTGCACATCCCGCCGAAGCGCTTCTCGCGATCCAGGGAATATTTCGCCGCCCCCGGTGTGGAGAGCGCCACGCTTCCCAAGGGAACCGCCACCGTCAGCGCGAGGAGGGAGGCGAAGGCGAAGCGCAAGGTCATCGGGACATCCGGGCGAAAAGGAGACGGGCGGACAATGCGCCCGCCCCCGATCGGTTCGATTCCGGACGAGGCCCGTCAGGCCGCCTTGCAATCGTAGAATCCTTCGCGGATCGCCTGCGGATCGAGCTTGCGGCCGATGAAGACCACGCGGGAGACGCGGGCCTCGCCGTCCTTCCACGGCCCCTGGAGGTCGCCGTCGAGGATCTGGTGGACGCCCTGGAAGACGAAGCGCTGGGGCTCGTTCGGGAAGGCGACGATGCCCTTGCAGCGCAGGATGTCCGGCCCCTGGACCTGGGTCAGGGTCGAGATCCAGGGCATGAACTTCTCGGGGTCCACCGGGCCGTCGATCCTGGCCGAGACCGACTGCATCTCGTCGTCATGGTGATGGTGGTGGCCCTCTTCGAGGAAGTCCGGCTCGATATCGAGGATGCGCGAGAGGTCGAAGGCGTTGCGGTCCAGCACCTGGTCGAGGGCGACGTCGCAGCGGCTGGTGCGGTGGACCTTGGCATAGGGGTTGATGGAGCGGATCAGGCCCTCGACGCGGTCGAGGTCGGCGGGCTCCACGAGGTCGGCCTTGTTGAGCAGGATCACGTCCGCGAAGGCGATCTGGTTCTTGGCCTCGGGCGCGTCCTTGAGCCGGTCGGCGAGCCACTTGGCGTCGGCCACCGTCACCACCGCGTCGAGGCGGGCGGCGGCGCCCACATCCTCGTCGATGAAGAAGGTCTGGGCCACGGGCGCCGGGTCGGCGAGGCCGGTGGTCTCCACGATGATCGCGTCGAACTTGCCGCGCCGTTTCACGAGGCCGTCCATGATGCGGATGAGGTCGCCGCGCACGGTGCAGCAGACGCAGCCGTTGTTCATCTCGAACACTTCCTCGTCGGCGCCGATGACGAGGTCGTTGTCGATGCCGATCTCGCCGAACTCGTTGACGATGACGGCGTAGCGCTTGCCGTGGTTCTCGGTGAGGATGCGGTTGAGCAGCGTGGTCTTGCCGGCTCCGAGATAGCCGGTGAGCACGGTCACGGGGATTTTTTGCGAGGCGGTGGTCGGGCTGTCGGACATGCGAGGCTCTTCGGGTTCGCGGGGGGGGCCGCGTCAGCTGTATGGTGGCTGTTATATTGTATCACCCCGCTCCGATGAAAGAGCGTTCGGTCCCCCGATCCGAGGGGGCCTGAGACTGTCGCACAAGGCCGCCAGGGTGAGGCGGAAGCCGGCCGATCCGGCGAGCAGCCGCTCCAGCATGAGCGCGCCCTCCAGGGTCGCCACCACCATCCGGGCCGTGGCGGCCGGATCGAGACCGGGGCGCAAGCTCCCGTCGGCGCAGCCCTCGGCCAGAACCCGCTCCAGCCAGGCGATGTGCTTGTCGAAGAACCGGGCGAGCTCGGCGCGCAGGGCGTCCGGCAGCGTGTCCCTCTCGATGGCGAGCACGGCGCAGAGACAGCCGAGCCCATCCTCGACCCCGGTGAGATAGTGCCGGCCATAGGCCTCGATCCGCGCGATCGCGTCCGGCTGGGCCGCGACGATGGCGGCGAGCGCCGCGTCGTAGCGGGCGTCGTAGGCCTCCACCAGAGCGAGGGCGAGGTCGGTCTTCGTGCGGAAATGGTGATGGATGCTCGCCTTGCGGATGCTCACCGCCTCGGCGAGGTCGCCGTAGCTGAAACCGGAATAGCCCCGGCCCCGTACCAGGATCTCGGCCTGGGCCAGCAGCTCCGCTCTGGTGTCTCTCATGGTCGGTCGATCATGGTCGGGGGCTTCGCGGAACCGGGGAGAGGGGCACGAAGGCGTGATGCACGCATTTCGCGCGTCAGCACTTATGCCGTTGACGGCGGCAATAATCTACCTACTAGATGGTAGCCATAAAAACGGGAGGATAATTCATGAAAGGTCGCTTCGCCGGGCGATCGTCGCAGGATATGCCATGATTTCGCAGCCTCTGCGGAGCCTGGCCACGCGCCGTGCCGCTCTGTTCGGCGGGCTGTGCCTGTGCTGCGTGCCGAGAATCGGCCGGGCGGCGGACTCCTTCACCATGGAGGAAGTCGGGCCGGGCATCTTCATGCGGCGCGGCCTCGATGCCGAGGCGACGCCTGAGAACGGCGACGCCATCGCCAATATCGGCTTCGTCGTCGGCGAAAACTCCGTGCTCGTGACCGAATCCGGCGGCAGCCTCGCCGATGGGGAATGGCTGCGCGCCGAGATCGCGAAACGCACGTCGAAGCCGGTGAGCCACGTGGTGCTGACCCATGTCCATCCCGACCATTGCTTCGGCGCGCAGGCCTTCGCGCAGGACAAGCCGGTCTTCATCGGCCACCACGCCCTGCGGTCGGCCCTCGATTCGCGGGGCGACTTCTACAGGACGCGCCTCGTGGAGATCCTCGGGGCCGACAGGGCCGGATCGGCGGTCTACCCGACGATGGAGGTGGCCGACACGGCCGAGATCGACCTCGGCGGACGGAGCCTGCGCTTCACGGCGCACGGCACCGCCCATACCAATTGCGACCTCTCCATGGTCGATGCCCGGACGGGCATCCTGTTCCCGGCCGATCTCCTGTTCGTCACGAGGATTCCGTCCCTCGACGGCAGCCTGCTGGGCTGGCTGAAGGAGGTCGAGACACTGACCGGACTGGGGGCGACGAAGGCCGTACCCGGCCATGGCCCGACCCTGGTCGATGCCGCGCCCGCCTTCGCCGACCTGACGCGCTACCTCACAATGCTCCGCGACGAGACCCGCAAGGCCATCGCCGCCGATCGACCCATCGACAAGGCGATCGACAGTATCGGCCGGTCGGAGCGCGAGAAATGGGTCCTGTTCGACACCTATAACGGCCGCAACGTCACTCAGGCCTACAAGGAGCTTGAGTGGGAATGAGCCAGCGCCACATCATCACGACGAGGAGAGACGCCATGACCACCCACGCGCCGACACCGATCTCCGCGACCAAGCGGTCCTTCACCGCCGCCCTGTGCCTGTCCGCCGCCATGCTGATGGGCGGCTCCGCCCTCGCCGCCGGCTCCAGCGACACCGATGCGGAGCGGCTGGAGCGCTGGCGGGACATTGCCAAATCCATCTTCGGCGACCGCACGATCGAGCCGACCGACGCGCTCATCAAGGTCGACGCCCCGCCGCGCGCCCTCGACGCCTCCCTGGTGCCGATCACCCTGATGATGCCGGAGAAGAACAGGATCGCCGCCGTTCACCTCATCATCGACGACAATCCCTCGCCCTATGCCGCCCACATCACCTTCGGCCCCGCCGCCGACCCAAGCGAGGTCAAGCTCCGGGTGCGGATCAACAACTACACCAACGTCCATGCCGTGGCCGAAACCAAGGACGGCAAGCTCTACGAGGCCGTGAAATTCGTCAAAGCCTCGGGCGGCTGTTCCGCCCCCATGGGGATGAGCGACGAGGAGGCCCTGAAGGGAGCCGGCGACATGAAGATGAAGTTCGCCGAGGGCGGCCAGGGCAAGCCCACGGAAGCGACGCTGATGGTCCGTCACCCGAATTTCAGCGGGATGCAGATGAACCAGGTCACCCGCGACTACACGCCGGCCCGCTATATCAACAAACTCGACGTCTCCTCGAACGGCAAGCTCGTCTTCTCCATGAACGGCGACATCTCCATCGCGTCGAACCCGGTGATCAATTTCGCCCTCGCGCCCGACGCCAAGGGTCCGATCAAGGTGGTGGCCACGGACAACCAGCAGGGCCGCTGGGAACACAGCTTCAACACGCCGACCCCGAGCAACTGATGAGGAGGATGCCGCGCATGATCCGACTGTTCGGAGCCGCTGCTTTCGCCCTCGCCGTCCTGTCCGGCGCACCGGCCTGGGCGGCGAGCCCCGCCGATTCACCCGTGAACGTGCCGGAGCCCGAAGGGTTCTGGACCGGGCCGCCGAAGGCCTACACCCCCAAGACACTGACGGGGGCGACGGTGGTCGATATCGACGCCCTGGACAGGCTGGTCGCCGCCGAGAACCCGGTGATGATCGACGTGGCCATGGCCGACCAGAAGCCGGTGGGCTTCCCCACCGACCGGCCGTGGCTGCCCGCCCACCGCTCGATTCCCGGCAGCGTCTGGATGCCCGGCGCCGGCGCGGCGCCCATGGAGCCGGCGCGGGAGGCGCAGTTCCTCGCCCGCGTCGCCGACCTCACCGGTGGCGACAAGACGAAGCCGGTGGTCACCTTCTGCCATCCCGAATGCTGGGGCAGCTGGAATGCCGGCAAGCGCCTCATCCAGAACGGCTATACCCGCGTCTACTGGTTCGCCGACGGCGTCGAGGGCTGGCAGGACAGGCACGACACCACGATCCTGAAGGTCGACGCCGCCTGGGCCGCCAAGCCCGCCGGCGAGGCACAAAGATAAAAGCCCGCCGGCGAGGCACAAAGGTAGACGCCCGCCGGCGAGGCACAAAGATAAAAACCCGCCGGCGAGGCGCAGCGATAAAGACGGGCGTGAGGAACCGGCCTCGGTAGCGAGGCCGGTTCCTCACGCCGCGCACACCTCACTGTCGAGACAGTCCCGATGATCAGCCGTCGCGCCCTCCTCCTCACGACGGCTCTCCTCGCCGCCGCCCCCTACGGTGCCTCGGCGGCCGAACCGTTCGACGAGGCGGCCTTCGCCGCCGCTCAAGGCGCCGGCCGGCCGGTCATCGTGGAGGTGACGGCCCCGTGGTGCCCGATCTGCAAGGCGCAACGGCCGCTCCTGAAGGCTCTCTCCGAACAGCCGCGCTTCAAGGATCTGGCGGTCTACGAGATCGACTTCGACACGCAGAAGGCGCTCATGCGCCGGTTCGATGCCCGCATGCAGAGCACGCTCATCGTCTTCAAGGGACGCGAGGAGGTCGGCCGTTCCGTGGGCGAGACGCAGGGCGAATGGATCGAGGCGCTGGTGGAGAAGGCCCTTTAGAGCGGCGCCGGGAATCCAGCGGGCATCCCTGTCATGAACACGTCCCTTCCATGAATGCCTCGCTCGGCCTCGCCTTCCTCGCCGGCCTGCTCACCATCCTCTCCCCCTGCGTGCTGCCGCTGCTTCCCATCGTCCTCGGGACCGCGGCCTCCGAGCATCGTTTCGGGCCGGCGGCCCTGGCGGCCGGGCTCGCCCTGTCCTTCGTGGCGCTCGGCCTGTTCGTGGCGATGGTGGGATTCAGCCTCGGGATCGACGGCGACGTCCTCCGCCCGGTGGCGGCCATCCTCCTCGTCGTCGTCGGCGCGATCCTCATCGTGCCCGCGTTCCAGACCCGCTTCGCCGCCGCCGCCGGCCCGTTGAGCGACCGGGTGGAGCGGCGCTTCGGGGGCATCGCGACCACCGGCCTCGCGGGCCAGTTCACGGTCGGCCTTCTGCTCGGCGCGGTGTGGAGCCCCTGCGTGGGGCCGACCCTGGGCGCCGCCTCGCTGCTCGCCGCGCAGGGAAAGGATCTGGCGCAGGTCGCGCTTACCATGCTGGTCTTCGGCCTCGGCGCGGCCCTGCCCCTGCTCGGCCTCGGCCTGCTGTCGCGACGGGTGCTGATGGCGTGGCGGGCGCGGATGATGCGGGCGGGCAAGGGCCTCAAGGCCGCGCTCGGACTCGTCCTCGTCCTGACCGGGCTCGGGATTCTGACGGGGCTCGACAAGCGTCTCGAGACGGCCCTCGTGGCGGCCTCGCCGGACTGGCTGACCGCCCTGACCACCCGTTTCTGAGGTATACCACGCGGCCCCATGCGGAAGACCGCGACGTGCCGACGAATTCAGCACCATCAGGGGCTTATGGACTAAAGTAGCCCGTTGACACGGCTCCGATTGTGGCAGAATAAAGCCACCGGAGACGGCCCGACGTCTAGGGAGGAAACGCCCGGCAAGGGTTGCGACGACAGGCGACGCCATCGCCGACGTCGTCAGCATAAGATCAGTCAGCCTCTCCGAATTCTTTGCATACACTCGCCCGCGACCGTCATCTCGGCGCGTGATTTCGGCATTCCGAGCGTATAGACATCCCCGACATGCCCCCGGCCTTCGCGCCGCCGGCGAACCGGGTTGAGATCGATGTCGCAAGTCGTTCAGTCACGCCGCATCCGCGCTGTCGACCTCGCCAAGCGCAAGGCCGAAGGCGCCAAGATCATTGCGCTGACGGCCTACCACGCCCACACCGCCAGCATCCTCGATCCCCATTGTGACTTCATCCTGGTGGGCGATTCCCTCGGCATGGTCATGCACGGGATGGAGACGACCCTGCCGGTGACCCTGGAGATGATGATCGTCCAGGCCCAGGCCGTGATCCGCGGCACCTCCAGGGCTCTCATCGTGGTGGACATGCCGTTCGGTTCCTACGAGGCGAGCCCGCAGCAGGCCTTCATGAGCGCCGCCCGCGTGCTGAAGGAGACCGGCGCCGGAGCGATCAAGATGGAGGGCGGCGCCCGTTTCGCCGAGACGGTCAGCTTCCTGGTGGAGCGGGGCATCCCGGTGATGGGCCATATCGGCCTCACCCCCCAATCCGTGAACACGATGGGCGGGTTCCGCGTGCAGGGACGCGGCGAGGACGGCGAGCGCAAGCTGATGCAGGACGCCCAGGCGATCAGCGACGCGGGCGCCTTCGCCATCGTGCTCGAGGGCATCGTCGAGCCGGTGGCCCGCGCCATCGCCACGACCCCCTCCATCACCACGGTGACCATCGGCATCGGCGCCTCCACCGCCTGCGACGGCCAGATCCTCGTCCTCGAAGACATGCTGGGCCTGAGCGACAGGGTGCCGAAATTCGTCAAGCGCTTCGGCTCCCTGCGCGGGCAGATCGAGGGCGCCGTGGAGGCCTATGCCGAAGAGGTCCGCGCCGGCCGCTTCCCGGCGGACGAGCACACCTACCAGCCCAACTGAGCGAGATCGGCGCACCGCCTGGGGCTCGCTCGTTGCCGGACGCCCGCGAGCGAGGCCGATGTCGCGCCGAACCCATTGTCGAAGGCTCGCGGGTAGACGGCGTCAGGCTGTGCCGCCGCCCGTTTTCCCATGACGCCAAATTGACGCAGAACACTTATTGTTCATCGCCTGAGCGAGAGTTTTTAGAAGATTATAAGCAATTTGCATAGAGTTTGAGCGTCTTGAATGATGCTGTGGACCAATTTGTGGATCCACGACACCCAATCTGCATAATTTGAAAGCATTCGCAATGAAGATGACGATCAAGCTGAGGCTTGTAGCACTTCTGGCTTGTATCGGGCTGGTTCTCCTGGCGACGTCGGGCATCGCTAACCTTGCTTTGCATTGGAGTCACCAAAGCCTCAAAACCACCTTCGACGATCGTGTCATCCCCCTCCGGCAATTCATCGTCATCCGGGATTCCTATGACGACCTGACCAACGTCTCGCGCGCGTTGCGCGGCCGGCAGATCGACCCGGCCCAGGCCAGGGAGAAGATCGAGCGAGACCTCTCGAACATCACCACGCAATGGTCGGCCTATCTGGCGACTTACCTCACACCGGAAGAGGAGATCCTCGCCAAGGATCTGCAGGGGCGGATCGACGGGAACGCCGTCATCATGGCCGAGATCCTCAAGCGCATCGCTGCCGGGGGCGGTTCGGAATTCGAGACGACGCATGTGGACTTGCTGAAAGGCCTGCAGGCCACCAACCCGATACTGACGAAACTGGCCACGCTGCAGGTGCATGAGGCGGAGGCGGAATACCAGCGCTCCGAGGCGACGTCCGGTTGGACGCGGCTCACCTTGCTGGCCGCGCTCGGTCTGGCCGCGGTTACCATTGCGTACGGTGTCTATACGATCATCGCGCATGTCATCCGCCCGCTCGGCAACCTCGTCAGCGTTCTTCAGCGCATGGCCCGGGGTGAGATCGATGCGGAGATCAAGGAAGCCGCCCGTGGTGACGAGATCGGCGCCGTCGGCAAGGCCGTCGAGGGCATCAAGGCCATGGTCGCCCGCAAGGCCGCCGAGGAATTCGAGATCAAGCGCCGGGCGGACGAGGCTGCGGCGGCCGAGCGCAAGCGCACGATGATCGAGCTGGCGGACGGCTTCGAGCGTGCCGTCGGCGGTATCGTCGGGACCGTGTCATCATCGGCCACCGAACTCCAGGCCACTGCCCAGCAGATGACCGCCAGCGCCAACGAGACGGCGGCCCAGTCGTCAACCGTCGCGGCGGCCGCCGAGGAGGCCGCCACCAACGTCAACACGGTCGCGGCGGCGGCCGAGGAATTGGGCTCGTCGGTGCAGGAGATCGGTCGCCAGGTGTCCGGCTCGGCCATGCTCGCTCAATCGGCCGTGGGCGAGGCCGACCAGACCGTGCATCTGGTCCAGGCCCTGCAAACCACGTCGGCCCGGATCGGCGACATGGTGGGCATGATCTCGACCATCGCCAGCCAGACCAACCTGCTGGCGCTCAATGCCACGATCGAGGCGGCGCGCGCCGGCGTGGCGGGACGGGGCTTCGCGGTGGTGGCGAGCGAGGTGAAGGCCCTCGCCGCCCAGACCGCCAAGGCGACCGAGGAAATCGGCCGCCAGATCGGCGAGGTGCAGGGCGTCACCGCTCAGGCCGTGATGGCGATCGGCGGCATCACCGGGCGGATCCGCGAGATCGACGACATGGCGGCCTCGATCGCCGCCGCGGTGGAGCAGCAGGGAGCGGCGACGCAGGAGATCGTCCGCAACGTCGCCCAGGCATCGGCGGGCACCAACGAGGTGACCGGCAACATCGCCGGTGTGGCGCAGGCCTCGGAGGAGACCGGGATGGCGGCCGGACAGGTATTGTCCGCCGCCTCCGAACTGTCGCGCCAGTCCGAGCATCTCGGCGCGGAGGTCTCGCGCTTCCTCTCGACCATCCGCGCCGCCTGACCCGACAGGAATGGAACGCGGACCGTCGCCCATCTACTCGGAGCGGCGTTCCGGAGTGAGACCGGGCGCGGGTGTCCCTATCGGACCCCGCCTCCGAAGGCCGTGGCAATCTCAGAAGTGCCGCCGAGCAGGATGTCGAGGGCCAGGATGAGCCCGAGGACCGCGATATAGACGACCGTGAACAGGTCCCTGTCCTCTTTGCCGGCCAGTATCAGGCCGGCGAAGGGAACGGTCTGGAGCGCCAGGATGGCGGGAAGGTGCATGACGGTCCTCGAAGGGTCGGGGGATAGTCCCGGCCCCTCCCCGGGGGCCGGGTCTGCTGAGGCCGGACCGGTGACGCGATCCGGACGGATCAGACGGATGTCCGTGCGAGGCGGGCGGGGCCGGATTCCTCCATCGTGTCCGGAGCGTCCGCCGGGCCTTGCGCGAGGTAGCGCGCCCGCATCGGACGGAGCACGAACATCGCGAGGGCCGCCGCCGCCACGTTCAGCCCGATGATGATCGAGAACACCGCCGACCAGCCGTAGGTTGCCGAAATGACGCTCGCCACCGGCACGAGGAACGATGCCGTTCCCTTGGCGGTGTAGAGCAGGCCGGCATTGGTGGTGGCGAAGGTGGAGCCGAACGTGTCGCCGCAGGTGGCCGGGAACAGCGAATAGATCTCGCCGAAGACGCCGAAATAGATCGCCGTGGAGAACACGAAGACCAGCGGGTTGGTGCCGTAGCCGAGGAGCAGGACGATCGCGGCGGCGGCCGTCGCGAAGGCGATGAACATCGTGTTCTCGCGCCCGATCGTGTCGGAGACGAAACCGAAGAACGGACGCCCGAACCCGTCGAAGATCCGGTCGAGCGAGATGGCGAAGGTCAGCGCCGCCATCTGTAGGCCGAACAGGCTGACGGGCACGTCGGCGACCTTGAAGTCATGGGCGATGGGCGCGATCTGCGCCGCCGCCATCAGGCCGCCCGAGGCCACCATCACGAAGATCGCGTACATCACCCAGAAGACGGGAGTCCGCACCACCTCGCGCGGCGTGCGGTCGACCTTGGTCTGGGGCAGGCGCAGGCTCTTGCGCTGCATCGGCACCGCGACGGAGGGCTTGCGCAGCAGGAACGACAGCAGGACCACGATGGCGCCCTGGCCGAGGCCGAAATACAGGAAGGCGTCCTGGTAGCCGCTGCTGGCGATCATCTTGGCGATCGGCACCACCGTCACCGCGGCGCCGGCACCGAAGCCGGCCGCCGTGGCGCCGGCCGCGAGGCCGCGTCGATGCGGAAACCATTTCAGGGCGTTGCCGACGCAGGTGCCGTAGACCGACCCGGCCCCGATGCCGCCCACCACCGCCGCGCCGTAGAGCATCCACAGGGACGAGGCCTGGGAGTTGATGAGCCAAGCGAGCGCGATCATCACGCCGCCGAAACAGACCACGATGCGCGGGCCGTAGCGGTCGACGAACCAGGCCTCCACCGGTACCAGCCAGGTCTCGGTGGCGACGAAGATCGTGAAGGCGAACTGGATCGCCGCCCGGCCCCAATGGAACTTGGCGTCGATGGGATCGACGAAGAGCGTCCAGCCATATTGCAGGTTGGCGATCATCGCCATGCAGAGGACGCCGAAGGCGAGTTGCCGCCATTTGGCCGACGGCGGGTCCTGGCGTTCCGTCGCGGTATCCATTGGTGCCATCCCTGAATCCATTCTTGCTTGGTGATGCGTGGCGTCGCTCCGGCCATCATGCATCAAAATTCAAGGCATACAATATACCACGGATTAAAATTCAGGCTCGCTCGTGCGTGGAGGGCGACACCGGGGCAGCGATACGGGAATGTTGCGCGACGGTCACGCTCCACGTCGAAACGGCGCTCCCGCTTCATCACCAAATCGGAGACGGCCGTCCGGACACGCAATCCGCGGGCGGTCCCACAAGCCAGACGAAGCAGAGCGCAGAGCCTCGATCAGGGTCCAAAATCACTTCACCGGGGCAGACGACTCGGCACCACCGGAAGTATAAAATCCCACTTTAGATCCATACTAATTCCAGAAGATAGCACTTGCATGCATATTACCTTCTTCGCCAGAAGAATGCAGAACACGAATTAGAGATCAGTCGTTCTTTGTAACGCCTCTGAACTCATCAAGTCCTGGCAAATTGGGTTCCGCCTTGAATCAACTCTCGCTCAATCATCGCGGCCAAGCCGCGGTCTCGTCCGTTCGCGGTCGTGTCCTCCTTGCCATGCTGTCGAGCGTGGCCGTCCTGGCGGTTCTGTCGAAACCCGTCATGGCGCAGGTCTCGGCGCAGGTCTCGGCGCAGGGCGCGGACCACGCGGTGACCCTCGATACCTTGTCGGTCGATGGCGCCGGTGGACGTCCGAGCGCATCGGGCGCGGATGCCGGCGGCCCCGTCGGCCCGGTGCGAGGCTATACAGCCACGCGAAGCGTCGTCGGAACCAAGACGGACACCCCTATTCTCGAAACCGCCCAGTCGATTTCCGTCGTTTCCCGCAAGCAGATCGAGGATCAGAACGCCCTCACCGTCAACCAGGCCCTGCGCTACACGCCCAGCGTCACCACCGAGCAGCGCGGCGGCTCCGGCTCGACGCGCCTCGAACAGTTCCTGATCCGCGGCTTCCAGGCCCCCCTCTTCCTCGACGGCATGCGCCTACCCGGCAACCGTGACGCCGGCCCGTCCGTCGATCCGTTCCGGCTGGAGCGCGTGGACATCATCAAGGGGCCGGCCTCGGTCCTCTACGGGCAGTCGGGTCCGGGCGGCATCGTCAACCTCGTCAGCAAGGTGCCGTCCTTCGTCCGCCACGGCGAAATCTTCATCCAGGGCGGCGATTACAACACCGTGCGCGGCGGCGTCGATGTCGGCGGCCCGATCGAGGGCCACAGCGTCCTCGCGGACCAGTTCGCCTACCGCATCATCGCGGCGGGCTGGAACGCCGATGGCCCGGCCAAGACCACCTCCATCGAGCGCAGCTTCATCAACCCAAGCGTGACGTGGCGTCCGTCCGCCGACACCTCGCTGACGGTCATCGGCCTGTACCAGCGCGACCCTTATTCCGGCTATTACGGCGCCCTGCCCGCCAAGGGGACGCTGTTCCCGTCGAATTTCGGTGTCGCCAACGGACCGCTCGGCCGCCTGCCGCGCAACTTCTACGACGGCGACCCGAACATCGAGCGCTCCGACCGCACCCAGGCCTCGGCGACCTATATCTTCGATCATCGTTTCGACGATGGGATCCGCGTCCACTCGTCGGGTCGCTTCCTGCGCACCCTCGGCGATTACCGCAGCCTCTACGACTCGACCAAAAACAATCTCGGCTGGGGCGGCCGGTTCCTGAACCGTTCCATGGGCGGCACGAACGTGGCGATCGATGCCTTCACCAACGACAATAATCTCGTGGCCAATTTCGAGACCGGCCCGATCGCTCATACCGTCCTCGTCGGCCTCGATCACCAGACGCTCTATACGAAGACCTACGGCACGCCTTTCGTGGATGCCCCCTCGCTCGACCTTCTTAATCCGGTCTACGGTGTTGAGGCTTCCTTCCCGGCTTTCTCGGGCCACACCGACATCACGTCACAGCAGACCGGGATCTATTTCCAGGACCAACTCAAGATCGACCGGCTGACGCTCACTCTCGGCGGACGTTACGACTGGGCGAGCCAGACCGGTCCCACCCGAGACCTGGCGGGCAAGGTCGTCAGCAGCCAGGACGCGCCGAGCGAAGCCTTCACGGGTCGGGCGAGCCTGCTCTACCTCTTCGACAGCGGCATCGCCCCCTATGTGAGCTATTCGGAGGCTTTCGAGCCACTGGTATCGGGGCAGATCTATAACGGGAATCCGACCTTCGGCCGCCTGCCCGACCCGATCACGAGTCGGCAGTTCGAGGCCGGGGTGAAGTATCAGCCCCCGGGAACCGACATCCTGCTCACGGCGGCTGCCTTCGACATTAAGCGCCAGAACTCCCTCTCGCCCGACCCCGTGCCAGGCAGACAGACCTTCTCGGTACAGACCGGCGAAGTGAGCGTTCAGGGCGTCGAGTTCGAGGCGCGGGCCAACATCACCGAGAACCTCACCGTCATCGGCGGCTTCTCCCTAATTGATGCCGTCAATTCGGCGGGGACCAGCAAGACGCTAAATGAAACCACCGGGCAAAATGTGGAGCTTCTCGGCCTGCGCCCGATCCAGGTGCCGGACACCACGGTCTCCCTCTTCGGCAACTATCAGGTCCGCACGGGATTGTTCGCCGGCCTCGGCTTCGGTGGCGGCTTCCGCTATCTCGGGGGCTCGCAGGGTGACGCCGCCAACAGCATCAAGGTGCCGGCGAACCTCGTCGTCGACGCCGTGGCATCTTATGACTTCAGCTACCTGTCGCCGAACCTGAAGGGCGTGCAGTTGCAGGTCAACGCCCAGAACCTCCTCGACGAGACCTACGTGCAATCCTGCGCCTTCCAGGCCTGGTGCTGGTACGGCGCGCCGCGCACCGTGCTCGCGACGCTCCGGTATCGCTGGTAGATCATGGCTTCGCGCCCGCCCGCGCCTCGGCCGAGACCGCTCGAGAACGACATGCCTGGAGGATGTGCGGCATGAAGAACGGCCTTCGCCAATCCATGGCTTGGCTGCACGCCTGGTCCGGCCTCGTGGTCGGCTGGGTGCTGTTCGCCGTCTTCGTCACCGGGACGGCCAGTTACTACCGCACCGACATCACGGCCTGGATGCAGCCGGAACTGCGTCGGGAATCGGCGCAGACCGCCCTCGACCTGCCCCGCGCGGCCGAGATCGGGATCGCCCATCTCCAGGCGCATGCCGTGGGCGCGCGGACCTGGTCCATCGGCCTGCCGCAGCCGGACCGGCCGATCATCGACCTGTTCTGGCGGACGAAGCCGGGGGCGCCCCCGAACATCGTCCAACTCGACGGGCACACCGGCGAGCCGGCCTCCTTCCGGAAGACCAGGGGCGGCGACTTCCTCTACCGCTTCCATTTCGAGCTGCACATGCCGCCGCTCTGGGGGCGCTGGATCGTCGGCATCTGCGCGATGGTGATGCTGGTGGCGCTCATCAGCGGCATCGTCACCCACCGCCGGATCTTCGCCGATTTCTTCACCCTGCGCCGGGACAAGTCGGCCCAGCGCGGCTGGCTCGACGCGCACAACGTCACCGGCGTGCTGGCGCTGCCGTTCCACCTGATGATCACCTATACGGGCATCGTCACCCTGGCGATGATGTACATGCCCTGGGGCGTCACCGCCGCGTATAAGGGCGATGCGACGCGCTTCTACGCCGAAACATCCCAGATCACGACGCAGCGCCCGCCCCTCGGCCGGCCCGGAACCCTGGCACCCATCGCCCCGATGGTCGCCCGTGCCGTGGCGACGATCCACGAACCGCTGGAGCGCCTGTCCATCGTCAATCCGGGCGATGCCGGGGCCACCGTGATCGCCATTTTCGAGGAGCCGCACGGGCTCGCCCACCAGCATCCGCAGATCGCCTTCGACGGCACCACCGGCGAGATCGTCGAGATCCTGCAGGGCGGGCTGAAGCCGGCGGCCAAGACCTTCACCACCATGGTCGGCCTGCACGAGGCCCATTTCGCCGGGCCGGCCCTGCGCATCCTGTTCTTCCTCTGCGGCCTGATGGGATGCGTCATGGTGGCGAGCGGCCTGATCCTGTGGTCCGTCGCCCGGCTGCCGAAACCCGGGGAGACCGCGTTCCTCGGCCTTCGCGTGGTGCAGGCTCTCAACATCGGCACCGTCATCGGCCTGCCGACGGGAATCGCGGTGTATTTCCTCGCCAACCGGATCCTCCCTCCCGGCCTCGAGGGCCGCCTCGACTGGGAGGTCCGGGCCTTCTTCGCGGCCTGGATCGTGATGGCCGTGGTTCCGCTGTTCCGGCCTCACCGGGCCGCGTGGCGGGAGATGGCCCTCGTCACCGCCGCCCTGTTCCTCGCCGTGGCCCTGGTGGACCTCGCCGCCGCCGCCGCGCCCGGCCCAAGCGCCCTGCTGCGGCACGACCCGCGCTTCCTCTGGTTCGATGCGGCCATGATGGCGCTCGCGGGGCTGTTCGCGCTCGTTGCCCGCAAGGTGGCGCGGTTCCAGACCCGCACGCGCACGAAATCCGCCCCCGTCGGCGCGCCGAGGACCGCCTGACACCGGATAAGCGAAAGCCGGAGCAAGAACCGGGATGCGATCCCCGGCGCTCCGGGCCAGGATGACGGGAGGAGACGGCGCCCCATCCGCGCACGCCTCGCCCGATCAGGAGATCGCCCCGGTGTCCGTCCGCGAATCCACCTCCTCTCCGGAGGCCCTCTCCGTTTCCGAGGCCGGCGACGCGGAGAGATGGGCCGCCCTCGCCTCCCGCGACGGGACTGCGGACGGCCGCTTCGTCTATGCGGTGCGCACCACGGGAATCTATTGCCGGCCGAGCTGCGCGGCGCGTGCGCCGCGACCCGAGAATGTGAGCTTTCACGCCACCTGCGCCGAGGCGGAGGCGGCCGGCTTTCGCGCCTGCAAACGCTGCCGGCCCGACGAGCCGAGCCTCGCCGCGCGCCGGACGGAGGCCGTCGCCCGCGCCTGCCGCCTCATCGACGAATCCGAGACGGTGCCGGGCCTCGGCGCCCTGGCGGAGGCGGCCGGCCTCAGCCCGTTCCATTTCCACCGGGTGTTCAAGGCGGTCACCGGCGTGACGCCGAAGGCCTATGCGGCGGCGCGGCGCGCGGATTTCCTCGCCTCGGGCTTGAGCCAGGCCGGATCGGTAACGCAGGCGATCTACGAGGCCGGCTACGCCTCGCCGAGCCGCTTCTATGCGGACGCGGCGGACCGCCTCGGCATGGCCCCGAACGTCTACCGCCTTGGCGGCAAAGGGGTCGCGATCCGGTTCGGCATCGGCCAATGCGCCCTCGGCGCCATCCTGGTAGCGGCGACAGCCAAGGGACTCTGCGCCATCCTGCTCGGGGACGATCCCGACATCCTCGTCCGCGACCTCCAGGACCGATTCCCGAAGGCCGAGCTCTCCGGCGGCGACCCGGCCTTCGAGGCGTGGATGGCGCAGGTGGTGGGGTTCGTGGCCCGCCCCTCGGGCGGTCTCGACCTGCCGCTCGATATCGGCGGCACCGCCTTCCAGCAGCGGGTCTGGGACGCCCTGCGCAAGATCCCCATCGGCACCACCGCGACCTATGCGGAGATCGCCCGCGCCATCGGCGCACCGGCGGCGACCCGTGCGGTGGCGCGGGCCTGCGGCGCCAACCCCATCGCCGTGGCGATACCCTGCCACCGGGTGGTCCGGTCTGACGGGTCGCTCTCCGGCTACCGCTGGGGCGTCGCGCGCAAGCGCGACCTCCTCACCCGCGAGGGCGCCGCCCCCTGACTGCGACATTCGCGCACCGATACCGATGACCGCGCTACCCCATCCGGAGGATGTGGCGCGCACCGTCCCATGGCATGACCGTTCCCGGAGATGGAGAATGCCGTGACGAGCGCCGCGACGCCGGATTTCTACTGGCTGGGTTTCGAAGCCTACGGGCGTGGCGAGACCATCGACCGCGCCCCGGGCGGCGAGGAATCCGCCGAGCGGCTGGATTGGATCGACGGCTGGGAGTTCGGCAAGTTCGCCTCCGCCGCAGACCCCGATCCCGACGATCTCGACGCCGCCGAGCCACCCCTGCTTGCCGCAGCGCATCCGTCGACGCCGCAGGATCGTTTGTTTTGTCGAACGATCCCGGCGGAACGCGCGCGCGGCAGATGACGGCCGGAGCGGGACAATACAGGCCTTCTCCCCTCATCCATCAGCCTCGGGGAAACGATTTCCGGACTGGGGTGCGGCGGCAGTAAGAGCCTTCTCCGATCAGTCGTTCTTAAAAAAGAACGTTCTCGTTGACAGGACAGGGTTTCGGCGGGACCATCCCGGCACTCGGCCAGGGCCGTCGAGCGGGTCTGTCCCGTGCGCCCGGCCCTCCGATCCGTCCGAAGAATCCTGTCTCCCCCATGATCCTTTCCCCGCCTCTGCGCGACACCGCCGAAGGGCTCGCCCGGCTTTTTGCCGAACGGGCCGAGGGTCACGACCGCGCCGGCCGATTCGCGCATGACAACATCGCCGACCTCCGGAATGCCGGCCTGCCGGGATTGATCGTGCCGCGCCGGCTCGGCGGCGGCGGCGCGGGGCTCGGGGCGGCCGCGATGGTCGTCGGCACCCTGGCGCGGGGCGAGCCCTCCACCGCCCTGGTGGTCACCATGCACTTCCTCCAGCACGGGCTGATCCATGCGCGGGAACACTGGCCGCGGGCGATCGCCGATCGGCTCGGCCGCGCGGCGGTGGAGGACGGCGCGCTCATCAACGCCCTGCGGGTCGAGCCCGAGCTTGGCACCCCCGCCCGGGGCGGCCTGCCGGAGACGGTGGCGCGGGCGACAGTCACGGGCTGGCGCGTCAGCGGCCGGAAGATCTATTCCACCGGCAGCCCGGCCCTCACGCACGGCCTCGTCTTCGTCCGCACCGACGAGGCGGAGCCGCGCATCGGCAACATCCTCGTGCCCATGGCCTCGCCGGGCGTGCGGATCGAGGAGACCTGGGACCATCTCGGCCTGCGCGCCAGCGGCAGCCACGACGTGATCTTCGAGGATGTGGAGGTGCCGGCCGACCATGCGGTGGACCTTCGACCGCCCGAAGGCTGGCGCAAGGCCGACGCCGACCAGCAGGCCTGGAGCACCACGATGCTGTCGGCCCTCTATGACGGCGTCGCGCGCTCGGCGCACGCCTGGTCCATCGCCTTCGCAAAAGACCGCAAACCCGGAAGCCTCGGCCAGAGCCTCGCCACCCTCCCGCGGTTCCAGGATGCCATCGGCGAGAACGAGCGGCTGCTCAGCCTCAATGCCCGCCTGATCCGGAGCGTCGCCGCGGAGGTGGACGGGGGCGCCTGCCCCTCCATCTCCGAATCCGGGTTCCTCAAGGCCACCGTCACCGAGAACGCGATCCAAGTGGTGCAGCGGGCCGTGGAACTCGCCGGCAATCCCGGCCTGTCGCGGGCGAACCCGCTGGAGCGGCACCTGCGCGACGTCCTGTGTGGGCGCATCCACTGGCCGCAGGCCGATTCGGTCCGCGTCTCCGCCGGCCGCACCGCCCTCGGGCTCTGACATCACCGCCCCTTCCGACACGGACAAGGAGATCGCAATGAGCTTCCTTCCAGCCGACGCCGTCGAGTTCATCGGCTTCGCCGCCCCGCGCTACACCTCCGAGACCCATGCGGCTTCGGGACCGGCCATCGACCGCGACTACCTGCGCCTGCTCGCCCAGGCGCATGAATGGGGCGGGTTCGACCGCATCCTGGTGGCCTTCTACGCGACCCAGCCCGACGCGCTGCTGCTCTCCGCCCAGATCGCGGCGGTGACCGACCGGATCGGCCTGATGATCGCCCATCGCACCGGATTCACCGCGCCGACGGTGGCCGCCCGCCAATTCGCGACCCTCGACCAGTTGACCGGCGGGCGCGTCGCCATCCACGCCATCAGCGGCGGCGACGACCGGGAGCTGGCGCAGGACGGCGACCACCTGACCAAGGACGAGCGCTACGCCCGCACCGACGAGTTCCTCACCATCGCCCGGCAGGTCTGGACCTCCGAGGCGCCGTTCGACTTTACCGGCGCGCATTACCGGATCGACCGGGGCTTCTCCGAGGTGAAGCCGGTGGACCCGCGCGGCATCCCGGTCTTCTTCGGTGGCGCCTCGCCCGCCGCCATCGGCGTCGCAGGCCGCCACGCCGACACCTACGCCCTGTGGGGCGAGAGCCTCGATCAGGTCCGGGAGGCCATCTCCAGGGTGCGAGCGGCAGCTGCCCCCCATGGTCGCGATCCCCGGTTCAGCCTGTCGTTCCGGCCGATCCTGGCGGCGACGGAGGAGGAAGCCTGGGCGAGGGCCGAGGACATCCTGGCGCGCACCCGCGCCACCCGCGCCGCCAGGGGACTTGGGCCGGCGCCCGTGCCCGAGAACGAGGGTTCGCGCCGCCTGCTCGCGGCGGCCTCTCAGGGGTCCAGGCTCGACAAGCGGCTCTACACCGCCATCGCCAGGGAGACGGGCGCCTCGGGCAATTCCACCGCCCTCGTCGGCACGCCCGAGCAGGTGGCCGACGCCCTTCTCGATTACCACGACCTCGGGGTGCGGACCTTCCTGATCCGTGGGTTCGACCCGCTGGAGGACGCCATCGCGTATGGCCGCGACCTGATCCCCGCCTTCAAGCGGCTCCTCGCCCAGCGTGGCGCACGGGCGGAGGCCGCCTGATGCGCGCCCTCATCGCCCTCCTCGCCCTGCTGGCGTTCGCCGGCATCGCCCGCGCCGACGAAACGGTGCTCCGCGTCGGCGACCAGCGCGGCAATGCCCGCGCGCTCATGGAATCGGCCGGCGTCCTCGCCGACCTGCCCTACCGGCTCGAATGGAGCGAGTTTCCCGCCGCCGCTCCTCTCCTCGAAGCCCTCAATGCCGGGGCGATCGATGCCGGCGGCGTCGGCGACGCGCCCTTCACTTTCGCGGCCGCCGCCGGGGTTCCGGTGAAGGCCTTCGTCGCCTTCCGCAACAAGCAGGACGGCCTCGCGATCCTCGTCGCCAAGGATTCGCCGATCAGGAATGTGGCCGACCTGATCGGCAAGAGCATCGCCACCAATCGCGGCTCCATCGGCCATCAGGTGGTGCTGGCCGCACTCGAAGAGGCGGGCCTGCCGGCCAATGCCGTGACCCTGCGCTTCCTGCCCCCGGCGGATGCCAAGATCGCGCTCGCCAGCGGCAGCGTCGATGCCTGGGCGACCTGGGAGCCCTACACCTCCACGGCGGAGCTCGCCGGCCTCGCCCGTGTCGTGCGCGACGGCAACGGCATCACACCGGGCCTGAGCTTCGCGGTGGCGTCCGACGCCGCGCTGAAGACCAAGCGGGCGCAGCTCGCCGATTTCGGCCGTCGTCTCGTCAAGGCACGGGAATGGGCGCTGAAGGACCCGGCGCCCTACGCGGCGGTCTGGTCGAAGCTCATCGGCCTGCCGGAGACCGTGCCTTTGCGCTGGTTCTCGCGGGCGGAGTATCGGGCGGTGCCCATCGACGACGCGGTGATCGCCGACGAGCAGCGCAACATCGACCTCTATGTCCGTTCCGGGCTGATCCCCGCCGCGCGGGCGCCGCGCGCCGAGCTCATCCTCGATCGGAGCTTCGAACCGGCCGCCGCTGCGGTACGTTGAACCGATTGCCGCCGAGGACCGGACCCATGCACGACCCTTCCGACCACGACCACGCCCATTCCGACGACGCGCACACGCACGACCACGAGGCGGCGCCCGCGACCGAGCGCTGGAAGCATGACGGCGTGCGGGTGATCCCCGGCGACAAGCTCGATTCCAACACCGCCCAGACGCCGGGCATGTTCCGGCAGGCGGCGATCAACCATGCCCGCGTCGGCGCGCAGAAGATCTGGGCCGGCACGGTGGCGATCGCCCCCGACGCCAAGACCGGAGTGCACCATCACGGCGCCCTGGAAAGCGTGATCTACGTGGTCTCCGGCCGCGCCCGCATGCGCTGGGGCGACAAGCTCGAATTCGTGGCCGAGGCCGGCCCCGGCGACTTCATCTTCGTGCCGCCCTACGTGCCGCACCAGGAGATCAACGCCGATCCGGACCAGCCGCTGAACTGCGTCCTGGTGCGCTCCGACAACGAGGCGGTGGTGGTCAACATCACCGATGTGGAACCCGTGGAACGCCCCGAGACGGTCCATTGGGTCGACCCGATCCACAAGCATCCCTGATTCCGCGCCCTAGCGAGAGACGCCACTCCATGATCCATCGTCGCCACGCGCTGCGCGCCGCCGCCGCGCTGAGTCTTCTCGCCCTCGCTCCGGGACGCGTGCTCGCCGCCGAGCCGAGGACGCTGCGCATCGGCTACCAGAAATCCTCGACGCTGATCGCCCTGCTCAAGCAGGACGGCAGCCTGGAAAAGGCGCTGGAGCCCCTCAAGGTCGGGCTCACCTGGCACGAATTTACCAGCGGCCTGCCGGTGATGGAGGCGCTCAACGCAGGCCAGATCGACCTCTCCGCGGACGTGGCCGACACGGTGCCGATCTTCGCCCAGGCCGCCAATGCGCGGATCACCTATGTGGCGCAGGAGGCTGCCTCCCCCGCCGCGCAGGCCATCGTGGTGGGGGCCGACTCGCCCATCAAGACGGTGGCCGACCTCAAGGGCCGCAAGGTCGCGGTGACGAAGGGCGCCGGCAGCCATTACCTGCTCCTCGCCGCCCTGAAGGCGGAGGGGATTCCGTTCAAGGCGATCACGCCCGCCTACCTCACCCCTGCGGACGGGCGCACGGCGCTGGCCAGCGGCGGGGTCGAGGCCTGGGTCGCCTGGGACCCGTTCCTGTCGGCGGCCGAACTGCAATCGGGCGCCCGTATCCTGAAGGACGGCACCGGCCTGTCGCTCTACAAGCGCTACTACCTCGCATCGGACGACTACGCGGCCAAGCACGGCGACATCCTCGACATCGTCTTCGCCAAGCTGCGCGACACCGGAACCTGGGTGAAGGCCAACCCCGACGAGGCCGCCACCCGCCTCGGCGCCCTGTGGAAGCTCGACCCGGCCATCGTCGCCAAGGCCAATGCCCGCCGCACCTACGTGGTCGAGCCGGTGACCCGCGAGGGGCTCTCCGAACAGCAGACCATCGCGGACGCGTTCCGCGCCGAGGGCCTGCTTCCGCGCGCCGTCGATGCCTCGGCGCTCGGCATCTGGGCGCCGACCAAGTCCTGACCGGCGAACGAAAAATCCCGATGAGCCGGGCTCATCGGGATCGGGGCGTTCCTCAGCGCAGGAGAGACGAACTCACCACTTGTAGGAGACGCTCGCGACGATCTTGCGCTGCGTGCCGTAGAAGCAGGAAAAATCGGTCGAGCAGGACGAGACGAAGCGGCGGTCGCCGACATTCAGGATGTTCACCGCAGCGCGCCAACCGACATAGTCGTAATGAACCGACGCATCGAAAGTGACATACTCGGACACTTTCAATGTATTCGCCACGTCGGCGAAAGATCGCCCGACATAGTTCACGCCGCCACCGAAGCCGAATCCTTTCAAATCGCCGAGCGGGATCGTGTAATCGGCCCAGAGAGAGGCCAGCGTCTCGGGGATACCTACGGGTACCTTGCCGAGTTCATCGGCATTGTCGGTCTTGACGTTCTTGAGATCGTAGATGGTGTAGGACGCAACGAGGTTCAGCCCTTCGGCGAGATTGGCCGTCGCCGAAGCCTCGAAGCCGCGCGACCGCACCGCCCCGATCTGACGACCGGTAAGAGCCGTCGCGGGTGTCGGAACATTCGACCGCTCGAGGTCGAAGGCCGCGACGGTGAAGAAGCTGTTCCAGCCGACCGGCTGGAACTTGGCGCCCACCTCGACCTGCTCGCCACTCTCCGACTTGAACGGCTTCTGCGCCGCATCGAAGCCCGGCGTCGGATTGAATGAAGTGCCGTATGTAACGTAGGGCGCGAACCCATTGTCGAAATTGTAGATCAGACCGAGCCGTCCCGTGAACGCGCTCTCGTTCAGGCTAGGCGTGGAAGCGCCAAAGAGCTTGTCCTGGACGTCGGACCTGACGAAATCCTGACGACCGCCGATGAGGAAGGTCAGCCGCTCCGTGAGCGCGACCTGATCCTGAGCATAGAGGCCGGTCTGCTGCAACTGCTGGTCCATCACGAGATAAGGCGTCGGCCTCGCACTCGACTGATAGTAGCGCGGAGACAGGACGTTGAGCGATGAGACCGGGAAGGTCGAAGCCTGATTATCCGACAGGCTGTAGCGCTTGTAATCGACGCCCATCAGCAGCGTATGGCCGAAATACCCGTCGTTGAAGCGCGCTTGAGCTTGATTGTCGACCGTGAAGAGCCCGGCGCGCGGCGTCGTCAGGAAGCCGTAACGGGAGAGGTTCGTCTGAGCCGCATTCCCGTAGGCAAAAGGAATGTAGCGCTGGTCTGTCACTTCCAGGAAGGAGAAGCGCAGATTCTGGCGCACGGTCCACACATCGTCGAAGTGATGCTCGAACTCGTAGCCGAGATTGGCCTGGTTCCGGGTGTAACGGTCGATGAGCGGGTCGCTGGCGTTGAGCTTGCGGTCGATGCGGAAGCCCGAGGCGTTGTTGCGCACAGTGCCGGCATAGGGAAGGAACTGGCCGGCCCCGCCGGTCTCGTCGCGCTGGAAGCTCGTCAGCACCGTGAAGGTGGTGGCACCGTCGGGCTTATAGGTGAAGCTCGGCGCGATGTAGTAGCGGTCCTCCGGCGCGAAATTCACCTGGGCGTTGCCGTTCTGGAAACGGCCGGTCAAGCGGTAGAACCAGTGGCCGGACTCGTCCACCGGGCCACCGAGATCGAAGGCGGCGTAGCGCTGGTCGAACGAACCGCCGCCGAGTTCGAGATAGCGCAGGGGCTCGAGAGTCGGACGCTTGGAGACGATGTTGATGAGGCCGCCCACGGGGCTGCCGCCGAACAGGGTGGCGGCGGGGCCGCGCAGCAGCTCGATGCGCTCGGCGCCGAACGGGTCGACGCGGAAATTGGCGAACGATGTCTGGAACAGCTGGAGCCCGTCGCGGAACAGGCCCGTTCCGGTGGCCGAGAAGCCGCGGATCAGGAACCAATCGAGGCGCGTGTCGGGGCCGAACTGGTTGGCGTAGATGCCCGGCGTGTAGCGCACGGCCTCCGACAGGGTCTGGGAGCCCTGCGCCTTGATCTGATCGGCACCGACGACGCTGATCGATTGCGGCGTGCGGATGATCGGCGTGTCGGTCTTGGTGGCCGTGGCGCTGCGCGTGGCGACGTAGCCATCCACCGGGCCACGGGCGGTCTCGGGCGCGCGACGACCATTCCCGACACCCGTGCCGTTCCCCGCGCCCGACCCTTCGACGCTCAGCGTATCGAGGGTCACGGCCCGTTCCTGCGCCGAACCGGCTCCCGTCAGGGCGAGGACCATGATCGACACCCCGGCCGCGAGGACGGCGGAACGGGCGAATGGGGACGACGGCATGGACGGCCTGGCTCCGGATGACGGGCAGCAGAACGGGCTCGCGCAAGTGGCGAGACGTGGCCTGCAGTGCTCTTTAGAATTATGATAAACTACTGTAATACAACATGTATTCGCCCTTCCGCCGTAGCTTTCGGCTCAGGCGGTGGCAAGATACCGAACACTCTTCGTCACTCGCCGTTGCTGCTTCGACACAGGCCGCGCAGGTTGCAATGCTTGTTCGCACTCAGCCTGCTGGAGATGCCGGTGGCGGCAACGATGCGGGATTGGGGCGTGAGCCAGCGGATCGCGGGTGTGGACCGGATGAGGGCCGGGGCCCGTTCTCGACGCGACGCTTTGCGTGGCGGAGTGCGGCCTGTTCTGATGACGGCCGACGGAGCCCATCCCGGGCGCGACGGGCCGGGGATGGGGTGACGGGTGAAGACCTTACTTCAGGCGGTCGGCGGCCCAGGCGATATGGTCGTCCATGAAGGTCGAGATGAAGAAGTAGGAGTGATCGTAGCCCTCGCGCATGTTCAGCGTGAGGGGGATCCCGGCCTTCTTGCAGGCCTCTTCGAGGAGCCAGGGGCGCAGGCCGTCTGCCAAGAAGCTGTCGGCCGTGCCCTGGTCCACGAGGAACTCCGAGAAGCGCTTGCCGTCCTCGATCAGGGCGGTGGCGTCATGCGCGCGCCAGGCCGCCTCGTTGGTCCCGAGATACTTCTCGAAGGCGGGCTTCGACCATCCGGCCGTGGAGGGCTGGGCGATGGGCGCGAAGGCCGAGCAGGACTTGAAACGGTCGGGATAGGTGAGCGCGATGGTCAGCGCGCCGTGGCCGCCCATGGAATGGCCGAAGATGCCCTGGCGGGACATGTCGGCGGGGAAGTTCTCGGCGATGAGGGCGGGAAGCTCCTCGGTGACGTAGCTCCACATCCGGTAATTGGCGGCGTAGGGCGCCTCCGTCGCGTCGACATAGAAGCCGGCGCCCGAGCCGAACTGCCAGTTGCCGGCCTCGTCGGGAATATCGGCGCCGCGCGGGCTGGTATCCGGCGCCACGACGATCACGCCGTGCTCGGCGGCGGCGCGGCGGTACTCGCCCTTGTCCATGACGTTGGCATGGGTGCAGGTGAGGCCGGACAGGTACCAGAGCACCGGCACCGGGCCGTTCTCGGCCTGCGGCGGCACGAACACAGCGAAGGTCATGGGACAGCCGGTGGTCTTGGCATCGTGCTTGTAGACGCCCTGCGTGCCGCCATGGGCGCGGGCCTTCGAAATGGTTTCCATGCGGTGATCTCCTGATGGGCGATGGTCGGTGCGGGCTCTTCCCTCCCCCCTCTGCGGGGGAGGGA
>NZ_NKUG01000056.1 GCF_014845095.1 Methylobacterium bullatum | reverse complement strand
GGGCCTGTCGCAAACGCGAACGTGCCTTCGTTTACGGATCGTTAGCCATCTCTGACCAGCTTGCCGCCTCCGCCCTGGAGCCGGCCCATGATCCTGTCCGCTATCGCCGCCAAGCTGAAGCAGCGTGCCAAGGCCGACTTCAAAGGCCGGCACTACGAGGCTCCCCTGATCGTGCAGGCCGTCTCTTGGTACCTGCGCTACCCGCTCAGCTACCGCGATATCGAGGAGCTGTTCCTAGAGCGCGGCTTAGAGGTCGATCACAGCACCCTGAACCGTTGGGTTCTGGCCTACGCGCCATTGATCGAGAAACGGCTACGCCAGTTCCGCCGGCCACACTGCGGCTCGGTCCGGATCGACGAAACGTACATAAAGGTCCGCGGTCAGTGGCGCTACCTCTACCGGGCCGTCGACAAGCACGGCAATCCGGTCGACTTTCTCCTCACCGCCAACCGGGATCTCGACGCCGCCAAGCGCTTCTTCCGCAAGATGCTGCAGGATCAGCCCCTCCTCGCCCCCGACCGGATCGGCACGGATGGCGCTGGCACGTATCCGCCGGCTATCATCGAGAGCCGGAAGGCAGGCCTGCTGCCACGCACGCCAATTCACTACGTCACCAAGCACCTCCAACAGGGGATCGAGAGCGACCACTTCCGGGTGAAGCGGTCGATGCCGCGGGTGGGCGGCTTCCGCTCGTTCAACACAGCACGGTGCACGATCAAAGGATTCGAAGCCATGCTCTGGCTGCGCAAGGGCTTCGGCTTCGCCGGCGCATGGACGGTGCGCGAGCAAAACCAGCTGCTCGCACTCTGCTTCGGGCTTCCCCAGGCGAACAAATGGTGAAAGCGGGACGGCAGGGGACGTTCCGCGCCTCAGATCAGAGTTTGCGACACGCCCGCATTCTCGGTGGCTAGGACGAGCAGGAGCAGAGTGTCGGAAATGGCGGGCCTCCCATGGATTAGCAGGCCGTGGGCGTCGCCGATGAGGGTTAGCGTTGACTTAACCACACCCGCCGGCCGACACTCAGGGTCTAGAAATACGAGGAAAACGACCAGCGGAAAGCCAAAAAGGGCTGCCGGGGGCCGGCGGTTGGCCTCGACCAGAGAGGCCTGAAAGGCATCGGCCCGTCAGGCAAAGCGCGTGAGGCCATGCAGTAACGACATAATGTTGTTCGACATGACGGACACCTCTCCGCTGTTGCTCAGTGCGATGACATGCGTCATCTCTGCGGAATGCGTGTTTCCCTGTCTCTCCTCGCCCTACTGGTCGCGCCTTGCTCAGCAAGGGCGGACATTAGCTTTCCACAAGCTATCCAAGGCACATGGGCAGAGTCATTGGACACCTGCGCCTTAGCAAAGAAAGGGGTCTTAGCGAGCAGTAGAGCCTGGGTTCGCATTGAAAAAAAACAGATTACGGGAACCTCAACTGGACGTGTGATCCGTGCAAAAGGTTTGAATTCAGCTGAATCAACAGATGAAACTAACAGCGAAATAAAAGTAGATTTTACCGTGGGGCGTGACGGATATCTATCTGAAACTATTGTAGGCGCCCGTGCCTCAATGAGGTATATCCGCTGTCGGTAGATATTTGATAATATTTATTGATGATTGATTTATGTCCTATGAATTATTGTTAAAAATGTTATTATAAATAGCATTCACATTTAAAAATATAGAATAATATTTTATTAGGTAGTTGCCTCAACGAGTACGAAACAATTTGGTCTTACAGGTCTGATGTACGCAGTTATAAATTCAAGGCGAACGATCCAACTGGCAACATTACTTGCTACGGTGAGATGCTAAGAATTTGAAACAGTATCGAATTTCCGTGAAAACAAGATTAGGGCTTCATCATGCTCGTGGCTACGCCGTTCCTTGCCTGCGGGGCTATCTGTGTCGTTTTATTCCCAGTTTTGGCCTATGCACAGGTAACGGATGCTACGAACAGTACCGTTACAAATACTAATGTAATCATAAATTTGAACACTCAGAACAACGCTATTGCAGTTAGCCCAACTTACCCTCCGATATTAAAAGAGGCTACACCGCCTTTGGGCTGGGACACTGCTCGAGGTGCTCGCCTCCGCTCTTTGTGGGAGCACAACGGTTCTGTCGTCGCTCTTGAGGCCGAGGGCAACCGACGCCGCTTCCGTTATCACCGCCCGCGCTCTGGCATGGAGGAGGCCGGTGCAGGCCCAGGCGCACTACTGTTCGAGGGACAGCGTGTGCGCGACACATACATTGGTACGGCCTATGTGTTTGCCGGCCCTTGTGGGAAGTATGGCTACCGTGTCAGCGGATACGTCCAGGGCGACAGGAGAGTCGTAGTCGATGGGTTAGCACCACGAATCGATCGACGCGACTGCCGCGTCATCGGCGAGCGGCCCGACGTTCTCTCGTTCGATCTCCTTTGAACGGTAGCAGTGAACCTTCCCTGAGGCGTCACGATCTGTCGCTGCGCAGATCTTGGTCGTGATGCTACCTGCTCGCCCTGACACGGATGACAACCTACGCCGTTCACGGGCTGATAAGATGCACGCATGCAAGGTTGCCTAACACACTCGTGGAACGGTGCCTTTCGTGCGACGCCTCTTAAACGCCCTGTACCTAGGCGCCACGATCCTAGCCTCGGCTATCCCCAGCGCTCACTCTGCGGCTGCGCAGAAGTGCGGACTGGACGCCTTAGGTACGTCACGGGTGCTGCCGGTTTCGATCACGGACGGTCCGGTAGGGCGCGTAGGCTATGGCCGCACCCTGCAGCTTGCACCCGGTGAGGTTGTGCTGACCTTCGACGATGGCCCACTACCGAGGCGAACTCCCGCTATCCTTGATGCTCTTCGCGAAGCCTGCGTGCGGGCTACCTTCTTCGTGGTAGGTACAATGGCGGCGGAGTATCCCCACCTGCTCCGTCAAACCGCTGCGGATGGGCACACGATTGCCACGCATACGTGGTCGCACCGTCTCCTAAACCGCGTTCGCAATGAGGCTGCTCGTCGCGACCAAATCAGCGGCGGTCTTGCTGCGGTCCGCAGTGTACTGGGCGACGAACATGCGGCATTTGCTCCCTTTTTCCGCTACCCCGGCCTCGGCCGAACGCCCGTCCTTGACGCCTACCTTGCCGCTCGGGGGCTCGTTCCGTTCGGTATAGACGTAGAGAGCGATGACTGGCGTCGCATCACGCCCGCAGAAGTCGTCGAGCGTGTGATGAGGCGCCTGGCTACGCATGGCCGAGGGATCGTCCTCCTCCACGATATTCAGTCCAAGACAGCGGCCATGCTTCCTACATTGCTGCATCGCTTGAAGACCGAAGGGTATCGTATTGTTCACGTAGTACCTGCGCCTGGTGAGACGCGCCTTGCCCTCAGGGCAAACGACGTCCCACAGGACCGGCGTATGCTGCTTGCTCTCAATAGGCTCGATGCGCGGATGGGTACCGTACGCTTGGCGGAGGCTGGAGTCGGCCCTACTCCGGTTGAAAAGCCCCTCAACGTCGCTACGGCACTTCAAACGCCACCTGTCCAAATTGCTTCCCTGAATACGGAAGCGTGGGCGTTGCGTTTGATCGACTCGAAATCTGAGATCCTGCAGGCGTCCGAGCTAGCTCCAGCAGATCGTCCTACTACACAACCCTCCGCAATCGCTCCGCCTTCCGCTCAAGCTTTCACTCCCCCCAGGCAAAGCGCTGCAGTATCGGCTGAGACGGCTGAAGCCGTCTCCATCAAAACAGCTCCTCCTCGCGCGGCAAATAGTCCTGCACTAGCTGAAAGCATGTACAAAGGTGCAAACAATCTACCAATTATAACAGTTTCAGACCGTGCTAGCATCACTGTGCGCAACGGCTTCGTCGTACTGGCGGTCGCTCCTGGAACTAAAACTGGCTTTACTGAGATCACCGTAAATCGTTAAGGCCGCAACGGATGGTTGTTCCGTACATGATAAACGCTGATTCGAGTGCTTAATGTCAATTAGTTATCCAAAGTTTACTATAGCGCTAGCCGTTTTGACTGCTATCTTGGCGCCGTTCACAGCTATGGCGGTGCCTGACACTGATCTACCTGACGGGTTGTGGGGGCGCAGTCCGCAAGCCTGTCGCGATGCTAGCAGCTCAGAACGCTTCGAAGTGCGTACAAAGATACGCAGTGACCGCTTCTTACGTACTGCCACCACGCTTTGTCGCATCACCGACGTTGCAGATACGGCAATCGGATACCGCTTAGCACTTGAATGCCGGAGGCTACCAGGGGAGGTAAACACCGAAGCTCCTGCATCTGCCCAGCAGATACTCGTCGAGGCAATTGGGCCTTTGACTATGCGGGCCGATGGTCGGCGTGTGTACCGCTGCAGTGAGAGCGCGAAGGATTCTGATCTAAATAAAGTAACGTCAATTACAAGAAATTTTGTGCAGGAGAAATCTGAAAACAGTGATGGCGAGAAGACCTCTTTGTACGTCGGGCGGTGGTACGCGAAATCACCCGCTGATTGTCATAACAGGACCGACGACCCTGAGCGCGTGCCGCTCCGGTTTTCTGCGGGGAAACTAGATTTCTACGAAACTCATTGCACGGTGCTCTCGACAGTTCGGCAGGGTGATCGCATCACGTTGCGGTCCGCGTGCATGTCCGAAGGCATTGCATCCAACGAAACCGTCACTGTGACGATCGCTGGCCCCGATAAGATACAGGTTGATGCCTACGGTGCCGCCGGCATACGGAATACACCCTATCGCCGCTGCGATGCACGGTAATCAAAACCAATAGAACCAGACCATGCCTAGCCTCGCTGGAAAGCGGCATGGCTTCGCATTTACGAGCTATCATCGCCCACGCCTCGCGAGGAGGCTCCAGAACCGTTGCGCGTCGAACGGCTGCGCCTGGCCGCCAATCGGACCCAGCATGTCGGGCATCGCCGGAGCCTGTTGCTCCGGTTGTGCGGCCGGAGCCCCGCCCATCGTCGAAGATCCAGCGCCCATGATCGCTTGTAGGGAACTCGCAGCACTGAACGAGTGAGTTGCCCGAGCTTCCGTTGGCATCTGCCTGGGTGTCACCGGCCCGGCCGTAGCTGACGCACTCGACACACCGAACTGACCTGAGGGGATGAGGCTGCGTCCGGCATCCGCACGCCGAGGTGTCCCGCGGCCATTCGCTCAAGTCGTGAACCGCCGGGGCCAACCCTGACGGGGGCCGCTCAAAAAACAATCGAAGAATAGACGAACATTTGCGCTCCTCCCCGCCTGCGCGGCCGGATCGCTGAAGATGAGGGAAACACAAGGACAAGGTTTGGGCGAAGGTGACTTCGTCGAAAACCCCGGAAGGAGGGGAACAACGGAACGCGGTTCTCGGACAGAGCCCGCGGGACGTCGGCGCGGCTCCTTCGATCCTTTCCTCAATAGAGAATCCACATCATGACATCACACAACGCGCCGCAGGGCGCGAGCGCCGTCGCACGCCTGATGGAGCCCACCGGTATTACGGTGCGCGCCGAGGTCAGCCGGCCCCGCCGCCACCGGGATGGCTGGCAGTTCGAGCTGAGCCCCCTCGATCGATCGCGGGCGGGACGGCTGAGCGCCTTTATGTCCGACGGCTTCACTCGTCAGATCGAAGACGCCTCCGGCATGCTTTTTCACGCCGAAGATCTCCTAGGGCAGCACGAGGTGATGTTGACGGTCAGCATGGATGCCCTGCTCGGGCTGACCGCGCGCATCATCGGCCTCGATCGCGGGATCCTGGTGGAGGCTTGGAACCGGCAGGATGCCGCCCTTGAGGCGGCGCTCATCGCGGAAGGGGTCTGGCAGGCCCAGCGCGCCCTGCCGAGGCCGCAACGGCTGCGCCGCGTGCTCCTGATAGAGCCGGACGCTGGCGCTGCCATAGGGGCGATCAGCGAGTCCCTGTCTCGATGGGCGGATCTCGGTCTGATCACTCTGATCCGCTGGCCGATCGCCTTTGAAGAACCGGGATCGCTCGAGGTACTCCACCAGACCATCGAGGCCGCGGCGGATCAGGTCGAGTGGGGTACCGCCGACGCACTGATCGTCGATCGCGGCCCGGGCTTCGCCTTCCGGGCTCTGTCGGACCCGGACCTCGTTCAACGGTTGTGCCGTTTTCCGGTGCCGATCCTGACGCTGCGGCGAGCCTACCCCAACCTTCTCGATCGGTTGGCCTGGCGCGCCTTTGAGACGACCGAAGCGATGGAGGCGGCCCTGACGGACATCCTTAGGGAGGAGGTCAGGGCTACCGGCCGCAAGCGCCTGGACGCGATCGCCTGTGAACTGGAACGGATCGCGGTCACCGCCGCCATGGCCCGATCGGGGGCCCTCTACGACTGAAAGCTTTCCCCCGGCTGCCGATAGCGGCAGCCGGATCCCATGATCGGGCCTCTGTCGCCCGCTCATGAGCCGATTGCGCGCATCCGCGCTGCGGGCAGCGCCGGGAACGGCGCCGCACCGCTTGTCCTCGCCACCTTCGATCATCCCTCACTTTGGAACTTAAAATGCGTCAGCACAAAATTCCCGGCTGGAGCAGCGCGCTCCCGGCTGCCTTGCCCCCTCAACCGTCTATTGAGGACGGCGGCAGCCAGCCAACCGCTAGGGAGCGTTCCGTCGCAACGGACGCCAGCGCCATTCCCCTGCAGCACCTCCTGGCCTCGTTACGCCAGCACGTCAGAGGGGACCACGTCGTTGATGCCAGCGTGCTGAGCGTCGAGGCCACGACGCGGGATGGCTTCGTGCTTCTCCTCGGCGAAGCCGAGCCGGCAAGCCGAAGCGAACCGCCCCGGCTCGAAGCTCACCTCAGCGAGGATCGGCGAGCTACCATCGAGGCCGAGCTCGGACGGCCCTTCGATCCTCTTCACCTGGCCAACCGCAAGGTCCAGGTGGGGCTACGAACCTCCTTGAAGCAGCGCTTCGGTCGTGGGGCGACGGTCCAGGCCAAAGTCATCGGCTTGTACGCAATCAGCGAATTTCCGATCGAGCTCGAGATCCAACGCGAGGAGGTGTTACGATGGCTTCGAGCCGATGGCGTGCGGTTCGGGCCTGCGACGTGGCGAGATCCCGAGGAGCTCCATCACGTCGCACTCATCGCTTCGGAGCACGGCGATGCTTTGCGCGACGTCGATCATGTGCTGAAGCCGCTCGAGGCGTCAGGGCTGATCGTGCTTCACCGGCTCAAGGCCAGCTTCGAAGGCCCGAGCGCGGAACGCTCCTTGGTGGCAGCCATGGCCGAGGCCGAGGCTCTCCACGTCGAACACGGCTTGTCCGCTACCCTCGTGGCGCGAGGCGGAGGCCCTGCCTCGTCCTTCTCACCCCTGAACGCCTGGGCGACGGCCGCGGCGGCGCGGCGCCTTCCGAACCTCGTTGTCGGCGTCGGCCATGCCGCAACGCCGCGAACCGTTCTCGACGACGTGGCGGGACGCTCTGTGCCAACGCCAACCGCAGCAGCCATGCTGATCCGCGATCTTCTCCGCGGCACGGCGCTACGGGCCGAACAGGCCCTCGCTGCCCTCGAGGAGGCTATGCGTGAAGACATCCAGGCAGAGGCACGCAGAGCGCTCGCACGGGTGATGGCCGGGTTTGACGAGGCCGTTCGTATTTGCGTGAGCAACGCCGAACAGCAGCTTCTGAAGGTCGGTCTGACAGTCGAGCGCAGTCTGCTAGCCTCCATCGCTTCTCGTAGCAGTGTGATGGTCGCATCCGACATGACGGCCGGGGGCGTGGGCGACGAGCCTCCTTTGGACTTCGACGAAGCTCATGACCCCCTCACAGAGGCAGCCCTGGCGATTGTGATCGAGGCCGAGACAGGCCGCATCATACAGTCGGCGGCAGATGCACGTCGCGTCAATCGCCTCATCCTGCAGTTCACCGACGGCCTTGTGGGCGTCGGCGTCTGCAACCAGTCGACATCGAACACGGCCCACTGACCCCTTCTTTCAAAGGACCTTCACATGATGAACGACACATCGAACACCCCCATCCCCTTCCTCGAGGCCCTTCGTCGGATCGAGGCTTTGACCCTGCGCATCCAACGTGAGCGGCTCGCCGCCTTTGAGACTGTCGAAGAAACTTATGCCGAGATGCAGAGCCTACGCCTTGTCCTGGTCGCCCGGGTCGCCGCGCTGCGCAGTGCGACGGGCTGAGCCCGTATTCCTGGGACGTCCTCGAACCGTATCAGGATCGAACGGTGACTGCCGGAACGGTCCATGATGGGCTGTTCCAGCTCTACGACGAACTTCACCACGCGGGGAGAGCGTCCCACGGTCGATCTATCGACCACCGGGATCGCATTACTTCATAGGCGTCGATAGGACCGGACCGGGAGGATCCGGTCCATCCCGCATCAGCACCGATCAAAATCCCAGGATGTACCGGGGTACGACACGACGCTTGGATCCAGGCTCCTGGGCGCCCAAATTGCTCTGCTGTGACGAACGCTGGTCTTGCCATCAGTCATGCCGGGTGGGGGTGATTTGTTTCGTACGAAACACCATCTGAGAGATAAGATTGGTTAGAGCGTATTGTTTCGTACGACATGATCGATGTGCTGACGGATCCGACCACGCGCACTTATTCCGGTCTCACGGAAGCCTACGATTTTTTCAACGAGCGCCTGTTCTCGGCCAAGCTGCCGCCGTGCCTGATAACTATGCAGCGGAAAAGTAAGGCCTACGGCTACTTCGCTGGCCGCCGCTTCAGCACGCGCAGCGGTGAGGAGGTCACCGACGAGATCGCACTGAACCCGAGTCATTTCGCCGGCCGCACCACCGAAGAAACGCTCTCGACGCTCGTCCACGAAATGGTCCATCTCGAGCAGCACCATTTCGGGGCGCCTTCCCGCACGGGCTACCATAATTTTCAGTGGGCTTGCCTGATGAAGGAGGTCGGTCTGATTCCGTCAGCGACCGGCGAACCCGGTGGCAAAGAGACTGGACAGCAGGTCAGTCACTACATCGAGCCGGGGGGGTATTTTTCGGTCGCGTGCTCTGAACTCATTAACGAGAGGGGCTTCGTGTTGCCCTATGTGGAGCTTTGGGAGGAGACCGAGCGCGAAACGCGGGCAAGGAAGGCTTCGAGCAAGACGAAATACACTTGCCCGGAATGCGGGGTGAATGCGTGGGCCAAGCCCATGACCGAGCTCGACTGCGGTTCGTGCCATTTATCGATGCAGGCCGCGGGCACGACGGAGAGGGAGAGAAGTTGAGCGAAGGCGGGGCACGCCAGCGATCGACCCGCTTGGGCTCAGACCGAGGGGTTCACTCTACGTCGTAAAATTATCTCGTCCGAGATCCTGGGCTGCGCCGGCTTGGTGAGTGCTCTCACCGCCAGTGAAAATCCAAAAACCATTTTTCACACACCAGCCCGCCAGTTCAAACTGCTCGCTCGCTTCGTGCGAAAACCTGGATTGCGGATCACCCAGCTGAGGGAGGTGACCGTCCTCACCACCAGTGCAATATCCGAACTCCATTTTTCACAAGCTGGTCCTCCCGTTCAAACCGCCTGCTCGTCTCATACTGAAAGCGGGAATGTGGAGTGCCGAGATCTGGCGGGTGCAATCGTCCTGACCGCACGTGAAAAACTCGAAATCCATTTTTCACAAACCGGTCGGTCGGTTCGAACTGACCGCTGGGGACAGAGCGCTGTGCTGGTTTCCCATGAACGCGCTTTTCAAAACCGTGCGCCATTTTTCCAGTCCCGGACTTCTGAGCCTGCTCCAAAGGCAAAGCTTGCTCGCCCGACGCTCCCAGCGGCACAGACTTGACCGCAGGCCCTAGGCGCCTCGCCCCGCCGCTGGCCCGTGCAGTCCCTCCAACTGCATCAGAACACAGACCTGTTTTTCGCGCGATCTGCCTGTGCTTGGATCCTAGCCCGAGGATCAAGCCTCGGCGCCCCAGTGAAAAATTGATCCGGTCCGTATTTCACCGGCCGAACCACAGCTGTGAAATTATAGAGGCACCAATTTTTCACTGATCCGAAGGCCGGCCGGGTGATCAGACTGCAAAATCCATCACGGCGATTTTTCACACTCTGGATCTGCCCCAGTGCAAATTGCAGAGAGCCCATTTTTCACACCGTCTTTTGCCCCTTTGCGACTGTGTGAAATCGATCTGCGCGATTTTTCACTCGGCTCGTTCGGGATTGCTGAGATATTTCCCCGTCCTATTTTTCACTGGGTCACTCGCCCCCCGGGAGGGCACCAATTCTTCACACCGATCTTACCCCCAGGCAGGGGAGCGTCTCGGTCGGTGTAAGCGCAGGGGGGGTAATTTTTACAATCGTCCACGACACAAGGTAAGGCATTGAATTTTCTTGTTTTAATGAAGCGTTAGGTCCGGGTATGAGCACTCATACAAACCCCAAGAGAGCCCGGATCAGGGTAGGGGCAGCAAGCGATTTCGCGGCTTGAAACAGCGCTTTCCGGGAACTGCTGTGTCCCACGGATCCGGGTGAGAAACCGCCCGTAAGAACGGCTCCCCAAAAGATCCCAGAATACCCACGATCCGACGATCCTGGCCTCGCTAGCTCAATGGCTCAATTCCTCAAACGTTATGCACCCTGCGGGCTCATAACGTTTGGCGGCTCTGGCTAGCCGATTTCGGTTACAGTCCCAGCCTCCCTGGCCGAACAATTGGGCGTTCCCAATTCGGTTCGACGTATCACCCCTGCCAGGGCTCACTGCAGCTCGATCGGTTGGTCAGGCCTTCGCCTTCCGGCCCTGGCTGGGTCAGGGGATCAAGCTGCCACTTCGGATCCCCTTTTTCATGGATGCGGACCAAGCGCGCATTATCACGGATCGATTTTTTCACATCGTTCCCGATCCCCGGCCACGCGAAATACAGGTCGGCTATTTTTCACTCTGAGTTTTGCGGTCGACCGGGATATCGGCTCGCCCCGTTTTTTCACTCAAGCGCCCCATCGCATGACGCCAAGAACCCATTTTTACATTGATCCAAGCGGACCGGAAGAACGCCCCAGAACATCCCAAAAGACCCAGGATCCGACGGCCCTGGCCTTGCGAGCTCGATGGCTCAATTCCCCAGTTTTTGTGCACCTACGGGCGCGACAAAAACCGGCGGCTCTCATGAGCCGATTTTGAACCGCTCCGGGAAACCTGGGGCGGTTCAGACAGATTTGGGTGCTTTGGCCGTTAGGCGAGAGCTGCGCTGAAAAGATCGAGTTGCCTCGATATGACTGCCGGTCGGGTCCTTCGGCCTCCATGCCCACGCTTGGCCGCCGTCAAATCGGGAAGCGGGATATTCGGCTTTCCGTGCAAAACAGCACCAACGATCTGACACCCGTCTCCATGGTGGAACACGTACAGGGTATGAGGTCCCGCGCGCAGGATCTCTTGTACCAGCGGTGTCTTTGCGGGGATCGCCTGCAACGCTCTAAGGGACTCGGCCAGCCCCGTGAACTGGATGTCCGTAGCTCGAAACTCGAGACCGCGCGTGCCCCAAACCTGTCGCAAAACAGCTGTGCAGGTGTTCGAGAACGGCGCGTCCAGAACCCTCGTCGCCTCATCCTGGACGAAGCGTGCCATCAACGCCCGAGCCTCGATATGCGGGGCACTCAGGAGTGATGCTGCCAACTGACGCTTCGTAATCGGCATCGACGTTCCAATCAGTTTTTCATCCGATGTGACGCCAAGCTCGACAGACCCCGACGGCAAGCAACTTGAAGTGCGAAAGCGAAGGGACCTCAGTGTGTTGGCTGGTAGGGGCCGCGAAACAGGTCGCCGGAGGCCCTGCGCCGGAACAGCGTGCGCCATCGGCGCCGCTGATGCTCGGGCCGGTCGTGGATCATATGGCAGCGTTGGCAGAAGGCAGCGAGGTTCTGGTCCGCGTTGTTGCTGGTGTCGTGATTGCGATGCGCGGTGGCGAGCACGACACGGGTCGTGCGCAGACGGCCAATCAGTTCATCGAGTTCGGGCAGTACCACGAGCGCCTTACCGCGCCCGTCACGCCATGTTCCCGTGTCAGCATCCCACCAACGGCCGTCACCGAGGTGATGGATGACGCGGCCATGCGGCCGGCCACACCCCTCGCACCAGCCGCCGGCGCGTCCAAACCGGATCACGGCCGAGAGTTGGGGCCAGTCGATCGGATAGAAGAACCGGTGTTCGCGTCGGATCGGCATCAAGCTCAGGCCTCCCTGACCGCGGCTGCGGCCTGACTGCGGGCCCGCGCCTGGGGGAAGTAACTGTAGAACGTGTCGCGGCTGACACCGAGCCGCTTGGCAATGGCCGCGATTGAGATGGTCCCGGAGTGCAGAAGCGCGCGGCCGACCTCGAGATCGGCGTCGGTGAGCTTCTTGGGTCGGCCACCTTTGCGACCGCGCGCCAGTGCCGCTTTCAGTCCTTCCATCGTCCGCTCGCGGTTGAGGTCGAGGAAGTACTCTGCCATGGCCCCGTGCATCTGCAGGGCGAAGCGACCGTGGGCGGTGTCGCTGTCGAACTGCTCGGTCAGGCTGCGGAAGTGGATCTTCTTCGTGCGAAGGCCGTCGATCGTACGCATCATTTCGACGAGCGAGCGGCCGAGCCGATCGAGCTTCCAAACCACCAGCACGTCCGTGGGCCGCAGATAGGCGAGGGCGGCGTCGAACTCAGGTCGCTTGGTGCCGGCTTTCCCTGACTTCTTCTCCTCGAACAGACGTTCGCAACCAGCCTTGGTCAGCGCATCGCGCTGCAGGTCCAGGTTTTGGTCGAGGGTGGAGACGCGGGCATATCCGACGAGCATGTCAGGATAGTGATTCAGATGCGTTTATCTGACAATAGAAAACCAGTCATATTTTCCCGACATAAGCGGGGCTGTTTCGACCTGCTTCGAAGGCGCAGCCATCGCATGTCGGGAAAACGGTCGTTTTCCTGACATTTTTTAGAATACGAACTTGTCCGTAGTTGGGCCGGAGGAGGCCTCGTGTCGAAGATACTTCGGTGCTCAGCTAGGAATGCGACGCTTTCGCGATCTGCGCGTACGTCAAAGCTGTCTGACCCATTCTCAAGCACGGAGTGCTAGCATGAACCCTAACGACATCGTGCTAGTCATCCTCCTTAGACATGACCGGGTAACAGAAGTAAACTTCTCGATTCCGGTCAGCTTTCACTGTTCCAACAAAGTGACTGTCATCATTCCGAAGGCGAACGGAAATTTATTATTTATATTATTATATAACATATTAGATTTAGAGCGCCTAACAGAACCGTTTGATCTGGTTGAGGGTGATGAGGCTGGCCGCGAAGGCTCTGGATGAGCCGGA
>NZ_NKUG01000055.1 GCF_014845095.1 Methylobacterium bullatum | reverse complement strand
CCACAAGGGGGAGGAGAGTGGCGCAGGTCGTCGGCCTGCTCCTTACGCTGTTCACCGCCCCCGCCCTCGCCGACGAGGCCCTGGTCACGGCGCAGGGGGCCAACATTCTCGCCGTGGTCGATCTCGACACGCAGGTCGTCACCGCCCAGATCCCGGTGGACGGGGCGCCGGCCGGCATCGCCCTGTCGCCCGATCGCAAGACCGCCTACGTCACCCGCCCCGAGGGCCACGGCCTCGCCATCGTCGATCTCGACGCCCGCGCGGTGACGGGCACGCTCGCCCTGCCCGGCGGCCCGCTCGGCGTCGCCGTCAATCCGAAATCCGGGGCGGTCTACGTGGCCGACTGGTACGGCAGCCGGATCTTCGTGGTCTCGGCCGACGGTTCCAGGATCGAGACCGAGATCCAGGTGGGCGCCTCGCCCTCGGGCATCGCGGTGACGCCGGACGGCGCCACGATCCTGGTGGCCAACCGCGAGGGCAATTCCGTCTCCCTGGTCGATGCGGCCACCGCCACCGAGACGGTGAAGATCCCGGTGGGCGAGCACCCGTTCGGCATCACCCTCGATGAGACCGGCACCCGCGCCTACACCGCCAACGTCATGTCGAACGACGTCTCCGTCATCGATGTGGCCGGACGGCGGGAATTCGGCCGGGTCACCACCGGCGAGCGGCCCTATGTGGTGGCGCTGACCGCCACGCGGGGCTTCGTCACCGACCAGTATTCGAACACCGTGACGGTGTTCAACCTGAAGACCCTCACCAACGTGGCGGCCATCGAGGTGGGCGACCATCCGGAAGGCATCGCCGCCTCCCGCGACGGCAGCCTTCTCTACGTGACCAACTGGGGCTCGAACACCCTGGGCGTCATCGACGCGACGACGCTCAAGGTGATCAAGGACATCCCGGTGCCGGACGGCCCACGCTCGTTCGGGGACTTTTTGCGGTAGGGGGCGCATCCCCGCCGGCGGCGCATTCACACATGTCGCGGGATGCGCCGCCCTACCCTCCTCCCCCTTGTGGGGAGGAGTTGGAGGTGGGGGTGGTCGGGCGACCCTCGGCTTACGGAGGCTGGCGGAGCCACCCCCACTCCTGACCTCTCCCCACAAGGGGGAGAGGGACGCAAGAGGGACGGACACCCGTCCTCCCTACGACACCAGCGACACCGCTCCGCTGCCATGCCGCTCGATCCGGCCGTCGAGTTCGAGTTCCAGCAGCGTCGTCTGGACGATGCGCACACTGAGTCCCGCCGCGCGGGCGAGGTCGTCGGTGCCGATGGGGGTCGGGCTGAGATAGGCGATGAGGCGGGCGCGGTCGTCGGCGGGTTCCGCCTCCTCGGGCTCCAGACCCTCGATCTCCTCCTCCGCCTCGGGGGCCGGGCCGCCGATCCCGTCGAGCTCGTCCCAGAAGATCGGCGCGTCGGCGAGGTCGGGCCGGTCGAGGGCGAGCTGGCCGGTCCCCTGTTCGAAATCCCCGCGCCCGATCAGCGGCGCGATGGCGGAGGTGACGTGCTCCACCTCCGAGACCAGGGTCGCGCCCTGGCGGATGAGGTCGTTGGTGCCCTCGGCGCGCGGGTCGAGGGGCGAGCCCGGCACGGCGAAGACCTCCCTGCCCTGTTCCAGGGCGAAGCGCGCGGTGATGAGCGAGCCCGAGCGGCGCGCGGCCTCCACCACCACGGTGCCGTAGGCGAGGCCGGAGATGATGCGGTTGCGCCGGGGAAAGTCCCGGCCGCGGGGCTCCCAGCCCATGGGCATCTCGGCCAGCACCGCGCCGCCGGCATCGAGAATGCCCTCCACCAGGGCCTCGTGGTTGGCCGGATAGATCCGGTCCTGGCCGCCGGCGAGCACCGCCACCGTCCCCGAGCCCAGGGAGGCCTTGTGCGCGCGGGCATCGATGCCGCGCGCCAGCCCTGAGACCACGACGAGGCCGGCCTCGCCGAGGCCCCGCGCCAGACGCTCGGTGAAGCCGAGGCCGGCGGCCGAGGCGTTGCGGGAGCCGACGATGGCGATGGCGGGCCGGGAAAGGATCGCCGCCTGACCCCGGATCGCGATCAGGGGCGGCGCCGAATCGGCGGCCTGGAGCAGCTTGGGGTAATCGTCCTCGCCCATGGCCACGAGGCGGGCCCCGATCCTGGCCGCGGCCTCCAATTCGGCTTCCGCCTGCGCCCGCGTCACCGGCACGACGCGCTTGGCCCCGCGCTTCGCGAGGTCCGGCAGGGCTTCCAGCGCCGCGCCGGCTCCGCCGAAGCGGTTGATCAGGGTCCGGAAGGTGCGCGGGCCGACACCCTCGGTGCGGATCAACCGGAGCCAGTCGAGGCGCTGGGCGGGGTTGAGTTGCATGCCCCGGACCTCCTTCGACGGACTATCGGGTCAGCCCTTCTGCCCGATCCGCCCCTCGGAGCCGTCGAGCAGTCGGCGGATGTTGGGAGCGTGCTTCCACCATAGCAGGATCGCGAGCACGAGGAAGAGCAGCGCAACCGCAGGCTGTCCCGCCGCCCACAGGACGATGGGTGTCGCGGCCGAGGCGGCGAGCGCGGCGAGCGACGAGTATTTCAACGTGAAGGCGAGGCCGAGCCAGATCGCCGCGAAGGCGGCGAGGCCGATGGGGCTGAAGGCGAGGAGCACGCCGAGGAAAGTGGCGACTCCTTTGCCCCCCTTGAACCCGAGCCAGACCGAGAAGAGGTGGCCGAGGAAGGCGCCGAGCCCCGCCGCCAGAGCGGCACCCTCGCCGAAGCGGGCGGCCACCAGCACGGCGAGGGTGCCCTTCAGCGCATCGCCGAGCAGGGTCGCGGCGGCGAGCCCCTTGCGGCCGGTGCGCAGCACGTTGGTGGCGCCGATATTCCCCGAGCCGATGGCGCGGACGTCGCCGAGGCCGGCGAACCGCGTGACGATCAGCCCGAACGGGACCGAGCCGGCGAGATAGCCGCCGGCCAGACTCGCGAGCAGGAGCGGCCAGCCGGCATCGAGCAGAAGGGTCACGCCGCCGCCTCCGTACCCTGCACCGCCCGGAAGACGATGCGCCCGCCGACCATGGTCAGGATCGCCGCCCCCTGTAGCCGCGCCTCGTCGAAGGGCGAGTTCTTGGAGCGCGACTTGAGGCGCCGCTTGTCGAGCACGTAGGGCAGGTCGGGGTCGATCAGCACCAGATCGGCCGGCGCGCCGACGGCGAGGCGCCCGGCCTCGCGCCGCAGGATCGCCGCCGGGGTGACGGTGAGGGCCTCCAGCAGGCGAGGCAGCGCCACGTCGCCGGTATGGACGAGGCGCAGCGCCGCGCCGAGCAGGGTCTCGATGCCGAGCGCCCCATCGGCGGCCTCGGCGAAGGGCAGGCGCTTGGTCTCGACATCCTGAGGATTGTGATCGGAGACGATGACGTCGATCACCCCCTCGTTCAGGGCTTCCACCAAGGCGAGGCGGTCGGTCTCGTGCCGCAACGGCGGCGAGAGCCGGCAGAAGGTGCGATAATGGCCGATATCGCCCTCGTTGAGGACGAGGTTGTTCACCGAGGCGCCGCAGGTCACGGGCAGGCCGTCGTGCTTGGCCCGCCGCACGATCTCCACCGAATCGGCACAGGAGATCATGGCGGCGTGGTAGCGGCCGCCGGTGAGGCGCACGAGGCGGATGTCGCGCTCCAGCATCACCGTCTCGGCCTCCCGCGGGATGCCGACGAGGCCCAGCCGCGAGGCCATCTCGCCCTCGTTCATCACGCCCTCGCCGACGAGGTCGGGCTCCTCCACGTGCTGCATCAGCAGGGCGTCGAAATCGCGGGCATAGGTGAGGGCGCGGCGCATCACCTGGGCGTTGCGAACGGCCTTGAGGCCATCGGTGAAGGCGACGGCTCCCGCCTCCTGCAGCAGGCCGAACTCGGTCATCTCCTGGCCGGCCAGCCCCTTGGTGATGGCGGCGGCGGGCAGGACGGTGACGCAGGCCGTGTCGCGGGCGCGGCGCAGGACGAAATCGACGATGGCCGGCCCGTCGATGACCGGGTTGGTGTCCGGCATGCAGACCAGGGTGGTGACCCCGCCCGCCGCCGCCGCCGCGCTGGCGCTGGCCAAAGTCTCGCGGTGCTCGGCGCCCGGCTCGCCGACGAAGGCGCGGAGATCCATGAGGCCGGGGCTCAGGACATGCCCGCCGCAATCGACGATCTCTGCGCCCTCGGGGGCAGCGGGTGACGCGCCCCAGGCGATGTCGGCGATGCGGCCGTCGCGGACGAGGACATGCCCCGGCCCCTCACGGCTCGTGGCCGGATCGAGGAGGCTGGCGTTCATCAAGAGGAGAGGTCGAGAGATCATGGTGCAGCGTTATCGTGTGTTGGGCAGTCTTGCACCATGGAGCTTTCCACTGGCCGGTCGCGATTCATCGTGCCGCTCGACGTCTGTTGATGGCCCAACCCATCCAGCAAATGAGCCCGAACTGCAAAGCCAATAGCATCGGGGCGACTATGTCGCCTGACAGATCGAAAGCGATCCCAAGCGCTATCAATGCAAGGGCGCCGATAAAACCGGTGGCCATCCCGCGGAACAAGATGGTTGCCAAGTTGGGCGTATCGGTGAACCACCGCTCCAGCCAAAACCAGACACTCAGCATGTCGTCGGGGTTTCGCAACCCTCTCCATGGGAACGCGGCGTATGCGAATCTCGCCTCAATCGGCGGCCTCGCACCGAAGCTGCGCGGTGCCCGCCTGGTAGCGCCGCAGGTCACCGGCGCGCATGTTCTTGTGGTCGGCGCAGCAGCCATTCGCCTTGTGCGGCTTGCAGAGCAGGCAGCCGGCACGGGCGCTCTTGGGGCGTTTCCTTTTGTGGTGCATGGCAGCCTCCTGGGGATGGGGTGAAGCGCATGTGCCGTCACGCTCACGCGTTCGGCAGATGCGTCGCGAGGGCTTCGAGGACCGCCATGCGGACGGCGACCCCCATCTCCACCTGCTCGCGGATCAGGGATTGCGCCCCGTCGGCGATCTCTGACGAGATCTCGACGCCGCGGTTCATGGGTCCCGGATGCATCACCAGGGCGTCGGGCGCGGCCAGCGCCAGCTTCTCGGCATCGAGGCCGAAATAGCGGAAATACTCCTTCACCGAGGGGACGAAGGATCCGTTCATGCGCTCGCGCTGGAGCCGCAGCATCATCACGATGTCGCAGCCCTCGAGCCCCTTGCGCATGTCGGTGAAGACCTCGACGCCGAAGCGCTCGATCCCGGTGGGGAGCAGCGTCGAGGGGCCGATGACCCGCACGCGGGCGCCCATGGCCTGGAGCAGGATGATGTTGGAGCGGGCGACGCGGCTGTGCAGGACGTCGCCGCAGATCGCGACCCTCAAGCCCTCGATCCTCCCCTTGTTGCGGCGGATGGTGAGCGCGTCGAGGAGGGCCTGGGTCGGGTGCTCGTGGGCGCCGTCGCCGGCATTGACCACCGAACAATCGACCTTACGGGCCAGGAGATGCACGGCGCCGGCGGAGTGGTGGCGCACGACGATGATGTCGGGCCGCATGGCGTTGAGGGTGGCGGCCGTGTCGATGAGGGTCTCGCCCTTCTTCACCGAGGACGAGGCCACCGACATGTTCATGACGTCGGCGCCGAGACGCTTGCCCGCGAGTTCGAACGAACTCTGGGTGCGCGTCGAAGGCTCGAAGAACAGGTTGATCTGCGTGCGGCCGCGCAGGGTGGTGCGCTTCTTCTCCACCTGGCGGGAGAGGGACACGGCATCCTCCGCCCGGTCGAGGAGGGCCTCGATATCGGGGCGCGACAGCCCCTCGATGCCGAGAAGGTGCCGATGGGGGAAGGAGGCGGGTGCGACGGTCATTCTGAGACCATGGCTATAGGGAGGCGGACGGGGAGCGGCAAGGAGCGATGGGCCGGGGACCGGTCGCTTGCTGCCGCGGCGTGACGGGGGCGTGTAACCTTTCCGCCCCGTGGCTCGTAGTCTCCTTTAGAATGCGCCCTCCGGCTGACTCAGATGGGCGCGATTCGTGATCGAGGCCGGAGTCCGCCCCTTGGCAGCCAGCACGACGAGACGGCCCGACGAACGGATCGAGACGATCCGCCGCCGCTGGATCTTCCGCCACCCCGCGGTGATTCGGGCCGCCCACTGGATCAACCTCGTCTGCCTCGCCGTGCTGCTGATGAGCGGGCTGCAGATATTCAACGCCCATCCGGCCCTGTACTGGGGCTCGGCCTCGACCTTCGACGCGCCGCTCCTCGCCGTCACGAACGACGAGACGGCGGAGGGCGCGGCGCGAGGAATCGTCAGGATCGGCGATCACACGGTCGACACGACCGGCTGGCTCGGCCTCTCCACCGCGCAGGGACAGGCCACGGGCCGGGCCTTCCCCGCCTGGATCACCCTGCCGGCACACCAGGACCTCGCCACCGGGCGCCGCTGGCACTTCCTGTTCGCCTGGGCCTTCTTCATCAATGGGCTGATCTATCTCATCTACGGCATCGAGAGCGGCCAGCTGCGCCGCCGGATCGTGCCCCAGAGAGACCAGATCCGGCATCTCGGCGGCTCGATCCGCGAGCACCTCACCCTGACCTTCCCGAAGGGCGAGGAGGCCCGGCGCTACAACACGCTGCAGAAACTGAGCTACTTCGTCGTCATCGTCCTCCTCCTGCCGATGATGCTGCTCACGGGCCTCGCCATGTCGCCGGGTTTCAACGCCGTGCTGCCCCTGCCCGCCCTGTTCGGCGGCCGGCAATCGGCCCGGACCGTCCACTTCATCGTCACGAACCTGCTCGTGCTGTTCACCCTCGTCCACGTGGCGCTCGTGCTGGTCTCGGGGGCCTGGAACAACCTGCGCGGCATGGTCACCGGCTGGTTCGTCATCGAGACCACCAAGACCTCCGATCCGGGCAAGACTTCCTACCCTGGCAAGACCTCCTATCCGGGGAAGGGCCGATGACGCGCGCTCCCAACCGTCGCGGCATCCTCACCGGCGTGGCCGGCCTGCTGGGTTCCGCCGTCCTCGGCGGCTGCGATCGCATCGCCGGCAGCGATTGGGGCCGGCGCACGCTGAAGCTCGGGGAGGATGCCAACCTGTTCGTGCAGCGCCTCCTGCTGACGCCGACCTCCCTCGCCCACGAGTTCGACGAGGGCGACATCTCGCCCCGGTTCAAGCCGAACGGGACGATCGACCCTCCGGACGACGGCTACAAGGCCCTGGTGCAGGCCGGATTCGCGACCTTCAGACTGAGAGTCGACGGCCTCGTCGAACAGCCGCAGGACCTGTCCCTCGCGGACCTGCGTGCCCTGCCCTCGCGGACCCAGATCACCCGGCACGATTGCGTCGAGGGGTGGAGCGCCATCGGCAAATGGACGGGCGTCCCGCTCGGCGAAGTCCTGACCCGGGCGAGGCTGAAGCCGAACGCACGCTACGTCGTGTTCCATTGCGCCGACACGATGGAGATGGCCGGTGGCGGTCTCGAGGGCGGGGACGTGGCGGAGATAGAGGCCGGCGATGGCGGTCCGAACGGCCGTCCGATCCGGTACTACGAGAGCATCGACCTCACCGACGCCTTCCACCCGCAGACGATCCTGGCCTACGACATGAACGGCAAGGCCCTGCCCGTCTCGAACGGCGCCCCCTTGCGCCTGCGGGTCGAGCGCCAGCTCGGCTACAAACACGCCAAATACGTCATGCGGATCGAGGTGGTGGAGCGCCTGTCCGGGATCGGCGACGGCCGGGGCGGCTACTGGGAGGATCGCGGCTACGAATGGTATGCGGGGATCTGACGGGTACCGCATCTTGCAACGGCACCGCCTCCTCCCGATTTGACAACCCCGCGCCCTTGACCCACTTGTCCCCCACAAAGCGCCGGGCCGGCCATGGTGCCTGGCCACGTTCGAAGTCTTGCACACAATCTGTGAGTCCCGGTGGGAGAAACCCCGCCGGCTGCGAGTCCCGGCGGCAGCTCGGGCGCTGACGAGAGGCTGATCCGCACATGAAAGTCGTCGTCGTCGAGTCGCCGGCCAAGGCCAAGACGATCAATAAGTATCTCGGCCGCGACTACGAGGTGCTCGCCTCGTTCGGCCATATCCGCGACCTTCCCGCCAAGGACGGTTCCGTCGACCCGGAGGCGGATTTCCGCATGCTGTGGGAGCTCGACGACCGCGGCTCGAAGCGCGTTTCGGAGATCGTCAGGGCACTCAAGGGCGCCGATGGCCTGATCCTCGCCACCGATCCGGATCGCGAGGGCGAGGCCATCTCCTGGCACGTGGTCGAGGCCCTCAACGCCCGCAAGGCGATCAAGGGCATGCCGATCGAGCGCGTGACCTTCAACGCCATCACCAAGGCGGCGGTGGACACCGCCATGCGCAATCCGCGCCAGATCGACCAGGCCCTGGTGGACGCCTATCTGGCGCGTCGCGCCCTGGATTATCTCGTCGGCTTCAACCTCTCGCCGGTGCTCTGGCGCAAGCTGCCGGGAGCCCGTTCGGCCGGCCGCGTCCAGTCCGTGGCGCTTCGCCTCGTCTGCGAGCGCGAGCGCGAAATCGAGACGTTCAAGCCCCGCGAATACTGGTCGCTGGTGGCGACCCTGGTGACCCAGGACGGCGCGGTGTTCGAGGCACGTCTCGTGGGTGCCGACGGCAAGCGCATCCAGCGTCTCGATGTCGGCAACGGCGAGGACGCCGCCGCGTTCAAGCGCGACCTCGAACTCGCCACGTTCCAGGTCGGCAGCGTCGAGGCCAAGCCCGCCAAGCGTCATCCGGCCCCGCCCTTCACCACCTCCACACTCCAGCAGGAGGCCTCGCGCAAGCTCGGGATGGCGCCGGCCCAGACCATGCGGGCGGCGCAGAAGCTCTACGAGGGTGTCGAGATCGGCGGTGAGACCGTGGGTCTGATCACCTACATGCGAACCGACGGCGTCGACATGGCCCCCGAGGCCATCGCCGACGCACGCCGCGTCATCGGCAAGGAATACGGCGAACGCTACCTTCCCGACGTCCCGCGCCGCTACAGCGCCAAGGCCAAGAACGCGCAGGAGGCCCACGAGGCCGTGCGCCCCACGGACATGAGCCGGCTACCCAAATCCGTAGCCCGCTATGTGGATGCGGAGCAGGCCAAGCTCTACGACCTGATCTGGACCCGCACGGTGGCGAGCCAGATGGAATCGGCCGAGCTGGAGCGCACCACCGTCGACATCGTCGCCTCCGTCGGCCCTCGTAGGATCGAGCTGCGTGCCACCGGTCAGGTGGTGAAGTTCGACGGCTTCCTCACCCTCTACCAGGAGGGCAAGGACGACGAGGAGGACGAGGACGGCAAGCGCCTGCCGCCGATGAAGGCGGGCGACGCGCTCAAGCGCGAGCGTATCGTCTCGACCCAGCATTTCACCGAGCCGCCGCCGCGCTTCTCCGAGGCCAGCCTCGTGAAGCGGATGGAGGAACTCGGCATCGGCCGGCCCTCGACCTATGCCGCCGTGCTGCAGACCCTGCGTGACCGTGAATACGTACGGATCGAGAAGAAGCGCCTGGTGGCCGAGGACAAGGGGCGCCTCGTCACCGGCTTCCTGGAAAGCTTCTTCAAGCGCTACGTCGAGTACGACTTCACCGCCGATCTCGAGACCCAGCTCGACCGGGTCTCCAACGCCGAGATCGACTGGCGCGAGGTGTTGCGCGATTTCTGGAAGGACTTCTCGGCCGCGATCTCCGGCACCAAGGAGCTCCGCGTCACCGAGGTACTCGACGCCCTGAACGACCTCCTCGGGGCGCACATCTTCCCCGAGAAGGCGGACGGCTCGAACCCGCGCACCTGCCCGACCTGCGGCAGCGGTCAGCTCTCGCTGAAGCTCGGCAAGTTCGGTGCCTTCGTCGGCTGCTCGAACTACCCCGAGTGCAAGTATACCCGCCAGCTCGCGGCCAACGCCGTTGAGGGCGAGGGCGACGGCACCTCCGGCGGCGGCCAGCCCGGCACGCGGGTGCTCGGCGACGATCCGGTCACCGGCATGTCCGTTACCCTGCGCGACGGGCGCTTCGGTCCCTTCGTCCAGCTCGGCGAAGCCTCCACCGACAAGGAGGCTCCCAAGCCCAAACGGTCGTCCCTGCCGAAGGGATTGAGCCCCTCCGACGTCGATCTGGAAAAGGCGCTGCGTCTCCTCGCCCTCCCCCGCGAAGTGGCGAAGCACCCCGAGAGCGGCGAGCCGATCCTGGCCAATCTCGGCCGGTTCGGTCCTTACGTGCAGCATGGGAAGATGTACGCCAATCTCGGCCGCGACGACGACGTGCTGGAGATCGGCGCCAACCGCGCCATCGACCTCATCGTCGCCAAGGAGCAGGGCGGCGGACGCCGCGGCCCGGCCTCCGATCCCGGCCGGGCGCTCGGCAACCATCCCGAGACCGGCAAGGCCATCGTGGTGAAGTCGGGCAAGTACGGCCCCTACGTCACCGACGGCACCACCAACGCGACGCTGCCCAAAACGCTCGCCGCCGACGACATCGCCCTGCCCCAGGCGCTGGAGCTGATCGCCGCCCGCGAGGCGGCGGGCGGCGGCAAGAAGAAGGCCCCGGCCCGCAAGACGGCGACCAAGACCGCCGCCAAGGCGGGAACGGCGAAGGCTTCCGCAAAGAAGGCGGCGGGAACCAAGGCGGCAACCGGGACGGCGGCGAAGAGCACGGCGACCGCTGCCAAGACGAGCACTCCCAAGACCACCACTCCCAAGACCACCACGGCAAAGAAGCCGGCGGCAAAGACGGCCGCACGCAAGAAGGCCTGATCCGTCGACTCGTCGAGGATGGGCGTCGCGGCTCTCTCCCCGCATGCGGGGAGAGAGGATGCGCTCCTCGCGCGTCGGCTTTTGCGAGCGGCCGGGACAAGGACCGTTGAGCGTTATGGCCCTGGACGCCGGGGCGGATTGCGCTATCGCTCGCGCCCGAGGAAACGGCGAGACACGGGCGGCCCTACGCGATGCGCTCTCTGAAGGTCCGGTTCGCGCTGCTGCTCGGCGGCGCCGCGTTGCTGGTGATCCTGGCGGCGCTCGGGGTGCTGGGCTCCATCGGCGCGGCCGAGCGCACCATCGACCGGACGCTCGCGGCGCAGGCGCGGCTCGAACTCCTGGTGGAACTGTCCGGCCGCATGACCCAGTACGGCCTCGCCGCGCTGGAGACGGTGAGCAACCCCGATGCCCAGCCCGAAGGGCTCGCCATCGCCCGCACCAATGTCGACCGGGCGCTCGTCGCCGTCGACGAGGCGCTGGGCAAGAGCATCGCCGTCAGCGACAATCCCCTCGACCGGATGCAGTACGCCGCGCGCACGCGACCGCTGGCCCAGCTCCGCTCGGCCCGCGCCATCCTCGACCGGCAGGTCTCCCAGGTCCTGCGCCAATCCGAGGAGGATCAGCGGCGCAACTCCATCCGCGGTGCCTTGAACGGGTTCGGCGCCATGACCGGCCAGCCGCTCTCCTTCCTCATCGAGGTGGAGCGCCGCTCGATGATCGCGGGTTCGGACGAGGCGCGCCAGCTCTCAGCGACCCTGCGGATCGCGTCGCTCGCCGCCGTCATCCTGGCACTGGCCCTGGTCTTCGTCCTGTACCGTGCGGTGACCCGGCCGACCTTGGCGCGGATCGAGGCGGTGCGACAGGCGGCGGGTGCCGTCGGGCGCGGTGAGCTCGACACGCGCCTCTCCGTGGCGACACGGGACGAGCTCGGCCTGCTGGTGGCGAATTTCAACCGCATGGCCGCACGCCTCGCCCGACGCGAAGGGCGGCTCGCCGCCGACCGCGCCGCCCTCGAGGACACGGTGGAGGCGAGGACCACCGACCTGCGCGCCGCCAACGAGCGCCTGGAGGCAGTGGACCGCTCGCGCCGGCGCTTCTTCGCCGATGTCAGCCACGAGCTGCGCACGCCGCTCACCGTGATCCTCGGCGAATGCGACATCGCCGCCCGCTCGGCAGGCCGGGCGGGGGTCGATTACGCCCCGGTCTTCGCCACCATCCGCAAGCGGGCGCTGCGCCTGCAGCGCCGGGTCGAGGATCTGCTGCGGGTCGCGCGCTCCGAATCCGGCCAGATCGAGCTCGACCGGCGCGCCGCAAGCGCCCTCGCCATCCTCACCGACGCCGTGGACAGCGCCGCCTCCGAGGCGGCGCGCCGGCGGGTGAGCCTCATCCTCGACCCCGCCCCCCGCGACGCGACGCTTCTCGCTGACCGGGAATGGCTGCGGCAGGTGGTGGAGAGCCTGATCGACAACGCCCTGCGGCACGCCACTGGGCTGACACGGGTGGTGGTCGCACTCGCCGTCGACGAGGCACGTTCGGCCACGATCACGGTGACGGATGACGGGGTTGGCTTTCCGGCGGCCGGTGCGGACCTGTTCGAACGCTTCCGGCGGGAAGGCCATTCGGGGGAATCGGGCTTCGGCATCGGCTTGGCACTGGCGCGCTGGGTGACGGAGCGCCATGATGGGGCGATCAACCTCGGGGCCGGCGAGGACGGGACGGGCGCGCGCGTGACGCTCGTCCTGCCCGTCCTCGACCTCGATCCCGAGGACGGACGAGAAACGAAGCGGAAGGACGGCGCCGCATGACGCGAGTGCTCATCGTCGAGGACGACAGCGACATCAGGGCCATGCTGGCGCGGGGCCTGGAGGCCGAAGGGTTCTCCGTGGGGGTGGCCGGCTGCGTCGACGACGCCCTCACCTCCGCCCGTGACGAGGCACCCGGTGCGGTCGTCCTCGACATCACCCTGCCCGACGGGTCGGGCCACGACGTCTGCCGCTCCCTGCGTGAGGGCGGCTATCCCGGCCCGATCCTGTTCCTCTCCGCCCGCGACGAGGTCCGCGACCGGGCCGAAGGCCTGGCGCTCGGGGCCGACGACTACATCGTCAAGCCCTTCGTTTTCGACGAGCTGCTGGCCCGCCTGCAGACGCACCTCCTGCGCCGCAAGGAATCGGACCAGCCGCGCACCATCGTCACCGCCGGAAAGCTCGTCCTCGATCTCAACATCCGGCAGGTCTCCCTCGGGGATGCGACCGCGCGCCTCACGCCCCGCGAATCGGAGTTGTTGGCCCTGTTGATGGACAAGGCCAACCAGCCGGTGTCGCGCGGGGACATCTTCGACAAGCTCTGGGCCGGCCAGGGCGGCCTGTCGCTGAATGTAGTCGACGTCTACGTGGGTTACCTGCGCACCAAGCTCTCGGATTTCGTCCGCTTCGGCGGTCCGGTCATCGTCACGGTGCGGGGGCGCGGCTTCATGCTCGACCTGCGGGGCCAAGATTTCCGCCATTGAGCGTGATGCGTTTTCTCGCCGTATCGCGGGACGATCCGGCAATTTATCGCTTGAAGAGTCCGGTGGAATTGTCGATATAGCTCCCGCGACAGAAATGACTGCGCCGTCAGTGTCTTAGGATCTCCTTAATACGAGATCCGGATGCTGCTGACGTCCAAGAAACATACCGAGGAGAAACACCATGACCTGGGCTGCCCCCGTCGTTTCCGAGATCTGTGTCGGCATGGAAGTCACCAGCTACGAGTCGGCTGAGATCGACACCTTCAACTGAGATATCGCGTCGCGCGTGAGGATCGAGGCAGCGCCGGTTCAGCCATGCATGTCGTGATCCTCGGCTCGGCCGCGGGCGGCGGCCTTCCCCAGTGGAATTGCCGCTGCCCCATCTGCTCGCTCGCGCGGGAGGATTCCTCCAGGGTGCGCCCAAGAACCCAGTCGAGCATCGCCGTGTCGCCCGATGGCGAGCGGTGGCTCCTGGTGAACGCCTCCCCGGACATCCGGCAGCAACTCTTCGACAATCCGGCGATGCATCCGCAGGAGGGCCTGCGTCACTCGCCGATCCATGCCGTGCTCCTCACCAACGGCGATGTCGACCACGTGGCGGGGTTGCTGACCCTGCGCGAGGGCCAGCCCTACACACTCTACGCCACCTCCGGCATCCTCGATTCCGTCAACGCCAATCGCGTCTTCGACGTGATGGCGGCCGACGTGGTGACGCGCGAGAAGATCGCCCTCGACCACGCGTTCGAACCGGTCCCCGGCCTCACCGTCACGCTGTTCGCGGTGCCGGGCAAGGTGCCGCTCTGGCTCGAGGACGAGACCATGGAGATCGGCGCCGAGACCGAGACGACGGTGGGCGCGATGATCGAGGCGAATGGGCGCCGCCTCGCCTACATTCCCGGCTGCGCGCGCGTCACGGACGGGCTGAAGCAACGCATCTCGGGCGTCGATGCGCTTCTGTTCGACGGGACGGTGCTCCTCGACGACGACATGATCCGCGCCGGGGTCGGCGTGAAGACCGGATGGCGCATGGGCCACGTGCCGATGACGGGACAGGGCGGATCGATCGCGGCGCTGGCCGAGGTGGAGATCGGCAGCCGGGTCTTCGTCCATATCAACAACACCAATCCGGTGCTGGTGGAGGGCTCCGCCGAACGGAGATCGGTGGAGGCCGAGGGCTGGACAGTGGCCCATGACGGGTTGACCCTGTCACTCTAGCCGAATGCATGGCTGGCATTTTAATGCCGTCGTCTTATATTGTGTCCAATGGGATTGTGCGTTCGCCATCCGTGGCCTTCACGGGGATCGTCGCCATCTGTAAGAAAAGTTCCGACCGTCGCCCTTCGTCGAAACGCCGAGCCACGCCATGACCGCGCCCTTCCCCACGCCCAAAACCGACGCGTCCCAGCGCCTGCTCAGCCCCGAGGAACTCGAGACGGCGTTGCGCGACATCGGCGCACGGCGCTATCACAACCTGCATCCGTTCCATCGCCTGCTGCACGACGGCAAGCTGAACAAGGATCAGGTCCGGGCCTGGGCGCTCAACCGCTATTATTACCAGGCGATGATCCCGGTGAAGGACGCCGCCGTGCTCGCCCGCATGGAGGATGCGAGCCTGCGCCGCGTGTGGCGCCAGCGCATCGTCGACCATGATGGCGACGCGCCCGGAGACGGCGGTATCGAGCGTTGGCTGAAACTCGCCGAGGGCGTCGGTTTCCGTCGCGACTACGTGGAATCGACGCAAGGGATCCTGTCGGCGACCCGCTTCTCGGTGGATGCCTACGTGCATTTCGTGAAGGAGCGCTCGCTGCTGGAGGCCATCGCCTCCTCGCTCACCGAGATGTTCTCGCCGACGATCATCTCCGAGCGCGTGGCCGGGATGCTGAAGAACTACGATTTCATCACCAAGGACACGCTGGCCTATTTCGACAAGCGCCTGACCCAGGCCCCGCGCGATGCGGAATTCGCCATCGACTACGTCAAGCAGCACGCCACCACGCCCGAACTGCAGCGTCAGGCCATGGCCGCGCTGACCTTCAAGTGTAACGTGCTCTGGACGCAGCTCGACGCGCTCTACTTCTCCTATGTGGCTCCGGGCATGACCCCGCCGGATGCCTGGACGCCCGGCACCGGCCTCGTCGCCGAAGTGGCGCAGGCGGCCGGCACCGGCACGGTCCGGTCGGGCGACGTGCCACGCCTGCCCCGTGGCGTGCGCCTGCGCCACGACGAGGTCCGCGGTCAGCATGTGCTGCTGGCGCCCGAGCGCACCTTCGACCTCGACGCCAATGCCGTGGCGGTCCTGTCGCTGGTCGATGGCCAGCGCAGCGTGCGGGACATTGCAGTGAAGCTCGCCGAGACCTTCACCGCCGACCCGGACGTGATCGAGGCCGACGTCCTGGCCATGCTCAACGACCTCGCCACGAAACGGGTTCTGGAGCGATGAACGCCATCACGCCGAATACCCCTTCCCTGCCGGCTCCGGTCGGGCTCCTCGCGGAGCTGACCCATCGCTGTCCCCTGCGCTGTCCCTATTGCTCGAACCCGCTCGAACTCGACCGGCGCTCGGGCGAGCTGGACACGGCGACGTGGCAGCGGGTGCTGACGGAAGCGGCGGGTCTCGGCGTGCTGCATGTCCACCTCTCCGGCGGCGAGCCCACGGCCCGCAGCGACATCGTCGAGATCACCCAGACCTGCGCCAAGCTGGGCCTGTATTCCAATCTCATCACCTCGGGCGTCGGCGGTGCCCTGGCCAAGCTCGACGCCCTCTACGATGCGGGCCTCGACCACGTGCAGCTCTCGGTGCAAGGCGTCGACGCGGCCAACGCGGAGAAAATCGGCGGCCTGAAAAACGCTCAGCCGCAGAAATTCGCCTTCGCCGAGCGCGTGACGCAGCTCGGCCTGCCGCTGACGCTGAATTCCGTGATCCATCGGGGTAATATCCACGAAGTCGAGGGCTTCATCGACTTGGCCGTCAAGCTCGGCGCCAAACGCCTGGAGGTCGCCCACACCCAGTATTACGGCTGGGCCTATGTGAACCGCGCCGCCCTGATGCCGGACAAGGCTCAGGTCGATCAGTCGATCCGCATCGTCGAGGCGGCGCGCGAGCGGCTGAAGGGCCAGCTCGTCATCGATCTCGTCGTTCCCGACTACTACGCGAAATACCCCAAGGCCTGCGCCGGCGGCTGGGGCCGCAAGCTGATGAACGTGACGCCGGCCGGTAAGGTGCTCCCCTGCCACGCCGCCGAGACCATCAAGCATCTCGAATTCTGGTACGTCTCCGACCATTCGCTCGCCGATATCTGGGCGAACTCCCCGGCTTTCACCGCCTATCGCGGGACGGACTGGATGAAGGAGCCCTGCCGCTCCTGCGATCGGCGCGAGAAGGATTGGGGCGGCTGCCGCTGCCAGGCGCTGGCTCTGGCCGGCGATGCCGCCGCCACCGACCCGGCCTGCTCGCTTTCTCCGCTCCATGCGAAGGTGCGGGAACTCGCCACGGAAGAGGCGGCCGAGACGCCGCCCGACTATGTCTACCGGACGATCGGCAGCAACGTGGACCGCGCTGCGCCGCCGCCCCTGAAAGAGGATGCTCCCCTGTGAAGCCCGTTCTCATCGCGTTCGCCCTGTCGTTTGCCGGTCTACCCGCCCTGGCGCAGGGCACGCCCCCGGCAGATGCCCCCGCCGTGACCAAGGCCAACACCGCCACCACGCCCAATGCCTCGGACCTGCTGTTCGAAGAGCCGCAGATGAAGAACGTGGCGCCGGGCTCGACCCTCACCTACGCGTATCTCCGGCGCAGCGGCATCTCCAAGGGTCCGTTCGGCCCGACCATGGACGACCAGATCAAGCTCAACATTGAGCCGGGCGGGGCGCCGGAGAACCGGACGATCCGCGTGCAGATGTTCTCGGGCGCGAACCGATTCCCCGCCGGCCCGTTCAACGACATGCCCGGCAACCCGGTGATGACGCTCTTCCTCGAGCATCACCTCATCGACCTCGCCAAGGTGCTCTCGGCCAACCCGCGCTACATCAAGAACGGCATCCGCAAGGCCCTGCGCGACAACGCGACCGTGACCGCGACGACCGCCACCGTGAAGGGACAGACAGTGGATGCCTGGCGCGTGGAAGTGCAGCCCTTCCTCGACGACAAGATGAAGGACCGCATGCGCGGCCTCGAGAACCTGAAATACACCTTCGTGACGTCGCCCGCCGTGCCCGGCGAACTGCTCTCGATCGAGGCGCAGTCGAAGACGGCGGATGGCGGCGAACTTCTCCAGGAGAACCTGACCTATGATCCGAACGCTGGTTAAAGGCGGCCTTCTCGCCCTCATGCTCGGCCTCGCCGGCGCTCCCGTCCAGGCGGCAGACAGCGAGAACGACTACCCCACCGAGGCGCGGGCGGATTATGTGTTCGGCTGCATGGCGGCCAACGGGCAGTCGCGGGAATCGCTTTCGCGCTGCTCCTGCTCCATCGACGCCCTCGCGTCGATCCTCACCTATGACAAATACGTCCAGGCGAGCACGGTCCTGTCCATGCGCCAGGGCATCGGCGCCCGTTCGAACGAGTTCCGCTCGACGAAGGTATTCGACGACAAGGTCGCGGATCTGCGCCGCGCCCAGGCCGAAGCCGAAATCCGCTGCTATCGCGGCGGGGTGTGATCGGCGGGATCCACCCTAGATACGGTGATCCCATTCATCCACCTCATCCCGAGGCGCTACGAAGCGGCCTCGAAGGAGCCCCCAATGCTCGCGGCGCGAGTTGGAGGCCTCCTTCGAGGCCTTCGCTTTGCTTCGGCGCCTCAGGATGAGGTGGAAGAATGGCATCGTCCTAGTCTACAGCATAGAGATCGATCCCTCGTCGAAGAGCCCCCGTGACGTCTTCTCCTCCGATCCTGAAAGCCCTCCTGCCCGGTCTCGGAGAGCGCGTGCTCGTCATGGGCATCCTCAACGTCACCCCGGATTCCTTCTCGGACGGGGGGCGTTTCGAGAATGTGGAAGCGGCGCGCTCCCAGGCCGATGCCCTCGTGGCGGAAGGAGCGGCCCTGGTCGACATCGGCGGGGAATCGACGCGCCCGGGTCATACGCCCGTCTCGGCGGAGGAGGAGCAAGCACGCATCCTTCCCGTCATCCGGGATCTCGCCCCGCGCCTTGCCGTCCCCATCTCGGTGGACACCTACAAGGCGTCCACCGCCGATGCGGCGCTGGCTGCCGGCGCGCGCATCGTCAACGATGTCTGGGGCCTGCAGCGCGAGCCCGACATCGCCCGCGTGGCCGCAGCCCATGGTGCGCCGGTCATGGTCATGCACAATCGCGAGACCATCGATCCCGCCATCGACATCGTGGCCGACATGTTGCGCTTCTTCGAGCGCTCCCTCGACATCGCCCGCCGTGCCGGCATCCCGGACGCGGACATCGTGCTCGATCCGGGGATCGGTTTCGGGAAGAGCTGGGCCCAGCATCTCGAAGCCCTGAGGCGCCTGCCGGAACTCAAGGCGCTGGGCTTTCCCGTCCTCGTCGGCGTCTCGCGCAAATCGATGCTCGGGCGCCTGCACGATGCCGAGACGAAGCCGGTGGACCGCCTGATCGGCTCGCTGTCGAGCCATGTCCTCGCCGCCACGCTGGGGGCCGACATCGTCCGCGTCCACGACGTGGCTCCCCATGTCGACGCCCTCCGCGTGGTCGACGCCGTGATGCGGACAGCCTCATGACCGACCGCATCCTCGTCGAACGCATCGCCGTCTTCGCCTATCACGGCCTCCTCGAAGAGGAAGCGCGGATCGGCCAACGCTTCTACATCTCCCTCGACTGCCGGATCGACCTGCGGCCGGCGGGCCTGTCGGACGACATGGCGAAGACCGTGAGCTATGCCGATCTCACCGAGATCGTCGTGCGCATCGCCACCACCCGGCGCTTCGCCCTCATCGAAGCTCTGGCCGAGGCCATCGCTGCCGAGATCCTCGAGCGATTCGAGGGCGTAGACAGCATCGTCGTGCGCGTCGACAAGCCGAGCGCGCCGGTCCCGGCGGTGATCGACGGCGTCGCCATCTCGATCTTGCGCAGCCGCGCGGGACTGGCACGATGAGTACCGCCTATCTCGGTCTCGGTAGCAATATCGGTGACAAGGCCGCGACCATCGCCGAGGCAATCCGACGGCTCGAAGCCAGCCCGGGCATCCGGCTCACGGCACGCTCCAGCGACTACCGCACGCCTCCCTGGGGCGATACGGACCAGGACTGGTTCCTCAACGCGGCCATCGCCGTCGAGACCGACCTGACCCCGCACGACCTGCTGGAGACAGGCCTCGCCATCGAGACCGCCATGGGTCGGGTGCGGGAGCGGCGCTGGGGACCGCGCGTCATCGATATCGATGTGCTCTCGTATGAAGGGGCGGCGATCTCGGACGAGCGTCTCGTCCTGCCGCATCGTTTCGTACGGGAACGCGCCTTCGTCCTGATTCCGCTCGCCGAGATCGCCCCGAATCTCGTCATCGGGCCGGAGACCGTGAGCCAGGCCCTGTCGAAGCTCGACACCGCCGGCATCGTGCGGGACTAAAATCCGGCCGCTCAGGGCCGCAGTTCGACGGGCGTCCCCACATCCACCCGCGCGTAGATGGCCGCCATCTCGTCATTGGCGACGCCGACGCATCCGCTGGTCCAGTCCTTGAGCCGGTGCAGCCGGCCGAGCCAGGACAAGCCGTTCATGATCCCGTGGATCATGATGTCGCCGCCCGGCTCGTAGCCGCCGTCACGGGCGGCTTTCGTATCGGCCTCGTTCGGATAGGACACTTTCAGGGACAGATGGGCAACGCTGAGGGGGTTGCGATAGGCGATGGAATAGAGCCCCTCCGGCGTGCGCCCGTCACCTTCCCGCTGCTTGTGGCCGATGGGAGAGAAGCCGAGGGAGACGGGATAGGTCGCCAGGACTCGCCCTTCTCGGAACAGGGTCAGGCGCCGGGCCGACTTCTCCACGAGGACGCGGTCGGCGCGCTCGGTCTCGGCGACGAGATCCGGAGCGACGCGGCCGATCTGGGCGCGATCGGCCGCCACGATCCCCACCCCGCCGATGGCGACAAGAGCTACGACCGTAAGGCCGATCCGCCATCGCTCCATCGCCACCCCTCCCCTAGATCTCGGAGGCTCTTAGCAAACTCCACCGATCGTGACGACCGGCCCCGGCCCGATCTCAGGGCGCGGCCGGCTCGAGGAGCTTGTTGCCTTCGTCCTCCAGCAACGGGACATCGTAGTCGCGCAGGACTTTCTCGATATCGGCCCGGCGTTTGCGCAGGATCGTGTTGAGGCTGCGCTTCCAGTCGTTCTCCTCCATCCGCACGCCCATGGCGATGCGGAAGGTGAGAGCAGGACGATCCGGCTCTTGCAGTAGCGGTACGACCTTCATGGCGACACCGCTCTGCTTGGCGAGCCAACCTGCGGCCGGCCCCCACAGGATCGCCGCGTCGATCTTATTCTCGGCGAGATCGCCGATGACCTCGGCGGAGACAGTCTGGTACTTGCGCGAGGGATCGAGCTGGTAGGGTGCGTAGGCCTTCATCGACGCGATGAGGCCGACCTCGCCCATCCGGTTCACGGGCGGCGTGCCACCGATGACGCCGATGGCCTTACCCTTGAGCTTCGGGTCGTCGAGCTTCGTCACGCCCTCGAGATCACCGTCGCGGGTGACCAGGGCGTAGCTGGAGCGATAATAAGGGTTGGTGTGCTGGACGAGTTCTCCACCGGCGGCCGAACCGATGATCAGGTCGCACAGGCCGGTGCCCAGCGTATTGCGGACGAATCCAGGCCCCTGCGTCAGCCAGTAATAGCGGAGCTTGACCTTGAGTTCGTCGGCGAGGATTGCCGCGATCTTGTTCTCGAACCCGTCCTCCTTGCGCTGGGAGAACGGCATGTTGCCGGGGTCTCCGCAGACGCGCAGGACATCGGTGGTGACGAGATCGGGAAGCGACTGCGCAGATGCGGGGCGCACCCCTGCCGAGATCAGCAGGAGCGCGCAAACCGTCGTTGTGAAGGAGCCAAAGCGAGCCATTAGCCGCCCAGGCACTCCTTCTCGGCCTTCTTGGCGGCCTCCGGCTTGTCTTCCTTGTCGGTCGGACGCACGCGCGGCATCGCACCGGAGGCGCGGGCCTTCAGGTAAGTGTAGAGGTCGTCGGCGTAGCACATCACGTTCTTGTTATCGCCGAAGGCGGGCATCACGTTGGTGCCGCTCGAGCTGATGTCCTGCTTGCCACCGGCGATGATGCCGACGAACTCCTCGTAGGACAGGCGCTTGAGCGAATCCTTGAGGGCGGGTGCGTAGGTCGAACCCATGGCGTCGGGACCGTGACACACGTGGCACTCGGCGTGATAGCGGCGGTAGCCGGAATAGGCGTACCAGTCGAACTTCTTGCCGTCGTTGGTGATGTGGTAGGTCGGGGCGCCATCCTTGTCGAAATACTTGCCGTCTTCGACCTTCACCGCCTGATACTTGTCGATCAGCTTGGCGTCCTTCTCAGGAGCATTGGGATCGAGCTGGTTCGCCACGGCGGGATCGGCGGGCTTGGCGTCCTGGGCCTGAACGGCACCGGCGGAGGCGAATGCGAAAACGAGGGCGGCCACGAGCGGACGGATGGCGGCTTTGCTTTGGTACTGCAACGACGTTTCTCCCAGGAGCAACCGTCGACCCGTTCGGTCGACGTTCGAAGTGTTCTTAATAACGATCTAATCATAAAGGTGCCGGCGCGGAAACCCGCGCCGGCACCCTATCGTCTCAGGCTTCGTGCGACCGATTAGTTCGGGAGCGCGAAGACGGTCAGCTGACCACCGAGGTTGGTGTAGTTCGAGAGAGCAGCATAGCCACCCACCGCGCCGAGACCGGCATTCGGGTCGGTCAGACCGGCCGCGAGGCCGATGCCAGCCCAGCCACCGACACCCGACAGGATGCCGACGAACTGCTTGCCCTTGTGCTGGTAGGTCATCACGTTGCCGATGATGCCCGACGGGGTCTTGAACTTGTAGAGTTCCTTGCCGGTCTTGGAGTCAACGGCCTTCAGGTAACCCTCGAGGGTTCCGTAGAACACGATGTCGCCAGCGGTGGCGAGGGCGCCCGACCACACCGAGAACTGCTCCTGGTTCGACCACTTGATCTTACCAGCGACGCCGTCCCAGGCGATGAAGTTACCCATGCCGCCGTGGCTGTTGGGGGCCGGGTACATGGCCAGGGTCGCACCGACGTAGGGCTGACCGGGGGTGTAGGACACCCGGAACGGCTCGTAGTCCATGCAGACGTGGTTGGTGGGCACGTAGAACAGGTTGGTCTTCGGCGAGAACGCAGCAGGCTGCTGGTCCTTGGTGCCGAGGGCCGCGGGGCAGATACCCTTGGAGTTGGTATCTTCACCGTTCTGCTCGGTCGAGTACTTGGCCTGGACGAGCGGACGACCGTAGGTCTTCGAGCCCTTGTCCATGTCGACCTTGGAGGCCCAGTTCACCACCGGATCGAACTTCTCGGCGACCAGGAGCTCGCCGGTGGCGCGATCGAGGGTGTAGCCGAAGCCGTTACGGTCGAAGTGGGTGAGGAGCGGACGATCCTTGCCGTCGACCTTCTGATCCGTGAGGATCATTTCGTTGATACCGTCGTAGTCCCACTCGTCGTGCGGGGTCATCTGGTAGACCCACTTGGCCGCACCCGTGTCGGGGTTACGCGCCCAGATGGTCATGGACCACTTGTTGTCGCCCGGACGCTGCTTGGGGTTCCAGGTCGAGGGGTTGCCCGAACCGTAGTACATCAGGTCGAGCTTGGGGTCGTAGGAGAACCAGCCCCAGGTGCAGCCGCCGCCCGTCTTCCACTGATCGCCTTCCCAGGTCTTCAGCGAGGAATCCTTGCCGACCGGCTTGCCGAGAGACGTCGTCTTCTCCGGGTCCATGATCATGTCGGCATCGGGGCCCTGGGAGTGGCCGCGCCACACCTTCTTGCCCGTCTTGGAATCGTAGGCAGTGACGTGGCAGTTCACGCCGAACTCGCCGCCGGAGATGCCGACGATGATCTTGTCCTTCACGGGAAGAACGGTGGCGGTGTTGGTCTCACCCTTCTTGGGGTCGCCGTTGACGACGGACCAGTTCACCTTGCCGGACTTGGCGTCGAGCGAGACGACGGTGGTGTCGGCCTGATGCAGGATGATGGCGCCGTCGGCATAGGCCAGGCCACGGTTGACCGTGTCACAGCACATCACCGGGATGACCGACGGGTCCTGCTTGGGCTCGTACTTCCAGACGATCACGCCGTCCTTGTCGAGGTCCAGGGCGTAGACGATGTTCGGGAAGGGGGTGTGGACGTACATCATGTTGCCGACGACGAGAGGCGAACCCTCGTGGCCGCGCAGGACGCCCGTCGAGAACGTCCAGGCCACCTGCAGCTGCTTCACGTTGCTGGCGTTGATCTGGTCGAGCTTCGAATAGCGCGTGTTGGCGTAATCGACCGTCTGCAGAACCTGCTGGGCCGGATCGGCCGAGCGCTTCAGGACGTCGTCATTGGCGAAGGCGGGGGCCGAAGCCACCAGACCAGCGCCGAGTGCGAGAAGATGGACCGCTCTCATGCATTCCTCCGACAAGTCTTTGACACGCCTGGAGAGCAGCGAAACCTGCCCCCACTTGTGCGACCTGTTATTTGCGACAGGGATAGTTCACTTCGATAGAGTTTCCTAAGCGGTTGTTTCCGCGAGATTTTCGCCCAAACCACCGCTTGCTCTCCCGGTCGCCGCTACCCCTTTGCGGCGCCCCTTCGAACCGAAGCTTGAATGAACTCTAAGAAAAATCGCGGCGGCGTCAACTCGATTGAGCAAGCTTGACCTCAGGCGGCATCAAGACCTGGTGAACGAACGTCTTCGTTGACCGTGATCTGAGCGAGCGCACCCTAAAATGTTGCGCTGCAAAATCGAGAAACCTCAAGACAAAAGCATTTAAAAGACTCGGGCGCTTCTTATGCTTCACGCGCATGCAGGCCGCTTGGTATGCCAGTCACCCCCTGAACTGACGAAGATTGTTCGATAAAACGGTCGCTTCGTTCGATACGAGGCCAAACTCAAACTCCATCGGTATGAATTATCATGCAATGCTCACCGGCAAATCCTGCGCTGGCCGTGAATGTCTCGGGATCGGTTGGGCGCCATTCGATCGAGCGCTGCGTTGTCTCGCCGCATGACTGCGTAGACGCCACCGAGAGCGGCCTAAACGCCGAGCACATGTGCATAATGTCGCGTCGGCGATATCGTGCGCTTCCCCTGCCACCGAGAAAGCGCTTTCAGGCGGCGATGACGCCCGGAAAGCGATTCGCGAGATCCTCCCGCATCGCTTCCGCCCAAGCCCTATCGCGCTCGCTTCGGGGCCGGTCGAGGGCGACGGCAGTGAGCAGGCTCGCCGGGCGCGCCGAGACGAGCAGGAGCCGGTCAGCGATCTCGATGGCCTCCGCCACGTTGTGCGTGACCATGAGCACGCTCATTCCCTCGCGCGCCACGGTCGCCACCACGATCTCCCGCAGGGACGCCGCGGCCCTGTCGTCGAGGGACACGAAGGGCTCGTCGAGCACCAGGATGCGGGGACGGAGGGCCAGGGCACGGGCGAGCGCCACGCGGCGCGCCATTCCCAGGGAGAGCTTTCCCGGATAACGGCCGCGCCATGGCGTCAGCCCGAGGGACTCGAACAGGGCGTCGAGATCGCGCCCCCGCTCGGAACGGGGCAGGCCGAGGCGGACGTTCTGCTCGACACTGCGCCAGGGGAGGAGGCGCGGCTCCTGGAAGACCATGGCGATTCCGGCCTCGCGTGGGTCCGGGGTCACCGCGCCGTCATAGGCGTCGTCGAGTCCGAGCAGGATGCGCAGGGTCGTGGTCTTGCCGGCGCCCGAGGGGCCGATGAGGCAGGCGATCTCCGACCGGCGGACGACGAAGGAGAGATCGCGCACCGCCTCCACCGGCTCCGGGCCGCCGGCTCCGTAGACCTTGCTGCGGATGGAGACGGAGAGCGCGTCCGCCCTCTCAGCGCCAGCGTCGGACATGGGCTTCGAGGCGCTGGAGGATGAGGATGTCGATGGCGATCATCACGCTCATGAAGACGACGCTGTAACCGATGATGGCCGCCACGTTCAGGCTCTGGACGAAGTAGAAGTTGATGGCGAAACCCACCCCGTTCGGACGCCCGAGCAGCTCGATCACCAGCACGATCTTCCAGGCGAGGGACAGGCCGGAGCGGGCGGCGGCCACCACGAAAGGCTGGAGCTGAGGCACCAGGACGTGGGCGATCCAGGTGCGGCGGTCGAAACGGTAGCTCCGCGCCATCTCCTCGAGACCCGGATCGAGGCCGCGCGCGCCCTCACGTACGATCACCGCCACGTTGGGCAACTTGTTGAGCACCACCGCCAGCACCGCCGCGCTCTCGTTGAGGCCGACCCAGATGTAGGCCAGCACCGTGATCACCAGGGCGGGCGTGTTGAGGAGGATGAGGAGCGGCGTATCGAGGACGAGGTTGAGCGCCTTCCAGCGGCCGAGCGCGATGCCGAGCAGCACCCCGAGCCCCATGGCGAAGAAGAAGGAGACGCCCACCCGCGTCAACGTGATGCCGACGTTGCGCCAGAGGTCGCCGGTGGCGGATTCCTTCACGATGAAATCGAGGATGGCGAGGGGCGCGGGCAGAAGCCGCGATCCCGCCAGCGACGCCGCCACTTGCCAGGCCGCGAGCAGCACCAGCACGGAGACGAGACGAGTCGCCACTCCCCGAGTCGCCACTCCCATGGCGTTCGCGCCGGGCCGGGCCACGATTCAGCGTACCGCGGGGGAGGGCGTGACGCGGCTCAACCGTTTCCTGCCCCGTCGAAATACAGGCCGGCGGGCAGGGTCTTGCCCGCCCCCACCAGCCGCTCGCCGCCGAGCCTGGCCAGCACGCCGAACAGGCGCTCGCCATCCGCGCGCTCTGTGGCGAGCGGCCGGCGCGGGATGCCGGCGAGAAAATCACGCTTGAGCGCCGCAAAGGTCGGCTCGTCCTCCGCCGACATCAGCGGCCGCACCACGTCCCAGGTGGTGGGATCGTTGGCCAGCATCTCCTTGGCGGTGCGAGCGGCGCGGGCGAAGCCGGCGATGGCCTCGGCCTTGTCCGATACGGTGGCGCCCTCGAACAGGTAGCCGATGAGCGCGATGGATCCGGTGGCACCGAACGCGCGCATGATGTCGTCCGACCCGATGAGGCGGGTAAAGCCCTTCGGCTCGAGACGGGCACAATAGGTCCAGTAGAGCAGGGCCGCGTCGAGCTCGCCCTGTTCGAGCTTGAGCGCCAGGAGCGGCGGCGCGCCGTAGGCGACCTGCGCCTGCGATTCGAGATCGATGCCGGCGGCGTCCTTGGCCTGGGCCTTGAGCAGGAGCCAGTTCTTGTCCAGAGGTCCGCCGGCCACCCCGAGCCGCTTGCCGACGAGATCCTTGAGGCCGGTGATGGCGCTGCCCGCCGGCACCATCAGCGAGCCCTCGGTAGTGGAATAAGGGATGAAGCGCATCGCCCTGCCCTCGTTGCCGAGGCGCCCGGCCCAGAGCAGGTCGCCGACGATGGTGTCGACCTGTCCGCCGAGGAAGGCGATGCGGGCGGCATCGTTGCCGGCGAGCTTGACCACGTCGAGGGTGAAACCGTTGGCGGCATCGAGCCCGCGCGCCTTGATCACCGCCGCCTCCCAGGCCACGGTGCCGAAGGGCAGGCTTCCGACACGGATTGCGGGAGCGGCCGCCGCGGCCGTCACCGACCCGGCCAGAGGCCACAGCGCAGCCGTCGCGAGCACTCCGCGCCGTGACAGCATGAACGTCGTCTCCCTGGAACCGGCCCGTATCCGGCCCCGGCATCCGGGACCGACGAACTATTGTTCTTTCTTCATAGGGTCTCGCCTCCCCGGCGTCCACAGATCCGATCGGCTGCCGGAGGGGGCAGGGCCACCACGTCGCAGGCGACCACGGCATTCGCGGTTCCGGAGATCTTTGCCGCCGGCCTTGCCCGGACACGCGGCGCGTCGCAGAGTTCCTCGACCACCACCACTCATTCAAAGGACGTGCAGCCATGGCCGGATCGCGCGAAGACGCCCTCGACGACACCACCATCTCGGAGCGTCTGGCCGCCGAA
>NZ_NKUG01000054.1 GCF_014845095.1 Methylobacterium bullatum | reverse complement strand
ACGCGGCTCGACTTGGTGCCCGGCGCCGGCTCCAATTCGTAGAGCGTCACGACCGGGCCGGGGCGCACGGCGAGGATGTCGCCGCGTACGCCGAAATCGCTGAGGGTGGCCTCGAGCAGGGTCGCATTCTGCTCCAAGGCTTCCGTCGAGACCTGGCTCGCCAGGGACAGGCCCGGCGCTTCGCCGAGCAGGTCGAGGGGGGGATGGGAATAGCTCTCCGCGCCATAGGCCGGCGCGGGAGATGCGCGCCGGATCGGTGCCGGAGCGGGGGACGGTGCCACCGGGGCGACACGGGAGCGCGGCACCGGCGCCGATGCCACCGGTTCTTCGGGAGCGTAGAACTCCTCGCCGCCATCGTCCGGCTCGTCGTCGTGCAGGATCGGCTCATGGAGGGGACGGCGGGTGACCGGCCGGGTCTCCGCCACGGGCTGCGGCTCGAAGACAGGTTCGCGACGCGCCGAGGCGGCATCGCCTCTCGGCTGGTGTCCCGCGTCCTGCGGCACATGGGTCGACCATGGCGCGTCGTCCGCGTCCGAGAAGGCGCGGCGCGCGGCGAGCGCCGGCGAGGCGCCGGCATAAGCGAGTTCGGTGGCCGCCGCCGCCCGGTCGGCACGCCACTCGGCGATCCGTCTGGCGATGGCGGTCCGGCCGCCCATCAGGAGATGCGCCAGGGTGCCGAGGGAGACGATGCCGAGGCTCGGCTCGTCCTCCTCGTAACGGCCGTCATGCCGGGCGGAGGGTTGCGGCCGCTGGCTGGACGCGGACGGAGCGGGCTGATCGTAGGATTCCTCCTCCGGCTCGGCTCCGGCGCGGCAGGCGCCGGTGAGGCACAGGATCGCCACCGCCGCGAAGGCGAAACCGACGAGGGCCGTGGCCGGGGACGCGATGGCGCCGACGATGAGCCGCGCGGTGTGGATCAGGGCATCGCCGGCCACGCCGCCGAGCCCGGTGGGCAGGGGCCAGCGGGCGGTGGGCGGCAGCGCGCTCGCTACCGCGCTCGCGGCGAAGAAGCCGATGATCCAGAGGGTGATCCGCAGGCCGCCCCGGGGCAGTTCCCGGGACCGCATGAGTTGGACGCCCCAGAAGGCGGGCGGCAGGGCGAAGGCCAGGGAACCGAGGCCGAGGAGCTGCATCGCCAGGTCCGACACCACCGCGCCGCCGGTGCCGAGCACGTTGTGCGCGGCATGGTCGGTGGCGTGGTTGATGCTCGGATCGTCGATGGACCACGTCGCCAGGGCGACCGTGAGCGCGGTCGCGCCCGCGAACAGGAGAAGACCGCCCATCTCCGTCATCCGCTTCGCCAGGAACGGCCTGAAGCTGTCGACGAAAGTGTCGTAGGGCGATGCGGAACGGCGGAGCGAGCGCATACGGGACCAGACGCAGGGAGAAACGATCCGGTAACGCTATGTCGACCGAGTTAACGGCTGTTTAAGGCTTAGAGATCGTTAGCACGGCCCGCACAGATGTCCGTGTTTTCGAACGCTTTCACGACTCGCCTCGTCAGATCCGGTCCGTGCCGCCAACGGAGAAAGGCCCCGGATCGCTCCGGGGCCTTTCTTCGTCCATCGCTGAGCTTGGCGCTTAGCGGAAGAGGTTCAGGAGACCGCCCGGCTCGGCGTAGATGCCGGGAGCCGCAGTCGAGGTCTGGAAGGTGATGGAGCCGATGACGGCATCGCCGCACCACTTGGAGGTCCCGCCGTTGTTGAAGCCGCGGTAGTCGCCGGTGAAGTTGAAGCAGTCGGTCTTGCTCAGGTTGGTGTTGTGGTAGCGCACATCGAGGACGATGTTCTTGTAGGTGTAGGACAGGCCGACGTTCCCGTAGAGGTAGCTCGGCAGGTTGAAGGCGATCTGCCCGGTGGCGGAGGTCTTCGCGGCGGTCAGGAAGTAGTAGCCGAGCTCGGACGAGATCGAGAAGCCACCGGAATAGGCCTCGGGCAGGAACGAGAACCAGTTGGCCGGCAGGGTATAGGCGGCGGTGCCGGAGGTGTAGGTGCCGTTGGCGTGCTGGCCGAGGAAGTTCGGCGAGTAGAACACGTTGAGGCCGAGGGTCAGCGAGTCCGTCGCGGTCCATGTGCCCTTGGCGGCGTATTCCATGAAGTCGGTGTTGGCGGTGGTCAGGAACGCGCCGCCCGGGCCCAACAGGCGCTTCTCATTGGGGTAGAAGTAGTAGAGCACGCCGAGATCGAGGGCGAACTTGTCGAAGGTCGGGCGGATACCGGCGGCGAGATCGAACTCCATGTCCGGCTGCGTGGGCAGGCGGGTCTGGTAGGTGGCGAGGCCGGTATAGGCGAAGCCGCCGAAATACTGGGCCTCGAAGAAGGACTGGTAGCTGCCCTGGCGGTTCGACTGCGACACACCGCGGAAGTTGTAGTCCGTCTGGTAGCGCGAGCCGAACGAGAATCCGATCAGCGGATCGGGCGCCTTCGCCTCGACCGGCATGGTCTTCGGCGCGGCAAGGTCGGCGGCGTTGACGCTGCCAACGCTCAGGAACGCGGCGAGGGAAGCGGCAGTCCCCAGTGCGGTTAGCTTCAGTGTCATCAGAGTTCAGCCCCAGTTATTCTGTGATTTGCAAGTTGCCAAATCCGGCCGAGCTTCGCAAAACTAACTTTGATGCAATTGCCCATGAAATAGGCAAATACGGCCGTTCGCGGGACTTGCCATGGGGGTGTTGCATTCGCATCACATTTTCGCCCCAGTCCGGCAGCGGGAGCCGGCTCTGCCTCACGGTCGGGGGCGTCGATGCGGCTCTCGACGGCTGCCACGGACATGAGAAAGGCCCCGGTCGCATGGCGACCGGGGCCTCTCGGTTCGGTTGAGATGGTGTTTAGGCGGGATCAGTAGTTGTAGGCGCGCTCGCCATGGTCGGCGATGTCGAGGCCTTCGCGCTCTTCGTCCTGGGTCACGCGCAGACCGATGGTCAGGTCGACGAGCTTGTACAGGATGGCGGAGCCGATGCCGGACCACAGGATGGTGAAGCCGACGGCCTTACCCTGGGCCAGGAGCTGCGCCGCCATGTCGTAGGCGCCGACAGCGAGTTCGCCGGGCTTGCTGGTGTAATCGGGGATGCCGACGCCGCCGAAGTCCGGGCTCACCAGGATGCCGGTGGCCAGGGCGCCGAGGATGCCGCCGATGCAGTGGACGCCGAAGACGTCGAGGGAGTCGTCGTAGCCGAGGGCGTTCTTCACCGTGGAGCACATGATGAAGCAGGCGCCGCCGGCGACGAGGCCGAGGACGATCGAACCCATCGGACCGGCGAAGCCGGCGGCGGGCGTGACGGCGACGAGGCCGGCGATGGCGCCCGACAGCATGCCCAGGAGCGAGGGCTTGCCCTTGAGCATCCACTCCACGAACAGCCAGGAGACGGCGGCTGCGGCGGTGGCCACGAAGGTGTTGATCATGGCCAGACCCGCGGAGCCGTTGGCTTCGAGGTTCGAACCGGCGTTGAAGCCGAACCAGCCGACCCAGAGGAGCGAGGCGCCGATGGTGGTCATGGTCAGCGAGTGCGGGGCGAGGAGGTCACGGCCGTAGCCGATACGCTTGCCGAGCATCAGGCAGCCGACGAAGCCGGCGATACCCGCATTGATGTGCACGACGGTGCCGCCGGCGAAGTCGAGGGCGCCCCACTTGAAGATCATGCCCGCATCGGCGTTGACCGCGTCGAGGGCGGCCTGCGCCGTCGCCTTGGAGGCGTCGTCGGTGGCTGCGGCCAGGGCCTTGGCGGCGTCGCCGACGAGGTCGGGACCACCCCAGTACCAGACCATGTGCGCCATCGGGAAGTAGATCAGCGTGACCCACAGCACCGAGAAGACGAGCAGGGCGGAGAACTTCATGCGCTCGGCGAAGGCGCCGACGATGAGGCCGGGCGTGATCATCGCGAACGTCATCTGGAAGCAGATGTAGACGTATTCGGGAATGACGACGCCGTTCGAGAAGGTCGCCACGGTGGTGGACGGGTCGACGCCCTTCAGGAAGACCTTGGAGAAGCCGCCGACGAAGTCGTTGAGACCGCCGCCGTTGGTGAAGGCCATGCTGTAGCCGAAGGCGACCCACAGAAGGCAGACGATGGAGGCGATGGCGAAGACCTGCGTCAGCACCGACAGCATGTTCTTGGTGCGCACGAGGCCGCCGTAGAACAGCGCGAGGCCGGGCACGGTCATCAGCAGCACGAGGACGGCCGAGACCATCATCCAGGCGGTATCGCCCTTGTTGGGGACGGGCGCGGCGGCGGCCGGCGCTGCGACGACTTCTGGGGTCGGCGACTGTGCGAGGGATGGCTCGACGAACAGGAGGGCCAGCGCGGCGCCTCCCATCCCGAGCGCAAGGGCATTGCGAAGTTTCATGGAAACGGAACTCCCGGTCGCGGTGCGATGGTGACGTGAGGAAAAGGAGGGGAAGCGGGCCGGAGCGTCGTCCGGCCGGGGCGATGGCTCAGAGCGCGTCGACGTCGGTCTCGCCGGTGCGGATGCGGACGGCCTTCTCGAGGGGCACGACGAAGATCTTGCCGTCGCCGATCTGGCCGGTGCGGGCGGCGGCGGCGATGGCGTCGATGACGCTGCTGGTGAGGTCGGACGCGACGGCGACCTCGATCTTCAGCTTCGGCAGGAAGCTCACGGCATATTCGGCGCCGCGGTAAATTTCGGTGTGGCCCTTCTGGCGGCCATAGCCTTTGACTTCGGTCACCGTGAGGCCGTGGACGCCGATTCCGGTCAGCGCATCCCTGACCTCCTCGAGCTTGAACGGCTTGATGATAGCCATCACGATCTTCATGGGCGGCGCCCCCTTTTGTTCTGGATGCCCCCGGTCACCGGCCCGATCTGCGTCGCGGCCCGGCAATCCGGCATTTCGCACCAGCCGGAATGGCCAAGCGATCGGCGCCCATCATTCAAGGACTATGCCAAAGGGAACTTTTCGCGATTTCCCGTTCTGCACACAAAGTGATCGATCACTGACGCGTGATCGTGCGATTTTTTCGCGACAATTGCCTAAATAATGATCATTCAGACGATAACATGAGCAGAATGGAAGCCCGTAAAGCAAAGCTCGCAGCGCATCACGAGCCGTTCGCGGTCGGCCGGATCAGACCCTCCTGAGCCACGGATGCCACGAGCTCTCCCTCCCTCGTGAAGATCGATCCCCTGGCGAAACCGCGCCCGCCCGAAGCGGCAGGACTCTCCTGCGCATAGAGCAGCCATTCGTCGGCGCGGAAGGGACGGTGGAACCAGAGGGCGTGATCGAGGCTCGCGGATTGGATCGCGGCATCGAACACCGTCTTGCCGTGGGGGATCAGCGTCGCGTCCAGCAACATCAGGTCGGAGGCATAGGCGAGGACGGCGCGGTGGATGGCCGGGTCGTCCGGCAGGCGCGCCCCGGCCCGGAGCCAGACGTGGAAGCGGGGCTCGCGCGGGTCGCGCGACATGTAGCGCTGCACCTCCACCGGCCTCAGCGCGATCGGGGTGGCTCGGCCGAGATAGGTGCGCATGGTGGCCGGGATCGACGGACCTGCCTGCGCGGCCAAAGCGGGGGCGTCGAGGAGCGCCTCGGGCCCCGGCACGTCCGGCATGGCGATCCGATGGACGAGCCCCTCCTCGTCGGTGTGGAAGGAGGCCGACAGGGTGAAGATCGCGCGCCCATGCTGATGGGCCACCACCCGCCGCGTGGCGAAGCTGCGCCCGTCGCGGATACGGTCCACCGCGTAATCGATCGGCGCGGCCGGGTCGCCGGCGAGGATGAAATAGGCATGGAGGGAATGCGGCGGCCGGCTCGCCCCCACCGTGCGCGATGCGGCGACGAGGGCCTGCCCCAGCACCTGGCCGCCGAACACCCGGAACCATCCGGTTTCGATGCTCTGGCCCCGGAACAGGTCGTCGTCGAGGCGCGCGAGGTCGAGGCAGGCGAGGAGTTCGTCGACGGATCCGGTCATGCGGGCCTTTCACCGGGCTGAGGACATCGATGCGGCCGTGCATCACGGCGTCACGGCAGAGGGAATCGCCACAGCTCGCCCGGAATGCAAGACTCATCGGGAATGCAAAACTCGCGGGGAATGAACGGCTCACTCATCGAAAGCGACCACCCGGCCGATCCGGTGACGCATCGTGCTTCGCTGTCGCGCGTTGCCTCCGGCGCGGCGGGGTGCCACTCCACGTGTCTCTCATCGCAGGCCGTGGGAATGGGGACGAGGCAACGGGCATGGGCGAAACGGGGATGAGCGGATCGATGCAAGGTGGCGCGCTCCGCAAGGTGGTCATCGCCGGTGGCGGTATTCCCGGTCTCAGCCTGGCCCTGGCCCTGCGCCAGGCTCATGGCGATGCCCTGGAGGTCACCGTCTTCGAGCCGGGGCTCGACCGCGCCGCGCTGCGGCATCGCGGGCGTGCCTTCGCCGTGGCGGCCGGCGGAAGGCGCATGCTGACGCGGTTGGGAATCTGGGATGGCGTCGCCCATGCGGCCGAACCCATCCTCGACATGGCGATCAGCGACAGCCGTCTGACGGATCCGGTGAGGCCGGTCTTCCTGACTTTCGGCCAGGACGGTGACGGCGAATCGCCGCTCGTCGGTGAGCCCTTCGCCCATATGGTGGAGGCAGAATACCTCGTCGACGCCCTGCTGACGGCATCGAAAGCCGTCGGGGTGGCCTTCGAGCCGGTCGGCATCCGCCACGCACAGGCGAACGGCCGGAGCATCGCCCTCGCGTTGTCCGATGGGCGCGAGACCGACGCGACGTTACTGGTCGCCGCGGACGGATCGCGGTCGAGGCTGCGCGAGGCGGCCGGGATCGGATGGGTCGGCCGGTCCTATCCGCAGACGGGCATCGTCGCCACGATCGGCCATGAACGCCCCCATGGCGGCCGGGCCTTCGAGCATTTCCTGCCGAGCGGTCCCTTCGCCATTCTGCCCCTGGTGGATGGCGGCGCGCTCGGCCACCGCTCTTCCATCGTCTGGACGGAGCGGGCAGCGGATGTGGAGGCGCTGATCGGTGGCAGCCGCGAGGAAACCCTCGGGGAAATCGAACGCCGCTTCGGGCTCAATCTCGGCCGTCTCGTGCTCGAGGACGGGCCGAGCGCCCATCCGCTCTCCCTCGGCATGGCGCGAAGCTTCCGGGGCGAGCGGCTCGCCCTGCTGGGCGATGCGGCCCATGTCATCCACCCGATCGCCGGCCAGGGGCTGAATCTCGGCCTCGCCGATGCCGCCTCCCTGGCGGAGGAGATCACGGAGGCCCTGCGCCTCGGGCTCGATCCGGGGGCGAAGGATGTGCTGCAGCGCTACGAGCGGAGCCGGCGCTTCGACACTTTCGCCATGGCGGCCGCCACGGACGGGCTCAACCGCCTGTTCTCCAACGACATCCTGCCGGTTCGGCTGATGCGTGATCTCGGGCTCGGCCTCGTCGACCGGATGCCGGGATTGAAGTCGCTCTTCATCGGCGAGGCCTCGGCCTCGCGGGGCGCCTCGCCCAGGCTGATGCGGGGCGAGGCGTTGTGAGACGGTCTCACCGCCTGTTCGGGTTGTCTTTCCAAGACATTACCTCATCCTGAGGCGCCGCGTAGCGGCCTCGAAGGAGGCTTCCAGGGATCGCGTGGCAACTGGAAGCTCCTTCGAGGCCCTTTGCTTAAGCAAAGGGCACCTCAGGATGAGGTGGTTAGTCTGGACGACCGACTTTCGCAGGCGGGCCGCCTTGGAATCACACGCTGCGGAAAGATCCGATCGAAGAAGGCTCTCAGGCCTTCTCGGACTTGGCGCGCTCGATACCCTCGTTGATGAGGCGCTGGGCCTCGGCTTTGTCGCCCCAGCGCTTGATCTTCACCCACTTGCCGGGCTCCAGATCCTTGTAATGCTCGAAGAAGTGCTGGATCTGCTGGATCGTGATATCCGGCAGGTCGGTGTAGTTCTCGATCCGGTCGTAGCGCATGGTGAGGTGGCGGGACGGCACCGCGATGATCTTCTCGTCCTCGCCGGCATTGTCCTCCATCACCAGGACGCCCACCGGGCGGACGCTGATGACCGCGCCGGGAGCGATGGCGCGGGTATTCGCCACGAGAACGTCGCAGGGATCGCCATCGCCCGAGAGGGTGTGGGGGATGAAACCGTAATTCCCCGGGTAATGCATCGCGGTATAAAGAAACCGGTCGACCACGAGGGCACCGGATTCCTTGTCCATCTCGTACTTGATCGGATCGCCGCCGATCGGCACTTCGATGATGACGTTGACGTCGTCCGGCGGGTTCTTTCCGATCGAGATGGAGTCGATGATCATGGGGTCCTCGCTCGAGCCTGCAGCAATCCAAGGCGCTGTTTCGGCGTCTCTTAAATCCCTTCCGCGTTAAAGGAAATCGACCTTGGCCCGATGCGCGGGGCTTTTGCGGCTTATCGTAACCGCTGCGCGCCCTTTCCGCGCTGAAAGCCCCGGAAATACGGTAGGGCCGGAGTCACGGATCAGGATTTCTGATCGCCCGATCCGAACCAGCGCCGCCAGACGCCCTCGATCCAGCGGGCCGAGCGTTCGAGCGGGACCTTGAGGGCCGGGATGTCCTGGCTGAGGAGGGCGAGCCCGACGGGCAGCATCCAGAGCCCGAGCACGGGCAGGATCGAGAAGACGCCGCCCAGGATGAACAGGATCGCCGCACCGATCCTCACCCAGCGGCGCGAGGGCTCGCGCAGCCACTCGATGGCTCGCCGCAACCGATCGGGCAGTTTCTCGGTGAGGCGGGTGACGCGGTCGTCCCAATCCTGCGCCGTGCACTCACGGCGGGGCAGATCCTGCTGGCTGGCGGTCATCGTGGTCCCTAGATCCGGCGCGAGGACGTCGCGACGCGTTCCCCCATACGGGAACGGCGACGTCCGGGCCAAGGATCAACGTATTGCCCCGCCTTCAGGGTTCCCGCTGACGGGATCGGGCCTCACTCGAAGCGGTAGGCCACCTTGGAGAGGACGGCGCCGGCCATGCGGTCGACGGCCTCGGCCACCTTGATACCGCCCAGACCGGCGTAGAAGTCGCAGGCGCGCTCGTTGCCCGCCAGGGTCCAGACCCCGATCCGCGTCAAGCCGTGATCGGCGAGGTCGTTGCGGACCGCGCGGAACAGGCGCCGGCCGAGGCCCAGGCCCTGATAGGCCGGCAGGATGTAGAGCTCGTCCACCTCCCCCGATGCCTTCAGGGCGCCGCCCCTCGCCTGCCCGTAGATCGCGTATCCGACGACCTCGTCGCCGATCTCGACCACGACCAGGGGGCGGTTGCGCTGGGCCGCGCCGACCCACCATTGCGACGAACGTTGCGAGATCATCCGTTCCAGGGAGATGCCGGGGATGATGCCGCGATAGGCCTCCCGCCAGGTTTCGTCGAAGACGTCGCTCAACCGATCGGCGTCTCCCGGACGGGCGCGGCGGATGCTGGTGGTGCTCGTCTTCATGACTGTCCCTACGCTTGGTGGAAACGGGAACGATCTCGCATCGAAATGCACGATACGGGCATGATGAAGGCAAGCCGGATGCCGAGTTCCGGAAAGTGTGCTTCCTGAAGCGTGAGTGGCGCAATTCTGCGACATCCGTTTGCCCGACGCTGTCCCGGCTGTTAGAGCCGCCGCACGCTCCTCTCGACAGGTTCCCGCCGCCACCCGTGTTCAACAGATTCATCAAGCCCGAGATCCGCTATGCCCGGCGCATGGCGCGGATCGCCCGCTTCGAGCAGCCGATCGCCGGCCGGGGTGCGCGCATGCGGGCCTGGGCCAACATGCTGCTCGTGGATCACGGCGTGTTCCGGCTGGCCTATCTCAACCGCCACAAGATCGGCACCGGCAAGGTCTGGCGCTCGGCCCAGCCGACGCCGCACCAACTCGCCTGGTTCCGGCGGCAGGGCGTGCGCACGGTGATTTCCCTGCGCGGCGGCCGCGAGCACGGCTCCTGGCCGCTCCAGCGCGAGGCCTGCGCGCAGCAGGGGCTGACCCTCGTCGAGTTCGTCCTGCGCTCGCGCGAGGCGCCGTCGAAGGAGACGATCCTCGGCGCGAAGGCGTTCTTCGACGGGGTCCAGTATCCCGCCGTGATGCACTGCAAGTCCGGGGCGGACCGGGCGGGTCTCGGTGCCGCCCTCTTCCTCATCCTGCACGAAGGCGTGCCCGTCTCGGAGGCGATGGGCCAGCTCTCGGCCCGGTACGGCCATTTCCGCTTCGCCAAGACCGGAATCCTCGACGCGTTCTTCGACCTCTACCTACGCGAGGGCGAAGCCAAGGGGCTGGATTTCCTGACCTGGGTCGAGACGGTCTACGACCCCGAGGCCCTGAAGCGCGAGTTCCGGCCGGGCTTCTGGTCCGACCTCGTGGTCGACCGGGTCATCAAGCGGGAATAGGTCCGCCTCCCGCCCCTACTCCGCCGCCAGCCGCGTGGTCTCGCGGAACGGATGGGCCGGGTAGGTGCCGATGATGCGCAGTTCCCGCGAGAAATAGGCGAGTTCGTCCAGCGCGCGGGCGAGGCCCGGATCCTCGGGGTGGCCGTCCACTTCCGCATAGAATTGCGTCGCCGAGAACTGGCCCTCGACCATGTAGCTCTCGAGCTTCGACATGTTGACGCCGTTGGTGGCGAATCCCCCGAGCGCCTTGTAGAGCGCGGCCGGGATGTTGCGCACACGGAAGATGAAGCTCGTCACCATCGGCCCCGAGGCGGCCGGCATCTCCGCCGCCTCGGGCGAGAACACCACGAAGCGCGTGGTGTTGTGGCTCTCGTCCTCCACGTCGCGGGCGAGGATGTCGAGCCCGTAGACGCCCGCGGCCATGGCCGGGGCCAGCGCGCCGCGGCTCGGATCGCCGGCTTCGGCGACTTCCCGCGCCGCGCCCGCCGTGTCGCCGGCCACGATGGCCTTGAGCCCGAGCCGCCGGATGATCTTGCGGCATTGGCCGAGCGCGTGGACGTGGCTGTGCACCGTCCGGATCGCCTCGATCGGCGTGCCGGGAAGCGCCATCAGCTGAAAATGGATCGGCAGGAAGTGCTCGGCCACGATGTGCAGGTTCGAGCTCGGGATCAGGTGATGGATGTCGGCGACTCGCCCGGCGATGGAATTCTCGATGGGGATCATCGCTAGGGCGGCCCGGCCGTCGTTCACCGCCGCGAAGGCCTCCTCGAACGAGGCGCAGGGCAGCGGCGTCCAGTCGGGATAGGCCTGGGCGCAGATGATGTGCGAATTCGCGCCCGGCTCGCCCTGGTAGGAGATCGTGGTGCGGGATTCGGTCGTGTCGGACATGGGAGAAACAACTCGGTTCGTCAGTTGAGGCGCCGGGCCAGGAGCACCGTCCTCGCCCGTTCGAGGTCGGCGGGGGTGTCGACGCCCAGCGGCAGGTCGTCGACGACGGTGGCGTCGATGCGCATGCCCGCCTCCAGCGCCCGCAGCTGTTCCAGTTTCTCGCGGGTCTCGAGTTCGCCGGGCGGCAGGGCCATGAAGCGGGTGAGCGCCCGGCGGCGATAGGCGTAGAGGCCGATATGGTGGAACAGCGGCCCCTCCCCCCAGGGCGCCTGCGCCCTGGTGAAATAGAGCGCACGCAGGCGGTTGGGCCCCACATGGTGGCCGACGAGCTTCACCACGTTGGGATCGTGCCGCTCCTCCTCGCGGGTGATGATCGCGCAGAGGGTGGCGATGTCCACGGCGCGATCGGCCAGCGGCATGATCGCCGCGCCGATGATCGCGGGGTCGATCGTCGGCAGGTCGCCCTGTACGTTGACCACCACGTCGTGGTTGCCCTGCGGATCGATGATGTCGAGCGCCTCGGCCAGCCGGTCCGAGCCGGAGGGATGATCGGCCCGGGTGAGGGTCGCGAGGCCGCCGACCCGCTCGATCGCCTCGACGATCTCGACGGCATCCGTGGCCACGACCACCGGTCCGATCCCGGCTTCCACGGCGCGGCGCCAGACATGGACGATCATCGGCTCACCGGCGATGTCGGCCATCGGCTTGTTCGGCAGGCGGGTGGCGGCCATGCGGGCGGGAATGAGAACGAGGGGATCCGACATCGACCGGCGTATCTCCGCAGCGAGCCGGGGGAGTAGCAGGGGCGGTGCGCGTTGTCATCGGCGCACGGTCGCGGGTGCGGGAGAATGACATCCGGCGCTATGCGACTACACGGCCGCCCGCTCCGCCATTGTCAAGGTCGGCCCTTAACCGCTATTCACCCTCGAACATTTCCAGAGTCCGGGGCATCCGCTCACCGGGCCACGCCTGCCGCCGCAACCGGCGGACGCCCCCGGAGTTGTCGAGAATGGACTCTTTCGAGCTGAACAAGGTCGCGGGCGCCGTACTCGGCACTCTCCTTCTCGCCATGGGCTCCGGTTTCGTCGCCGAATTGATCTACAGCGCCAAGCCGGCGGGAAGTGCCGGCTACGCCCTGCCCGAGCCTCAGCCCGAGGCGGCCGGAGCCGCCGCCGCTGCGGCCAAGGTCGAGCCGCTTCCGGTCCGCCTCGCCAGCGCCAGCGTCGAGAAGGGTACCGGCGCCGCCAAGAAGTGCGCCGCCTGCCACAGTTTCGAGAAGGGCGGCCCCAACAAGGTCGGTCCGCATCTCTGGGGCGTGGTCGACCGCCAGCGCGCCCATGAGAGCGGGTTCGAGTATTCCGCCGCGCTGAAGGAGAAGGGCGGCACCTGGACCTACGACGAGCTCGACCACTTCCTCGCCAACCCGAAGACCTACGTGCCGGGCACCAAGATGGCCTTTGCCGGCATCCAGGCCCCGCAGGAGCGCGCCGACGTGATCGCCTATCTGCGCTCGCTCGCCGACACCCCGGCGCCGCTTCCCGCCGTCGAGAAGGCCGCCGCCGAGGACAAGCCGGCGCAGTAAATTTCGGCTTTGCCGACACGTTTTCATCGGCTCGACGGAAAGGCGCGGCATGTCCGCGCCTTTACTGTTCCGAACGACCCGTCGACCGGCCCTTTTCATATTGCGATGCGGTAGTGCCGGGCGAATCACGTCGCCTGCTCAGCTCTGAGATCCGGCGGATCGCGCCATCGTGAAAGCGCGGCGCAGGACGCAAATCGACATATATCGCCGCCGATCTGCGATTTTGAGCCCGGATCCCGTTGGAATACCGCATCGGCCGACCTCATCGCGTTGGCGGCGGAAGGCATGCACGCTACGATTTAGAATTATAACAGTTATTGCATCGCACAATAGAATTGGTGCAGGAAGGTCCGGCAAATCGAAGCAAGCGAGAGCGAGACGTATGTCGAACGGTGTCGAGGGAAAGTCTGCCATGGGTGAACACGCATCGATCCACCGCCGGAAACTGTTGGCCTACTTCTCGTCCAGTCCCCTGTTCGCGCCGAGCGCCGCACGCGCCCTGGCGGGAATCGCCGCCCTCGGTACCACGGAAGCGGTGGCCCAGAGCTACGACGTCCTGCGCGCCGCCCCCGTGATGAACGGCGACCTCATCGCCTCCCCGGCGCAGGCGCTCAACGTGTTCGATTTCGAGCCCGTGGCGAAGAAGGAATTGCCCCCGGCGCATTACGGCTACCTCGCCAGCGGCGTCGATGCCGACAAGACGCTGAAGGCCAACCGGGACGATTTCGACAAGATCCATATCCGCGTCCGCCGCCTGATCGACGTGCGCAAGATCGACACGACCGTGAAGATCTTCGGCGAGACCTGGGCGAGCCCGATCGCGCTCGCCCCCGTCAGCAGCGTGGGTGCGTTCCATCCCGAAGCCGAGGCGGCCGCCGCCCGCGCCTGCAAGGTGAAGGGTCACCAGATGATCCTGTCCACGGTGGGCAGCACCTCCATCGAGGACGTCATCAAGGAGCGCGGCGCCCCCGTCTGGTACATGCTCTACCCCACCGACGACTGGTCCGTGACCGAGAAGCTGGTGAAGCGGGCCGAGGCGGCCGGCGCCCCGGCCATCGTGCTCACCGTCGACCGCCAGGGCGGCCGCAACACCGAGACGCTGTTCCGCGAGCGCCGCGCCGACACCCGCACCTGTACCGATTGCCACACGCCGGGCTTCAAGAACGAAGTCAGCCGCAAGCCGATGTTCGACGAGATCGACGTGTCGAAGGTCACCAACCTCTACGGCACCGGCATGACCTGGGACTACGTGAAGCGCCTGCGCGGCATCGTGAAGGGCAAGCTCGTCCTCAAGGGCATCGTGACCCAGGAAGACGCCAAGATCGCCCTGACCCACGGCGTCGACGCGATCATCGTCTCCAACCACGGCGGCCGCGCCGAGGAGAGCCTGCAATCGACCATCGGCGCCCTGCCGGAAGTGGTCGCCGCCGTGAACGGCAAGGTCCCGGTCCTCATCGACGGCGGCTTCCGTCGCGGCACCGACGTGCTGAAGGCACTGGCGCTCGGCGCCACCGCCGTCTGCGTCGGCCGCCCCTATGTCTGGGGCCTCGCCGCCTTCGGCCAGCCCGGCGTCGAGATGGTGCTCACCCTGATGCAGCGCGAGTTCGAGACGATCATGCGCCAGGTCGGCGCCACCAAGCTCTCCGAAATCACGCCGAAGAGCGTCCAGATCGTCTGACATCCGGTTGATCGGATTTGTCCGGAGGATGTTCATGCGGAAGCAGATCATCCGCTGAAGTCCATCATCCAATCAGATCACCTCATCCTGAGGAGCCCTTCGCCTCGGCGAAGGGCCTCGAAGGAGCTCTCCAGTCTGCTCAGTGGGTGCTGGAGCCCTCCTTCGAGGCCGCTGCGCGGCACCTCGGGATGAGGTGGAGCCTCGGACTAACAATTCGAACCGGCTCTTCGTGTCTTTCCAAAAACTTCCGCTGCTGCGTCGTACACCGGGGGGTACCAACCGTGATCGGGAGTACCGCGAGGCCCTCCGCCGTTCCTCGCGACGCGATCCTCCCACGCGTTCAACCGACGCGCCGGGGACTTGTTCGCTTGGCGTGGCCCGTCCCGACGTCCTAGAAGGACATCGCGCCTGCGCCCTCGACGGCACGGGCAACGAAATTCGGGAGACAGCCGCCTCGTGATGCGAACAGCCCTGATCGGACGCCTTCTCGCCGCCTCCCTCGCGGTCGCCGCCTTCGTCGGTGGTGCCAGGGCCGCCCCCGACGGCGCCCCATGGGCCCATGCCTTCACGCTCATGGGCGAGCCGAAATACCCGGCCGATTTCAAACAGTTCGACTATGCCGACCCGAAGGCCCCGAAGGGCGGGCTCGTGCGCCTCGGCGCCCAGGGCGGCTTCGACAATTTCAATCTCGTCGTGGCGGGTCTGAAGGGCGATCTCGAAGGCGGGGTCGCGCAGATCTACGATACGCTGATGACGGAGTCGCTGGACGAGCCGTTCACCTCCTACGGGCTCCTCGCCGAAGGGGTCCGCATCGCCGACGACCTCTCCTCCGTCTCCTACCGCCTGCGCGAGAATGCCCGCTGGCACGACGGGAAGCCGATCACGCCCGAGGACGTGGTCTGGTCCTACGAGACGTTGAAGGCCAACAGCCCGTTCTACGCGGCCTATTACCAGACGGTGGCGAAGGGCGAGGTCACCGGCCCGCGCGAGGTCACCTTCACCTTCACCGAGAAGGGCAACCGCGAACTGCCGCAGGTGCTCGGCCAGCTCCGCGTGCTGCCCAAGCACTGGTGGACGGGCAAGGACGCGGAAGGGCGCCAGCGCGACGCCACCCAGACCACCCTCGAGATCCCCCTCGGCTCCGGCCCCTATCGCCTCGCCAAGTTCGAGGCCGGCCGCAGCGTCACCTACGAGCGCGTGCCCGATTACTGGGGCGCCGACCTGCCGGTGAATGTCGGCCGCAACAATTTCGGCACGATGCGCAACGAGTATTTTCGTGACGCCACCGTGCTGATCGAGGCGCTGAAGGGTGACCTGTTCGACTTCCGCGCCGAGAATATCGCCCGCAACTGGGCCACCGCCTATGACGACTTCCCCGCCGTGAAGGAGGGCCGCCTGATCAAGGAGGAATTCCCCGACCGCGGCAACGGCATCATGCAGGCGTTCGTCTTCAACACCCGCAAGGCCAAGTTCGCCGACGAGCGGGTGCGCCGCGCCTTCAACCTCGCCATGAACTTCGAGGAGATGAACCGGGCGCTGTTCTTCGGCCTCTACAAGCGCATCGATTCCTATTATTTCGGCTCGGAACTCGCCTCCTCCGGCCTGCCGCAGGGCGCGGAACTGGCGATCCTCGACGGCGTGAAGGACAAGGTCCCGCCGTCCGTCTTCACGACGCCCTACACCAATCCTGTGAACGGCACGCCCGATGCCGTGCGCGCCAACCTGCGCGAGGCGGTGCGCCTCCTCAAGGAGGCCGGATACGAGCTTCGCGACGGGCGCATGACCAACGTGAAGACCGGTGAGCCGCTCACGGTCGAGTTCCTGGAGTTCCAGAGCGTGTTCGAGCGGGTGGTCCTGCCGTTCTCGGCCCAGCTGAAGCTCATCGGAATCCAGACCTCGCTCCGCGTCATCGACCAGGCGCAGTACCAGAACCGGCTGCGCGCCTTCGACTTCGACGTGACCACGAGTTCCTGGGGCCAGTCCCTCTCCCCCGGCAACGAGCAGCGCGAATATTGGGGCTCGACTGCGGCCGACAAGCAGGGCTCGCGCAACCTGATCGGGATCAAGGACCCGGCCATCGACACGCTAATCGAGGCGGTGATCTTCGCCAAGGACCGGCCCGGCGTGCTCGCCGCCACCCATGCCCTCGACCGGGTGCTTCTCGCCCACAACTTCGTCGTGCCGCAATGGGCCTCGAACGTGTCGCGGACCCTGCGCTGGAACCGGTTCGGGCACCCGGCCACCCTCCCGCTCTACGGCTCGTCCGGCTTCCCGACCACGTGGTGGTACGACGAGGCGCTGGCCGCCAAGACCGGGGCGCCCCGGTGAGGGTCGCGCCGAGCCGCCGGGACTTCGTCGCCGGGGCCGGCGCCCTCGGCATCGCCACCGCCCTGACGAAGCGGGCGCGGGCCGCCCCCACTGGGGCGAGCCACGGCATGTCGAGTTTCGGGGAACTGAAATACCCGGCCGACTTCCCGCATTTCGCCTATGTGAACCCGGCCGCGCCACGCGGCGGCCGGTTCTCGGCGCAGCTCTCCTCCACCCTCGGCAACCAGGCCGGCGACACGTTCAACACCCTCAACGTCTACGTCCTGCGCGGCGACGGCGCCGCCGGCATGAACCTCACCTTCGATTCGCTGATGGTGCGGGCGCTGGACGAGCCCGATTCGCTCTACGGCCTCGTCGCCCGCAGCGTGGAGGCGAGCGAGGACGGCCTGACCTACCGTTTCGCCCTGCGCCCGCAGGCGCGGTTCCATGACGGCTCGCGCCTCACCGCCGCCGATGTCGCCTTCTCCCTGAATTTGCTGAAGGAGAAGGGGCACCCCGAAATCTCGCAGGTGATCCGCGACATGGCCGACGCCGTGGCGGAGGGCGACGAAACGGTGGTGGTGCGCTTCGAGAAGGGCCGCAGCCGCGATCTGCCGCTCTTCGTCGCGACGCTACCGATCTTCTCGAAGGCCTATTACGCCGGCCGCGACTTCGAAGCCTCCACCCTGGAGCCGCCGATGGGGTCCGGCCCCTACAAGGTCGGGCGCCTGGAAGCCGGCCGCTTCATCGAGCTGGAGCGGGTGGCCGATTACTGGGCCGCCGACCTGCCGGTGATGGTCGGGCAGAACAATTTCGAGCAGATCCGCTTCGAGTATTTCCGTGATCGCCAGGTGGCGTTCGAGGCCTTCAAGAGCGGTATCTTCACCTTCCGCGAGGAATTCACCGCCCGCGTCTGGGCGACGGGCTACGATTTCCCCGCCTTCCGCGAGGGCCGCGTGCGCAAGGAGGTCGTGCCCGATGCGCGTCCCTCGGGCACGCAGGGCTGGTGGATCAACACCCGCCGCGAGGCCTTCAAGGATCGCCGGGTCCGCGAGGCGATCGGCCTGTGTTTCGACTTCCCCTGGGCGAACAAGAACCTGATGTTCGGCGCCTATATCCGCACCGCCTCGTTCTTCGAGAATTCCGATCTCAAGGCCACCGGAAAGCCCTCGCCCGAGGAGCTCGCGCTGCTCGACCCCATGCGCGCCGGCCTGCCCGACGAGGTCTTCGGCGAGGCGTGGCAGCCGGCCCAGTCCGATGGCTCCGGCCAGGACCGGGCGCTCCTCAGCCGTGCCGTGGCGCTCCTGCGCGAGGCGGGCTGCACGCGGGAGGGCGGCGCCATCGCGCTGCCGGGGGGCAAGCCCCTGGAGATCGAGTTCCTCGACGCCGATCCGGCCCTCGAGCCGCATACCCAATCCTTCATCCGCAATCTCGGCCTGATCGGGATCAAGGCCACCATCCGGCGGGTGGACACCTCCCAGTATCAGTCCCGCCTGAAGGATTTCGACTTCGACATCACCTCGCGCCGCTATGGCAGCGGGCCGACGCCGGGGCCGGAACTGAGGCAGGTCTACGGCTCGGCCAGCGCCGCCACGCCGGGCTCGGACAACCTCGCCGGAATCTCCGACGCCACGGTGGACGCCTTGATCGGCCGGGTGCTCGATGCGTCCACGCGGGCCGATCTCACCGTCGCCGCCCGCGCCCTCGATCGGGTGCTGCGCTCGGGCCGCTACTGGATTCCGATGTGGTACAAGGCCGATCACCGCCTTGCCCTCTGGGACGTCTACGGCCACCCCTCCCCCGGCCCGGCCTACGATCTCGGCGCCCCGGCGATCTGGTGGCACGAGGCCGAGAAGGCCCGGCGAATCGGCAGGAATTGAGGACCAGACATGCTCGCCTACATCCTGCGCCGCATCGCCCTCATGGTCCCGACGATCTTCGGGATCATGCTCATCACCTTCGTCATCGTGCAGTTCGCCCCCGGCGGGCCGGTGGAGCGCGTGCTGGCGCAGTTGCAGGGCCAGAACGAGGGCAGCCTGTCCCGCGTCACGGGAGGCGCCGGCGACCTCGGCGGCAGCGGGCGCTCGGCCGGCGGCGGCTCGGAGGCGAGTTCGCGCTATCGCGGCGCGCAGGGGCTCGACCCGGCCTTCATCAAAAAGCTCGAACAGCAATTCGGCTTCGACAAGCCGGCCCCCGAGCGCTTCGCAAAGATGCTGTGGGACTACGCCACCTTCGATTTCGGAAAGAGCTATTTTCGCGATGTGTCGGTGCTGCAGCTGATCCGCGAGCGCCTGCCGGTTTCGATCTCCCTCGGCCTGTGGATGACGCTGCTGTCCTACGCGATCTCGATTCCGCTGGGCATCCGGAAAGCGGTGAAGGACGGCTCGCGCTTCGACCTGTGGACCTCCAGCATCGTCATCGTCGGCTATGCCATCCCGAGCTTCCTGTTCGGCATCGCCCTCATCATCCTGTTCGCCGGCGGCTCGTTCCTGCAGGTCTTCCCGATCCGCGGCCTCACCAGCGAGGGCTGGGAGACCTTCACCCTCTGGGGCAAGATCGTCGATTACGCCTGGCACATGACGCTGCCGCTCACCGCCCTGGTGCTCGGCGCTTTCGCCACCTCGACCCTGCTCACCAAGAACTCGTTCCTCGACGAGATTCGCAAGCAATACGTGATGACGGCGCGGATGAAGGGCCTCACCGAGCGGCGGGTGCTCTATGGCCACGTCTTCCGCAACGCCATGCTGATCGTGGTGGCGGGCTTTCCCGGCGCCTTCATCTCGGCCTTTTTCGCCGGCTCCCTGCTTATCGAGACGATCTTCTCCCTCGACGGGCTCGGGCTCCTGTCCTTCACCGCCATCGTCGGGCGCGATTACCCCATCGTCTTCGCCACGCTCTACATCTTCTCGCTGATGGGGCTCGCGGTGAACCTGCTCTCCGACCTGATCTACACTTGGATCGATCCGCGCATCGACTTCTCCGCCCGGGCCACATGACCAGCCTGCCCCTCGTCATCCGGCCCGAGCGGCCGGGCGATGCCGATTCCATCGAGCGCCTCCATGCCCGCGCCTTCGGGCCGGGACGCTTCGCCCGCACCGCCTATCGCCTGCGCGAAGGCACCCTGCCCCTGGGCGATCTCTGCTTCACCGCGCTGGTCGGCACCTATCTCGTCGGCTCGGTCCGAGTCGCTCCGGCTGAGGCGGGCGGCCCCCTTTTGGTGCTGGGGCCGCTCACGGTGGATCCGAGCTTCGGACAACGCGGCATCGGCGGATCGCTGATGCGGGCGAGCCTCGACGCCGCGCGGGCCGGCGGCCACGGCGTCGTGGTTCTGGTGGGTGACGCGCCCTATTACCGCCGCTTCGGCTTCACGCCCGTGCCGCCGGGCCGCGTGCTGCCGCCGGGACCGGTGGATCCCGCGCGATTCCTCTGGCTCGAACTCCGTCCCGGCGCCTCGGAGACGGTTTCGGGGACCGTTAGACCCGTTCGTTCGCTCGCAATCTTGGGCGGCGAGACGCGAGGCTGACCCTCCTCCCCCTTGTGGGGAGGAGTTGGAGGTGGGGGTGGTTCCGCCAGCCTCAGCTGAATGAGGGTCGCTCAACCACCCCCACTCCTAACCTCTCCTCACAAGGGGGAGAGGGACGCGTCCTGCGGTGAGAAAAACCCGTTCGCCCGTCACGCCGCCCGCCCGCGCCTGCCTTCCACCAGCCACATCGCCAGCACCGCACCGGCCAGCGCCACCAGCGCCCATAGGCCCAGCGCCAGGGGGTAGACCTCGACGCCGCGGATGACGGCACTGTCGCTCGGGCGGAAGCCGATCCAGTCGGCGCCGGCCAGACGCCCACTGCGCACGGCCTGAAGGCGCGGCACGACGGTGCTCCCGCCCGCATCGGCGAGGCGGCGGATCGACCCGCCGGTCCCTTCGGCCAGGGCCTTCAGACGCTCGGTATCGCTGAACACGTCGGTGAGCTCGCGCGGGTTCGGCGGCCCGACGCTGACGAAGGCGATGAGCGAGCCGGAGCGCAGGGTGTGGAGCCCGAGTTCCGTGGCCTCGAAGGTCGTGCTGAACAGGCCGGGCTCCCCGGCCGTGAGAGTCAGCGTCCGCTCCGGTCCGGTCGGCCCCTTCACGGTGACGGGGTCGGTGGTCTCGGCCATGGTCTGACGCTCGACGCGGACTTCGCGGCCATGCCCCGTCGTCTGCGCCCGCAGGGCCTCCTCTTCCAGGGCCGGCTCCTTCATCAGCCAATGGCCGAGGCGGCGCAGCAGGTCGAGATAGGGGCCGCCTTCCTGGTAGCCCCGCGCCCAGAGCCAGGCATGGTCGGAGAGGAGCAGGGCGACACGGCCCTTGTCCTCCCGCGAGAGAGCGAGGAGCGGCAGGGCGTTCGGCCCCTGCAGGATCGGCTGGACGCCGGGCTTGGTCTGGGCGGAGACGATGCGCAGCCAGTCGCCCCAGGCCGGGGGAGAGGCCTCCGATCCGGGCAGGGCGCGGGTGACGGGATGGCGGGTGCCGGTGCCCGTCAGCGCCGCCTTGTAGGGCTGCTCGACCACGCGGCCATTGGGTTCGCCCGGCAGGATCTGGGAGAGCCGGGTACGGGCGAGGCTGGCCGACGAGGCGAATTCCGGCCCCGCCGCGATGAGCAGCGCGCCGCCATCGCGGACATAGCGGACGATGTTGTCGAAATAGGCCGAAGGCAGCACGCTCTGGTTGGCGTAGCGGTCGAAGATGATGAGGTCGAAATCCTTGATCTTCTGGACGAACAGTTCGCGCGTCGGGAAGGCGATGAGCGACAGCTCGGAAATCGGCGTGCCGTCCTGCTTCTCCGGGGGGCGCAGGATGGTGAAGTGGACGAGATCGACGTTGGCGTCCGATTTCAGCAGGTTGCGCCAGGTCCGCTCACCCTGGTGGGGCTCGCCCGAGACGAGGAGCACGCGCAGCTTCTCGCGGATGCCCTCGATGGGCAGGACGGCGCGGTTGTTGATCGTGGTCAACTCGCCGGGCAGCGGCTCGACCTCGATCTCCACGACGTTGGGGCCGCCATGCTCGATCTTGGTGGTGAGCGAGAAGGGCTGGCCGGTGGGGAAGGTGCGGCGTCCGATCTCCTCGCCGTCGCGGCGCACGGTAACGGTGGCGCTGCCGGTGCCGCCGCGCTCCATCACCTCGGCGCGGATGGTGAGATCGCGCCCGACGATGCCGAATCGCGGCGCCTCGATCAGCTTGATCTGCCGGTCGCGCTCGTCGGGATGTCCGGTGACGAGGACATGGAGCGGCGCCTTGATGCCGAGCGCCGCGACGTTGGCCGGGATGTCGTGGACCACTCCGTCCGTCAGCATCACCACCCCGGCGAGCCGATCCGGCGGGACGTCGGCGAGGCCCTGGGACAGGGCCGTGAACAGCTTGGTGCCGTCGTCGCCGTCCTTGGCGTCGGGCACGTCGATGAAGCGTGGCTCGATGTTGGTGAGCGAGCCGAAGCGCCGCTGCAATTCGGCCCGGACCGTATCGGTCATGGCCGGGCGGTCACCGAGACTTTGCGACCCGGACCGGTCGACGACGATGGCCGCGATGTCCTTCACCGGCTCGCGATCCTCGCGCACCAGGGACGGGTTGGCGATGGCCAGCAGCACAAGCCCGAGGGCCAGCGCCCGCAGGACCGCCGTGCGCCCCCGCGCCACGAAGGCGAGAACGACGAAGATCGCCACCAGAACGCCGAACCCGGCAATGACCGGCCACGGGATGAGGGGGGTGAAACTGAGGCTCAGCATGGGCTAGCGGCCTCCGAGTTTCGGCTTCCCACGGTCTCCAACCCAAACACCTCATCCTGAGGTGCCCGCAAAGCGGGCCTCGAAGGAGCCTTCCAGTACCTTCCGAGCGGATTGGAGGCCTCCTTCGAGGCCTCCGCTGCGCTCCGGCGCCTCAGGATGAGGTCGGAGGGACGGATATCGCTCATTGTCTTTTGGAAGGGGCGGGTTGGGGTGAGGTGTGGTCCCTCTTCGCAGAGGTCATACCCCTCACACTGTCTCTTTCCTTCCTGGGGAGGGAACTCGTGCGTCCCACGATCTGCGTGAGAACCGCAGTCCGCAACGGGCGAAGGGAAGCGACCACGGAACTGGTCTGCCGAGGCGTTGATGAAAAGCGCAACAGGCCCCCTCTCCTGGAAGGAGCGGGTTGGGGTGAGGTGAGAGGTCTCTCCGAAAAGGTCACACACCTCACCCTGTCCCTCTCCTTCCAGGAGAGGGAACCCGCGTATTCTATGACCTCCGCGACCACCCTCCCCCGCAGAGGGGGGAGGGACGAGCCCGACCCGATACGCCGTCTGAAAGGCCATCACTGTCCCAACCGCTCCAGCAGGGCCGGGACGTGGACCTGATCCGCCTTGTAGTTGCCGGTCAGCGTGTAGATGACGAGGTTGATGCCGCCGCGGAACGACATCTCGCGCTGGCGCTGGTCACCGCCGACGATGGGGTAGAGCGCCTCGCCGCGCTTGCCCACCGCCCAGGCAGCGGCGAGGTCGTTGCCCGTGATGACGATGGGGGAGACGCCGTCCCCGGCCCGCGCGGGGCGGCGTTCGGCCCCGTCTCCGGCGGGCGGCAGGGTCTCGACCCAGGTCTGGCCGGTGGCGTAGCGGCCGGGGAAATTGTCCACGAGGTAGAAGGCCTTGGTGAGCACGTGGTCGGTAGGAACCGGCTCCAGTTCCGGGACTTCCAGGGTGGAGAGCATCTTGCGCAGGTAGGCCCCCTCCGGTGTCGGGGGGCCGCCCGGCCGCGCCGTGAGCGCGTCGCGGGTGTCGAACAGGACCGTCCCGCCGTTGCGCATGAAGGCGTCGATCCGGCGGATCGCGGCTTCGCTCGGCTGGGGGCGGCTGGCGACGATGGGCCAGTAGATGATCGGATAGAAGGCGAGTTCGTCCTTGCCCGGATCGATGCCGATCGGGTCGCCCGGCTCCAGGGCGGTCCGGCTGGCCAGCATTTGGGTCAGACCGTTGAGCCCGGCGCGGCTGGCCGTATCCGTCGCCTCGTCGCCGGTGACGACGTAGGCCAGACGGGTGGCGAGGGCGGAGTCGAAGGTGTTCGGCCGCGCGCCCTCCTGAGCATGCGCGCCGCGCGGCGCACCCATGATGCCGATGCCGACCACGATGAGCACCGCCGCCGCCCGTCCGGCGAAGCGTCCGAGCCGCCCCCCGCGCGAGCGGTTGAAGAGGCCGCCGAGCCAGAGGCCGGCGAGGGTGTCGAGGATCAGCAGCATCAGCGCCACGGTAAACAGCGTGGCGCGCAAGTCGAGGGTGTCTCCGCCGGTGAGCGAACCGGTGCGGGCGTCGGTGAAGGCCGACAGGTCGAGGGGTTTCAGGCGGTCGTCGGGCCGGAGCGCGTTCACCGCGACTCCGCCATCGGCCGGGCCATAGAAGCCGGCCGGGTGTTCGAGGCTGGAGCGCTCGCCGTAATCGTCCGGCACCGCCGTGGCACCGGCAGGCGGGCTGCCCAGCGCCCCGAACCCGTCGAGAGTGAGGCGGGGCGCCAGGACGGCGGCGGCGGGCCGGGTCGACCCCTCCCCTCCATTCGGAGACGCACTGCCCGACAGGGCGACCACGCGGCGCAGCATGTCGATGAACAGGCCGGAGAGCGGCAGGTTCGACCAGGTCGTGTCTGCGGTGACGTGGAACAGCACGATCTGCCCCTTGCCACGCTTCTCGGCGGTGACGATGGGCGTGCCGTCCTGCAGCGAGGCCCAGGTCCGCCCCGGCAGGTCGCCATCCGGCTCGGCTAGGATCTGGCGGCGCACGCCGATATCCGCCGGTGGCACCAGCCCGGCAAACGGACTCTCCGGGGCAAAGGTCGCGAGCGTCCTGGGGCTGTCCCAGGACAGGGTGCCGCCCAGGGTCCTGCCGCCCCGGCGCAGGCGCACGGGGACCAGGGTGTCGTTGCCGGCCGCCAAGCGCGGCCCGGCGAAGCGCAGCAGCAGGCCGCCCTCGTTCACGAAACTCGCCACCCGGCGCATGGTCGCCTCGTCGAGGGCGCCCACATCGGCAAGGACCAGCACCGAGACCTGATTGTCGAGGAGCTGCCCGACGGATTCGGCCACCCCCTTGGCCCCGCGTGCCTCCTGGACGTCGGCGAAGGGGGTGAGCGCGCGGGAGAGATAGTAGGTCGGGGCCAGGAGCGGCTGGGCCTGATCGTTGGTGCCGCCGAAGACCAGGCCGACGCGGCGGCGCTTGCCGCGCTCGTCCATCAGCGTCACCGCGCCGGCCGAGCGCTCGGCAGCGATCTCCAGCCGGCTGATGCCGTTGCGGAGCTCTACGGGGAGCTCGAACGTGACCTCGGTTTCGGTGGCCCCGTCGGCGAAGCGGAAATCGTGCTCGGCCAGGGGCAGGCCCTTCTGGTCGAGGGCGCGGACCAAGCCGGCATCGCGGCCATTGGCCGAAGCGCGCAGCACATGGGCGCTGAGCTTGCCGCCGCTCTCGGCCGCGGTGAGGGCCAGAGCCGGTGGCCGGTCGGCGCGCAGGATGGTGAGACGGGCGCCGGCTTTGTTCAACGCATCGGACAAACCCTTGCCGAACGCGTCGGATGCGACACCCGCAACGCCATCGGTGATCCAGACCACAGCGACGGCCGGATGGCGGTCGAGGAAGGCTCCGATGGCGGTCAAATGGACGTCGCGTTGCGGTAGATGGGAGCGCGGCGCGACGGCCCGGAGCCGGTCAAGGGCGGCGGCGGGCGTCTTCGCTTCCAACGCCGCCGGGGCGTCGGCTAGGGCGACCACGGCCACGGGGCGACCGTCCCGTGAGGCGGCCTCGACCTCGTCGGTGGCGGCGCGCATGCGCTCGCGCCAGTCATGCGCGGCGGAAAACCCGTTATCGATCATGACGATGAGCGGCGTCCGCCCGGAGGTCGCGCCGGTACCCGATGGGTTCCAGACCGGCCCCGACACGGCAAGGATCAGGCAAGCCGCGGCGATCATTCGGAGGATTAGCAGCCATGGCGGGGTCCGCGCCGGCGTCTCGCGCTTGGCCAGCAGGTCGGCCATGATCCGCAGGGGGGGAAACTCGATCCGCTGCGGCCGGGGCGGCGTCACCCGGAGCAAATACCACAATGCCGGCAATGCGATAAGCGCCGCGAGCGCCAGCGGCGCGGCGAAGGTCAGGGGCAATCCGAACATGTGCTGCTCCTCACCCCGTCCCGCGCGCGGCGGCGACCAGCGTGAGGAGACGCAGGGCCGCCTCGCTCGCCGGCCGGTCGGTGCGATGGATCGTCAGAGTCCAGCCCTGGGCGCGGGCGATCTCGGCGAGACCGTCCCGATGCGCGGCGATTCGGGTGCGATAGGCCGCCCCCCACGACGCCGCGTCGCCGATATCGAGGCTCATCTTGGTCTCAGGATCGTGCAGCACCGCCTGCCCGGCAAAGGGAAAGCTCTCCTCCACCGGGTCGACCACCATGACGAGATGACCTCTCGTACCGGAGCCCGCCAGCGAGCCCACCGCTTCTCTAAGCTGTTCCAGCGGCGAGAGAAAATCGCTGACGAGGATCGCCTCGTCGAAGCGGCCCGGCGTGGCGCGCGGCGGCATGTCCTGCTCAAGACCGGCTTTGTCGGCCACCAGAGCCTGCGCCATGGTCTCGACGATGCGGCGTGAGGCCGTGGCCCTGGTGAGACCCAGAAGCCCCGCCCGCTCGCCCCCCTCGACCAGGGCATCGGCGACTGCGAGGCCGAGCACGAGGGCGCGCTCGACCTTCGGCCCCTGCCCGAGGCTCGACGCGAATCCCATGGAGGCGGAACGGTCGATCCAGAACCAGATGTTGTGGGTCGCCTCCCATTCGCGCTCGCGCACGTACAACTTATCGTCGCGGGCGGAGCGGCGCCAATCCACCCGCGCCGCCGCTTCGCCCGCCACGAAGGGCCGGAACTGCCAGAAGCTCTCCCCCTGCCCCGCCCGCCGCCTGCCATGCAGACCATGCGCGAGCGTCGAGGAGACACGGCGCGATTCGAGGATCAGACGCGGCATCCGCTCGGCGAGAGAGAGCGCGCCTTCGGTCTCGTGTCGCCCAGGAGCGCGCTGGGCCGCGTCGAGAACCCGGGTGGCGATCATACCGTTAAAGCTTCGCGGCCAGCTGGGCGATGATCCCCGGCACGGTCTCACCGTCGGCGCGCGCCGCGAAGCTCAAGGCCATGCGGTGCTTGAGCACGGGCTCGGCCAGCGCCTTCACATCGGCCACCGAGGGGGCGACGCGGCCTTCGATCAAGGCCCGGGCCCGCACCGCCAGCGTCAGCGCCTGACTCGCGCGGGGGCCAGGCCCCCACAGGAGCTTGCCCTTCAGGGAAGGGTCCCCTCCTTCCGGCCGCGCGGAGCGGACGAGATCGAGGATCGCATCCACCACCGCATCGCCCACCGGCAGACGGCGCACGAGGCGCTGCGCCGTGAGAAGCGCCTCCGTGGACATCACCGCCTGTGGGGTGTGGTCGCCGACGCCCGTGGTCTCGATGAGGATCCGGCGCTCTGCGGCGCGGTCGGGATAGCCGACGTCGATCTCGAGCAGGAAACGGTCGAGCTGCGCCTCCGGGAGCGGGTAAGTGCCCTCCTGCTCGATCGGGTTCTGCGTCGCCAGCACGTGGAACGGGCGCGGCAGGTCGTGCCGCTCGCCCGCCACGGAGACGAAATTCTCCTGCATCGCCTGCAGCAGAGCGGATTGGGTGCGCGGGCTGGCCCGGTTGATCTCGTCCGCCATCAGCAATTGCGTGAAGACCGGGCCGCGCACGAAGCGGAACGAGCGGCGGCGGTCCTGGTCCTCGTCGAGGATCTCGGTGCCGAGGATGTCGGAGGGCATTAGGTCGGGGGTGAACTGCACGCGGCGGGCGTCGAGCCCGAGCACGGTGCCGAGTGTCTCCACCAGCTTGGTCTTGGCGAGGCCCGGAAGGCCGACGAGGAGACCGTGGCCGCCGGCCAGGATGGTGATGAGGGCGAGGTCGACGACCTTCTCCTGGCCGAAGATGACCTTGTGAATGGCGTCTCGCGCCTGCCCCACTTGGCCGAGACACGCCTCCGCGGTGGCAACGATGCCGTCGTCGAGGGAGGTGGCCGGGGCCGGTGTGGAGCCTGAAGTCATGCGTTCGATCCCGGTTTGCCACTTCGCCGGCGGACCGGATTAAAGCAGCGCGGACTTGTAGCCTGACGGCCACTTTGGGACGGAGTGTGGCGTTCTTTTCCGGACGCTGGCAAGGTCGACGCGACGACGCAGGCGTTTTGCCAGATATTGGCGCTCTTTCCGCCAGGCTCCGAGCGATCAGAAGTGGCTGAACGACCGCGTGGTGAAGGCGTGTTCGCTGCCGTCCGGCCGACGGAAAACGGGCGCCCGATCGCCGGCCACCACAGTCCCTATCCGTGCGAGCGGGATGCCGACGGCAAGGCTCTCGTCGATGAAGGCGTCGACTTGGTTCGGTGCCACGGCGCAGAGGATCTCGTAATCGTCGCCACCGGTGACGATGGTGTGGATGAGCCCAGGGTCGAGAGCGAGCGCTTCCCGTGCGGAATCGGACAGCGGTACGTTCGAGAGGATGATCTCGGCGCTGCGGCCACCACCCGCCAGCATCTTCGTCAGATCGCCGGCGAGTCCGTCCGACACGTCCATCGCAGCACGCACATGGCGGCGTAAGCTCCGCGCGAGGGAAATACGCGGGCTGGGATGGCGGTAGCGGTCGATGAGAACGCCGCGCGCTGCCGATCCGAGGTGCTCGCCCCATTTCGGCATGGAGCCGTCGAGAAGCCGCAAGCCAAGCGCCGCATCACCGATCGTGCCACTGACGCAGAGGATGTCGCCGATCTCGGCCGTCATCCGCCGGACCATACCGCCGTGCGATACCTCGCCGATGGCAGTGACCCCGATGAGGGCGGGACCAGCCGAGCGGACGGTATCGCCGCCGAGGAGTGGGCAGCCGAACGCCATTGCCGCCTCGCTCAGGCCAGTGGCGAAGCCGGCGAGCCAGTCTTCGGTCCAATCGTCGGGCAAGGCGAGGGTCAGGAGGAACCCGCGCGGCGTCGCGCCCTTCGCCGCGATGTCGGACAGGTTCACCCCGAGCACCTTGCGTGCGATCGAGGCAGGGGGATCATCGGGCAGATAGTGGACGCCCTCGACGATCGCGTCGGCGGTCAGGACGAGATCGCAGCCGGGACTCGGCGCCAGGGTGGCGGCGTCGTCGCGCAATCCGTCCGCGCCATGCCCCGCCAAAGGCGCGAAGTAGCGCGCGATCAGCCCGTCCTCCGTGGGGCGGGAGGCGGGGGGATTTGTCTTCAAGCGCGCCCGGAACCGGGAAGCCCGGCGAATTCCGATCCACGAACCTCGCGGGCGACCTTGTCGAGGACGGCATTGACCATGCCGGGCTCGTCGCCGGCATAGAAGCTGTGAGCCACATCGACATATTCCGAGATCGCGGCACGTGCCGGCACGTCCTTGCGGAACATGATTTCGTAGGCGCCAGCACGGAGGATGGCGCGCAAGACCGCCTCGATACGCTTCAGAGGCCAGCCGCTGGACAGGGCTTTGTCCAGCTGAGGATCAATGGCGCGCTGCTCCTCGACGACGCCACGCAGGAGGTCGCGGAAGAAAGCGATCTCCGCGGGCGGCTGCTCGATGCCATCGATGTCACGGCCGATCCAATAGGCTTCGAACTCGGCGAGCGCTTCGATGACGCCCTTATCGGAAATTTCCATCTCGTAGAGGGCCTGCACAACGGTGAGGCGTGCGCCGCTGCGCTCGATCGTCTTGGCCATGGGCTTCTCAATCCTCTCCCACGGGTGCGGCGGCTGCAGCGCGTTTCAGCGCCAGCACGGCCAAGGCCGCATCCGCCGCGCCCGCACCCTTGTTCAGGTCGGAAACGCGAGCGCGAGCGAGTGCCTGCTCCATCGTTTCCACCGTCAGAATGCCGTTTCCGAGGGGCAGTCGCCCGATCACCGACAAATCCATGAGTGCTCGCGCGCTCTCGGTTGCCACGATGTCGTAATGGCCGGTTTCACCACGAATGACGCAGCCAAGGGCGACGGCGGCGTCGTAGGGCTGCCCCGCGCGAGCTGCCTCCTCCACCAGGATCGCTATGGCTGCGGGAATCTCGAGAGCACCCGGCACTGTTACGACGACACCCTCCGCTTCCGCCGCGTCGAGCGCACCCTGCGCGCCAGCGAGGAGTTCATCGGATATGTCGTCGTAGTAGCGCGCTTCCACCACAAGGACACGCGCGCCCTTTACGTTCGTGGGGGGGGCCGGGCGAGCGGCTGGTGAAGGCGAAACCATCGTGGGCCTTGTCTGTAGTGGCGGAGGGCGACATCGGCACCGACGTGACGAGTGAGCCTCGAGCGCAGATCGTTGGCGTCACCACCCAGTACGACCGGGTTGGCCCGGTTCGAAATCTTGCGACCGACTGCGTCAGGAACGTAGGTCGGCGACTTGGCGGTCGCTCGGCGAGCGATAGACCGAAGGGTGCGGTATCACAAGATAGCGCATCATGAGGCACGCTTCTCGAACAGCCGGGCCGCGTAGCGGGCGATGAGGTCGACCTCGAGATTCAGCCGGTCGCCGATTCGGCGCTCACCCCAGGTCGTCACCTCCAGGGTGTGGGGGATGAGAAGGACCGAAAAATGGTCGCCATCGATGGAATTGACGGTCAGCGACGTGCCGTCGAGGCAGACCGACCCCTTCTCCGCGATGAAGCGCGACACGGACGACGGTCCGCGCAGGAGAAAACGGTCGCTCGGCGACCATTGCGGATCGCCGGTGCCACCGGTCACGCTCTCGCGGGCGACGATCTCTGCCACTCCGTCCACATGCCCGGTGACAAGATGGCCGCCGAGCTCATCGCCAATCTTCAGCGAACGTTCGAGGTTGAGCCGCGCGCCCTCAGCCCAGCCAACGACGGTGGTCCGCGCGAGAGTTTCGGCAGCTGCATCGACAGAAAAGATACAACCCTGGGGGGCTGGCTCGATCGCCACCACGGTGAGGCAGGGGCCGGAACATGCGATTGACGCACCGAGAGCCAGGGTCGCCGGATCGTACGAGGATCGGATGCGAATGCGGCGCAGACGCTCATCCCCCTCGACGCTGAGGACTGTTCCTACATCGCTGACGAGGCCGGTGAACATCTAGACGCTCCGTTCGTAGGTGACAGACTGGTCCGGCCCGAACGCGCGAGTTTCGGTGACGTTGAAGCTGGGCTCGAGCAGGCGGGCCTTCAACGCCTCACCAACGGCCGGCAGGCCCCCTCCACCGATAGCGCGCGGGCCGGTGACGAGGGTGCAGACGTCGACCAGATCGGCAGCTGCCAGGGAATCGGCAAGATGCGGACCGCCTTCGCAACAGATTCGAGTCAGCCCGTGCTCTGCCAGACGTGCGAGAGCGGCAGACAGGTCGATCCGGCCACTCGAGCACGCTGTCACCTGGATCGTCTCGACGCCGAAGGATGCAAGCATCCGCTTGGCATGAATCGGGGCCGACCGTGTCGTCATCACCAGAGTCGGGATGTCGCGCGCACTACGCACGAGGTGCGAGGTCGGCGACAGACGCAGCGTCGAATCGAGGACAATGCGCAGCGGCGATCGTTGCGACAGGCCGGGCAGTCGCACCGTCAGTGACGGATCGTCCGCTCGTGCCGTCCCAATCCCGACCAGGATCGCGTCGGCATGGGCGCGCCACAGATGGACCATGCCATCGGCGATGGGACCGGTGATGCGCAGGCGCTCGTCCGGCGCACCGGACGCGAAGCCGTCCTGGGTGCGTGCGAGCTTGAGATGCAGGCTAGGGCGCCCTTTCGTGACGCGGGTGAAATGGCCGCGATGATCTCTCGCGGCCTCGTCCCGCAGCACATTCTGCGTCACGGCGATACCCGCCTGGGCGAGTCGCGCATGGCCCCTGCCCGCCACTCGGGAATCCGGATCCTCTATCGCCGTGACGACGCGGGTGATCCCCGACGCGATGATGGCGTCGACGCAAGGAGGGGTGGCTCCATGATGTGAGCAGGGTTCGAGCGTGACGTAAAGCGTTGCCCCGCGCGCGCCCTCGCCGGCCATGGCGAGAACGAGAGGCTCGGCATGGGGGCGCCCCCCTGGAGCCGTCACGCCCTGTGCGATCACGCGCTCTCTGCCCGTCTCTCCTGCGACCACAACCGCACCGACTGACGGATTGGGCCAGGTCCGCCCGAGATTTCGCCTGCCGATCGCCAGGGCGAGGCGCATGAAGCGACGATCTGGGTGAGTGTTCGCCTCTGGTACATTCATAACCGCACCCGCGTTCCGCGCTTCGACGGATGTTTGGCCGGCGGACTTGCGCTGGGCGGCAGAACCTCACCGAGAGGGGCTTCATCGCTCGCCTCTTCCTCTTGAAGCGGTTCAATGCCGGAGGTCTCCCCCAGGGTGCCGAGCAACGCCTTGAAGTCACTGGCCTCGCGGAAATTTTTGTAGACCGAGGCGAACCGGACATAGGCCACGTCGTCGAGACCCTTGAGCCCCTCCATCACCAGTTCGCCGATCGCCTCGCTGGCGATTTCGGCCTCGCCGCCGCTTTCCAACTGCCGGGTGATGCCGCTGACCAGTCGCTCGATCCGCTCCGGATCTACAGGGCGCTTCCGCAGGGCCACACCGATGGAGCGCTGCAGCTTGTCACGATCGAACGGGACGCGCTTACCCGAGCGCTTGAGCACGGTGAGTTCGCGCAACTGCACGCGCTCGAAGGTCGTGAAGCGGCCTCCGCAATCCGGGCAGACCCGACGGCGTCGGATCGCAGCAGAATCGTCGCTGGGTCGCGAATCCTTCACCTGGGTGTCGGGCCCGCCGCAATAGGGACACCGCATGGGGCGGATACCTGCATGGTTGGTGAGAAAACGAGAACGGCCGCGGATATGGGAATCCGCGGCCGTCTCTATCATGTCGGTGACGGCGGGTGCACCCGCCGTCGAACGTCTCAGCCGTAGATTGGGAAACGGTGGGTCAGGGCGTGGACCTTGTCCTTGACCGCGGCCTCGATGGCCGGATCGCCGGCATCGCCCTTGGCCACCAGACCGTCGAGTACTTCCACGATGAAGCCGCCGATCTGCTTGAATTCGGCGACGCCGAAGCCGCGCGAGGTGCCGGCCGGGGTGCCGAGGCGGATGCCCGAGGTGATGGTGGGCTTCTGCGGATCGAACGGAACGCCGTTCTTGTTGCAGGTGATGTCGGCGCGGCTGAGGGCCGCCTCCGCCGCCTTGCCCGTCAGACCCTTCTTCTGCAGGTCGACGAGCATCAGGTGGTTGTCGGTTCCGCCCGACGTGATGTCGTAGCCACCCGTGATCAGGGTGTCGGCGAGGGCCTTGGCGTTCTCGATGACTTGCTTGGCGTAGATCTTGAACTCGGGCTTGAGCGCCTCGCCGAAGGCAACGGCCTTGCCGGCGATGACGTGCATGAGCGGACCGCCCTGGAGGCCGGGGAAGATCGCCGAGTTGAACTTCTTGGCGAGCGCCTCGTCGTTCGTCAGGATCATACCACCGCGCGGGCCACGCAGAGTCTTGTGAGTGGTGGTGGTGGCCACATGCGCGTGCGGGAACGGCGACGGGTGGACGCCGGCTGCCACGAGGCCTGCGAAATGGGCCATGTCGACGAAGAAGTATGCGCCGACGGCATCGGCGATCTCACGGAACTTGGCGAAGTCCCAATGGCGCGGATAGCCCGAGCCGCCGGCGATGATCACCTTGGGCTTGTGTTCGTGTGCGAGGGCCTCGACCTGCTCCATGTCGATGCGCTGGTCGTCGCGGCGCACGGTGTAGGAGACCGGCTTGAACCACTTGCCCGAGACGTTCGGGGGCGCGCCGTGGGTGAGGTGGCCGCCGGCGGCGAGATCGAGGCCGAGGAAGGTATCGCCCGGCTGCATGAGGGCCATGAACACGCCCTGGTTCGCCTGGCTGCCCGAATTCGGCTGCACATTGGCGAAGCCACAATCGAACAGGCGCTTGGCGCGCTCGATGGCGAGGTTCTCGGCGATGTCGACGAACTGACAGCCACCATAGTAGCGACGGCCGGGATAGCCTTCCGCGTACTTGTTGGTGAGGACCGACCCCTGGGCCTCCAGCACCGCCCTCGAGACGATATTCTCGGAGGCGATCAGCTCGATCTCATGCTGCTGCCGACCGAGTTCCTGGCTGACGGCCTTGGCCACTTCCGGATCGGCGTCGGCCAGGGACGCATTGAAAAAGGAATTCGAGAAGTGCTTGTCGGCAGCGGTACCGGCGCTCATGGAAAGCCTCGATTGTTGAACGGGCGAAGGCGTCCGTTATCCGCTGGCGTTAAGCAGGCGGACGCTCGATGTGCAATTTACTACACGGGCCAGCGAGAGAGGCCAAGCACAGCTAATTTGTAGTCTCGGCCAAAAAAATTTCGGTGCATTCGGTATTCACGGTGGTGAATGCCAGGGGGCACAAGGCGTTGCAGGGTCTGCCACGTCGCGGCCTGCAGCTTTGGGTCGCAGATTAAGTGTCGAGTGTGGAAGCAACCGCGCCGGCTCCTAGCAAGGGGGGATTGGGCGCTGGCCGAGCCAGTGCCGGTCATTCAGGCCAGGAAGCGATCCGCGTCGGTAGGGGCAGGCCTATGACAGACGTCTTTCCGCCCGAATAGCACGAAGCGGCTGTTGGCTATGAGATCGTACAATGCCGTCTGCCCACGCGTCGGAATGAGCCGCAGCGTCGCAGCCAAGGACCAGGGGAAGCCGAGACTGCTGGCAATCCGTATCGATCCCTCCAGCTTGAACCAAGCCCGCCCTTCGCCCAGCAGGATGTTCGTCTCCAATCGATCCGTATCGAGGCCGTAATGTGCGTAGAGCGCCCGTCCCAGTGCCGACTGCGCCGACAGGAACCGGAATCGTTTGGCGTGATCACGCTGCATGACGAACCGGATCCAGCCGACGCAGAGCGCACAATGCCCGTCGAAAATAATGATCGGACGGTCATCCGCGAATGATGGGACGGCCGGGTCGGTTCTGTAGCTGAAGGGATCTCGTTTCGACGGCATCCGCGCCATCCTTGTGGCGGCCGAAATCACGCTGTACGCGGCAGGAGCCGAAGAACGCCTCGCAAAGCTCGGATGATCGGTTTGCTCCATCCACAACGACTCGGGCGAGACCCGGTGCCGGATCTCGCCCATATTCAGGCTGCGATTGTCGCGCCGAGAAATCAGTTTTCCTCGTCGCCCGGCTCGAAGCTCGGCACCTGCTCGGCGCTGGCCACAGGGGTCGGGGCCGAGAGGGTCGAAGGAACGTTCACACCGTCGCGCTTATAGATATCGTCGCGGAACTGCACCGAGCCGTCCGGGGTCGCCCAGGCGGTGATGTAGGTCCAGTAAACCGGCACGGGGGTGCTGAGGGTTGCGTCGACGCGCTTGCCGCTCTCGATGGCCTGCTCGACCTGGTCGCGGCCCCAGCCGGGCGTGTCCTTGAGCAGCCAGGTGATGTACTCGCGCACGTTCTGAACGCGGACGCAGCCCGAGGAAATGAAGCGAAAGTCGTCGCCGTACACGCCCTTGGAGTTCGTATCGTGCATGAACACGCCGTGGGGGTTCGGGATGTTGATGCGCACGATCCCCATCGAGTTGAAGTCGGCGCCCGAATCCTGACGATAGCGGTAGCGCGTGCCCTCGTCCGAATTCCAGTTCACCGAGGCCGGCGAGATCTCGGTCTCACCGGTGAAGATGCGGATCTTGTTCTCGGTGAGGTAGTTCGGGTCCTTCTGCATCTTGGGGATGAGGTCCTTCTTCACGATGGAAGCCGGAACCGTCCAGAAGGGGTTGAAATTGATCTGCGTCGCCTTGGTGTTCATGATCGGCGATTGACGATCGATCTTGCCGACACCGGCGGCGTGCAGGGTCACGACCTGGCCGTTCTCCACCGTCTGGACCAGGGCGGCGGGAATGTTCGTGATGACGAAGCGGTTGCCGAGATTGCCCGAATACGAGCGCAGGCGGACGGCATTCACCTCGAGCTGCTTCAGGCGAATGTCGGCCGACACGTTCATGGCCTGCTGGGTGGCCGGGCTCATGGAGCCGGTCTGGCTCAAGCCATGTCGGGCCTGGAACCGCTTCACGCCGGCTGCCACATAGGAATCGTACACGTTCGATCCGCCGGAGGCGGAGTCGAGGTCTCCCGTCACCGTGAGACGTTGGCGCAGAGCCGCCACTGTCGGTCCCTTGCTGCCGATGCGTAGCCGGTCGGCGCCGGAGACCGGTCTCCAGCCGCCGCGCGCCACGATGTCCTTGTAGCGCTCGACCATCTGTTCGGTGGCCGCAATCGTCTGCGGCGACAGGATCGGCGTCGAGGAACGCTGCACCTGCATAGCCGAGGGTGCAGCGTAATCCTGCGCCCACTCGGCCTGGGCGAAACCGGCCTGCTCCCGTGCCGAGGCGGTTTGGGCGAAGGCGGCGACACCGGCAAGGAGTACGAGACCCAATGAGCGGATGGGGTAAGCCTGTTTCAGCATCGGACGGAAACTCTGATCTGACCTGTGAAGCGGCACGAGGCCGTCGGGGCATGGCCGTGATTGAGAACGGCCACCGAAAGTCCTGTGCCGCGAACGTGTCGGGGCACGGTTAAGAAGTCATGCGGTCCGGGCTAGAATGTGGCGCCGTCAGATTAAATCGCGGCTTGTCCTGTACTGCAGCGCACATGCAACATCACGGCGCCACGCCTCGTCGACGGTATGGCGGGATTATGTCCGTTGGGGTAAGCGCTGGAGGTATGATGTCGGGAGTTTCAGCGGCGGGCGGCGGGCGCGTGATCACGGCGGTGATCGCGCTCTATGCGTTCGTGCTGCAGGTCTTCCTTGCGACTCTGATGCCACTCCCCGCGGCTGGTCATGCCGATCCGATCTGTTCTGGCCTGATGGATGGCGATCTTGCCGCGCAGCAGCCAGACGGTTCGTCCCACGTCGGCCACAAGCTTTGCTGCACGTCGGCAGTCGCAACCGTTTCAGCTGATCAACCGGTGCTCGCGTCCAGCGCGATCGTCTGGCCGGCCACATCCGTCATCCATCTGATCTGGCGCGACGTAGCCGACCTCGGTGCACGCGGGCCACCGGGTTCTATCCCCCATCCGCGAGGTCCACCCGCCGCCTGAAGCGATTCGATACCTCGATTCCTTCAGATACGGACATTCATCATGAAACGGATCTTGTGGTCGGAGCTTGCCGCGGCGCTCCTCGTCACCCTCCCTACCGGCGCTGCCTTCTCTCACGCCACGATGGAGCGGAAGGAGGCAAGCGCGAACGCGAGCTATCGCGGCGTGCTCCAAGTCACCCATGGGTGCAACGGCGAACCGACCAATCGGGTGAGCGTCACGATTCCTGAGGGTGTCATCGGCGCTAAGCCGATGCCGAAGCCGGGCTGGAGTGTGACAACGGAAAGAGGACCCTACGCCAAGCCCTATCCCTATTATCACGGCGACATTTCCAATGGGGTGAAGACCATCACCTGGAGTGGTGGCCAATTGCCGGACGATCAGGTCGACGAGTTCACCTTCCTTGCCCGCATCTCCGATGCGTTCGCACCCGGCGAGACCGTGTACTTCCCGGTCGAGCAGGATTGCACGAATGGCAATCATCGCTGGAGAGACATCCCCGCGCCGGGGCAGGACGCCCATGCGCTGAAATCCCCCGCACCGGGCGTCACCATCGTCGCGGCTCAGGCCCTGGCACCGTCGCGCGCGGCGTCATCCTCCTCGGGCCAGAACAAGGCCGGCGACCTCACCATCGATACGCCGTGGATGCGCGCCACGCCCGGCGGCGCCACCGTCGCTGGTGGATATGTCCGAATCAGTAATACCGGCAAACTGGCGGATAAGTTGATCTCCGCTTCCATCCCCATCGCTGCATCCGGGTCGATCCATTCCATGACGATGGATGGCGGGGTGATGAAGATGGCCGTGGTGGAAGGCGGACTCGTGCTGAAGCCCGGCGAGACCGTGGAGTTAAAGCCCGGCAGCTATCACCTGATGTTCGAGGGGCTGAAGGCATCGCCAAAAGTAGGCGAACCGATCTCGGGGAACTTGGTGTTCGAGCGCGCGGGGACCGTACCGGTCACCTTCGCCGTCGCGCCCATTGGCGCCAGGGCACCGAACGCGCCTGCAGCAAGCGAACCGGCGGCCGGACAACACCAGCACTGAGCGTCCGATTCCGGACCGGCTTCGCGCTTTGGCGGTTTCGCCAATCGCGCGCACTCCCTTTCTCTTTCAGGACCCGCCGCTCCTCTGCCTCGATGGGGCGGAGTGTTTCATGGCGCGGGATCCGGAGCTCCCTGCCATGCCGTCGTCACGTCTTCCGGGGGCGTTCGCGCTCATCCTCCTCTCCTCCACATCCGCCTTCGCTCAGGGCGTGGCGAATGCAGAACTGCCCGAGCTTAGCGTTCAAGGGACAACGCCCGGTTCACTCACCGTGCCGAGTGTTGCCGCACAGCGGGCTGCGGTGAACGCTACTGTCGGTTCGGTGGCTTTCGTCGATGCCAAGGACTTCCAGAATCGCTACGCCAATACCCTACGCGACGTCCTGAAGGACACGCCCGGCGTGTTCGTGCAGCAGCGCTACGGTCAGGAAATGCGCCTGTCGGTGCGCGGCTCGGGCATTTCGCGCGGCTTCCATCTGCGTGGATTGGAACTGCTGCAGGATGGAATCCCGGTGAACTCGGCGGACGGCAGCGGTGACTTCTACCAGATTGATCCGCTCGCTCTGCGCTCTGTCGAAGTCTATAAGGGTGGCAACGCGCTCACCTTCGGTGCGACGACCCTGGGCGGCGCAATCAACTTTATCACGCCCACTGCCCAGACGGCCTTCGCGCCAAACATCCTGCGCGTCGATGGCGGCAGCTTTGGCACTATCCGAGAGCACTTCCAGTTCTCGCGGATCTCCGGCCCAGTCGATTTCCTCATCAGTGGCACGCTGACCAATTCCGATGGTTTTCGCGACCACGAAACCCAGCGGACCCAGAATTTCAACGCCAATGTCGGCTACCGGCTCGCACCCGGTGTCGAGACGCGGTTCTACGTCGGCATCTACCTCACCGATCAGAAGCTGCCCGGAACGCTCAGACTCTGGGACGCGCTTAACAACCCGACCATGGCCAATCCGAGCGCCATTTCGGGCAACCAGTCGCGCAAAGTCGAGACGGAGCGGGTGGCCAATCGCACGTCGTTCGCCCTCGATGTGGGCAAGCTCGATATCGACACCTGGGCGATCCACAAATCGCTCTATCACCCGATCTTCCAGGTCATCGACCAAGACGGCTGGACCTACGGCATCTCCCCGCATTGGGCCGGCACCTTCGACATCGGCGGATACCGCAACGACACGATCCTCGGCCTTCGTGCCTTCGCCGGTCAGAACTCGGCGCTGCAGTTCCAAAACGTCGCCGGACAGCGCGGAGCGCAGACTCTGAACGCGCTTCAGAGCTCATCGAACTACGAGGCCTATGGCGAGAACCGGTTCTGGTTCCTGCCGGATGTCGCCTTGATGACCGGGGCGAAGGCGTTCTCCTCGAACCGGACCTATAGCGATAAGGGCGGCTTCGGCCCAAACCCGGCGGTGAAATTCGACAACCGGACCTATCAGGGGATCAACCCGAAGCTCGGACTGATCTGGCAGCCGCTGCCCGACATCCAAGTTTTCGCGGACATCACCCGCTCCCGCGACGTGCCGGACTTCACTGACCTGACACAGACGATTGGGACGACGACGCAATTCGTGCCGCTTCAGGCCCAGCGGGCCTGGACCTACGAGGCTGGCACACGTGGCCGCCTTGACCGCCTCGCATGGGACGTGACGCTCTATCGCTCGGAAGTCCGGGACGAGCTCATCAACTTTTCTGTCGATCCGGGTCGCAACATCCCTGCGGCGACTTTCAATTCGCCGCGCACGATCCACCAGGGCGTCGAGGCGGCCGTTTCCCTCGACATCATCCGTGACCTCACCGGGGTCGGCGACCGAGTCTCGGCGTCGCAGGTCTGGACGCATAACGATTTCCGGTTCGTCGGCGATCCGGTCTTTGGCGACAATCAAATCGCCGGCATCCCTCAAGACGTGCTGCGCAGCGTCGTCACCTATACCCACCCGAGCGGCTTTCACCTCAGCCCTTCGGTGGATTGGGTGCCGCGAGGCGCCTTCTCGGATCATGCCAACACCCTGCAGGTGCCTGGCTACACCCTGATCAACGTCCAAACCGGCATCGACTTCTCGAATGGGGTGTCGCTGTTCCTCGACGCCCGCAATCTCGCCGATACACGTTACGTCTCTGACGTGGCGGTGGTGAACAACGCAGTGACGATGGGCGGCAATCCGACCGCCTTCTACCCTGGCGTCGGTCGCAGCTTCTTCGGGGGCGTGCGAGCTTCCTTTTGAGGGGGGCGTTCCCATCACCCGGCAAAACCGCCTGATCGGATGGGGCGCAAGGCCGGACCGAGACGGGTTCTCACTTCCTCGTTGCCGGCTCCATGAACGCTTCGGCTTCCTGCGGCTTTTGGGTCATCGAGCGCAGTCAGCGCCCGATGACCCGGAATGGGATCCCCGCGGAGCTCGCTCTCAGTACAATCCACCAGCCTGTGCCGCACGGTCGGCGTCCGCCGGTACGGCGGCGGGAGCGGCCGGCGCCGCGACGTAGGCGTCGGGCGGGGCGGTGCCCGGCTTGAACGCCTCGAGAATCGTACCGGAGCCTTCCCCGGAGCCGGCGCGCATGCCGGAGGCGACGTTGACGCGGATTAGCTTGATGCCGGGCGGCACACGGAACGGTGTCGGCGGCTTGTCCTTAAGGGCCTGTTTCAGGAAGTCGAGGGCCACAGGCGCCGCGAGACCGCCACCGGTTGCGCGGTCGCCGAGCGAGCGCGGCTTGTCGAAGCCGATATAGACCCCGACCGCGAGGTCCGGCGAGAAGCCGACGAACCACGCGTCCTTGGCATCGTTCGTCGTGCCGGTCTTGCCGGCGAGCGGCTTGCCGATCTGCTTCAGCAATGTCGCGGTGCCGCGCTGGACGACGCCCTCCATGATCGAGACCATCTGGTAGGCAGTGAGTGGATCGAGGACCTGCTCCGAATCATCCACCAGCTTCGGCTCGTCCTGGCCGGACCACTTTTCAGCGTCGCAGCCGAGACACTTTCGGTTGTCGTGCTTGTAGATGGTTTCGCCGACACGATCCTGGATGCGGTCGATGAGGGTCGGGCGAATACGGCGGCCGCCATTGGCCAGCATGGAATAGGCGGTGACCATGCGCATGACGGTCGTTTCGCCCGCCCCGAGCGACATCGGCAGGACGGGGAGCATATCGTCGTAGACACCGAAGCGGCGGGCGTATTCGGCGATGAGCGGCATGCCGACATCCTTGGCCAGCCGCACGGTCATCAGGTTCTTCGAATGCTCGATCCCGTAGCGGAGCGTATGCGGGCCGCCCGCCTTGCCGTCGTAGTTCGACGGAGACCACGCTTCCTGGCCGGGACCGGCCTCAATGGTGATCGGCGAGTCCTGTACGATCGAAGACGGCGTGTAACCGTTGTCGAGGGCGGCCGAGTAGACGATCGGCTTGAACGACGAGCCCGGCTGACGCTGGGCCTGCGTCGCACGGTTGAACTGGCTCTCGTCATAGGAGAATCCCCCGACCATGGCGTGGACGCGTCCGGTATAGGGGTCCATGGCGACGATGGCGCCGGAGACCTCCGGACGCTGGCGCAGCCGGTACTGTCCGCGCCCCCCGTCGATGGCCTCGACATAGATGACATCGCCGGCATTGAGCGCTGCCGATGGCGAGCGTCCGGTCCAGCGGGTGCCGTCGGCGGCGATAGTGCCGGTCTCACGCTCCTTCGAGACTTGACCGGATGCCTCGCGGCGGGGCTGCAAGCCGATCTGAGCAACGCCTCCCGTCGTGCTCAGGACGACGGCGAGACGCCAAGGTTGGACGTCACCGAGGCCCGGCACTTCGGCAACGGCGAGACCCCAATCGCGGCCGACGAGATCGACCTTCGCCTGAGCTCCCCGCCATCCGTGAGATTGATCGTAACGGATCAGGCCATCCACGAGCGCCTTGCGCGCCCAGGCCTGCATCTTCGGATCTAGGGTGGCGCGCACGGAGAGCCCGCCCTCATAGAGCTTCTTTTCGCCGTAGCGTTCCGTGATCTCGCGGCGAACCTCTTCCGTGAAGTAGTTGGCATTGGCGGCGTTGGCGAAGGCGACGCGCGGGTTGACGCCGAGCGGCATCTTACGCGCGGCTTCTCCTTCTTCCTTCGTGATGTAGCCGTTCACGGCCATAAGGCCGATGATCTCGTTGCGTCGGTCGAGGGCCTTCTGGGTCTGACGATAGGGGTGATAGTTGTTGGGGCCTTTCGGCAGCGCGGCCAGATAGGCAGCCTCGTTGATCGTCAGCTCGTGGACGGACTTGCCGAAATAATCGAGTGCGGCGGCGGCGACCCCGTGCAGGTTGCGGCCGGGCACGATGGTGCCGAGGAAGATTTCGTTGAGGTAGAGCTCGAGGATCTTGTCCTTGGAGTAGGCCGACTCGATCCGCAGGGCGATCAATGCCTCTTTGATCTTGCGGTCGAAGGTCTGCTCGTTGGTGAGCAAGAAGTTTTTCGCCACCTGCTGGGTGATGGTCGAGGCGCCCTGCTTCTTGCCACTCTTGGCGTTGGTCAAGATCGCCCGCACGACCCCCTCGGGGTCGATGCCGCCATGCTTGTAGAAGTTCTTGTCCTCGGCCGAGAGGAAGGCGGCCACGACGATCTTCGGCATCGCCTGGATCGGCAGGTAGAGCCGGCGCTCGTTGGCATATTCTGCGAGCAGGCTGCCATCCGCTGCGTGGACGCGGCTCATCACCGGCGGCTCATAATTGGCGAGGGCGGCGTGATCGGGCAGATCCTGACTGTAGGTGTAATAGAAATACGCGCCGGCTGCCGACAGCAGCACGAACAACATCGCCCCGATGCTGAACAGGAAGCCGAAGAAACGAAGGATGAAGCGCATCCGGGTCCCGTCCGTCGATGATCTGCCGCTGCCGGTCCGGCCGAGAGGCGAGGATGACCGAGACCTCAATCGTCCCGGAAAGGCAAGAATGACGCGACGACCCGCTATCGTTCGGAAGGCGTGAGAGGCCTATTCCGAGCCGGGGCGCCGTGAGCCCCGGTTTCACACCGTATCTATGGTGAAACTGGGGCGATTGCCGCAGAGCGGCGCGGCGGCACCGGCCGTGTCAGGGAAGTACGGTTAGCAAAAAATGCGTCAATGGCCTTCGCCATCCCGCCTGTGACATCGGCGCGCCAGGCTTCGGACTGCAGCAGGTCGAGGTCGCGCTTGCTCGACAGGTAGCCGAGCTCCACCAGCACTGACGGCACGTCCGGCGAACGCAGGACCACGAAACCCGCTTCACGATGCGGTTTGTTGCTCAGCTCCATGACGGGGCTGAGATAGGACATAAGACCCTTGGCGAAGCCCGACGAGAAGGTGCGCGTCTCGCGCAAAGTGAGTTCCTGGAGGATGTCGGCGATGTGGCCGGGACCTTGGCCGGAATCTGTGCCGGCGGTCGAATCCGCCTTGTTCTCACGCTCTGCGAGCTTGGCCGATTCGGCGTCCGTGGCCTTTTCGGAGCCAGTATAGATCGTCGCGCCGCGCACTTGCGGGGCCGACGAGATGGAATCAGCATGGATCGAGACGAAGAGATCGGCGCTGGCCTCGCGGGCGATTCGCACGCGCTCGGCCAGAGGAACGAACACGTCGCGATCACGTGTCATCCGCACCCTGTAGCGGCCGGACGCTTCGAGCTTACCGACGAGGGCCTGGGCGAAGCCAAACACGATGTCCTTTTCGAAGATGCCCGAGGCAGCGATGGCGCCTGGATCGATGCCGCCATGCCCGGCATCGATCATGATCAACGGCCGGGAATCACTCGGTTCTGCCATGGCTTCCTTGCGGGCCGGAGGTGACGGGTCGTTTGCCACAGCGGCGCGACGGAAGGTGTCGCGGTCGGCCCGCTGGAACTCTATCGAGAGGAGGATGGCGCCGTCTCGCATGCGCGTCGTCGTTTCGATGCGCCCGACTGTGGCCGGCTGAGCAAGGTCGACGACGATGCGCGAGCGACCCGGAGCGAACAGGCCGTATCGGAAGGAAGAGACCAACCCTTCGCGGCGTCGTCCGGTGTCAGGTGCGAGTTGAAAGTTCACTTCCGTAAGATCGATGACGACCCGGTCGGGCCGCTCCATGACAAAGGTGCGCGCCTCGATCGATTTCGACAATGTGAGGGTCAGCTTGGTCGATCCGCCCGCACCGGTGGAGAGGTCCGCCGCGATGGCGACGGCCGATTGTTGCCCGGATACTGTCGGATTCGTCCGGATGTCGTCCTGGGCCACGACCGGAACAGCCATCGCGAGGGCGGATAGGACAATTGCGTGGCGCAGCAGGCGAGCGAGAGGCGGCATCGATCCGGCAGTCGTTGTCCTGAAACCAGGGGGCCGTTGGAACCAACAGACTTCCGGAACCGAGGGGCCTTGGGAAGCGCGAGTGTTCGATAAGGGATACGGCCGGGATGGTTAACCGTTCCTCTCCGGCCGGATGGCGAAGCAGCCTGGATGTTGGTGTGGGGCGACAGGACCGAACCGGATGCCCGCCTGGGCGCCAAGGCGTCAAAGTTGTGGCGGCATGCTCTTGCTGCTTGCCAAGCGCCCGCGACGATCTGTAATGGTACTGTCCCTCCCCGGGTGTCGTGCGGTCTCATTCGCGGCCCGCGAGAGCGTCCTGGCCAGTCGCCGTGTCGCCTCGCAGTCGGCTCTCCGCGTCAAGTCCGTCGGCGTTTTTGAATTCGGGTGGGTACCGGTGCATGCGGCGATCGTTTCGCCAAGTCGCCGTTCTGGAAATCAGCGGCCGGCATTTGCACGGTCTCAAAGTCTTCGTGAGGTCAGGGAGCGGATGGACGGACGCACAGCATCGGTTGCCGTTGCTCGTGTTCAAAGCGTACGCGTTTCGCGTGGCGCCGGTTCGCCGTCGGCCCTGGCCATGTTCAACCCCACGCGCGCCGATCACCGGCGCCTAGCGGCGGTTGACGGCAATCCCTTCCCCAAAGCCCCCCTGGCCCGCATCGTCGGGCCTGGGCGTGCGCTCCCCCCGACGCCCGATGGGCCGGAATCGGGCAGCGCTTCGCCGGGACAGTTCGGCTGCAGAAGGACGACGTCGATCGCCATGAAAGTCCGTCATGGCCAACAACAACAAGATGCTCATCGATGCGATGCACCCGGAGGAAACCCGGGTCGTCACGGTCCACGGGTCTAGGGTCGAGGAGTTCGACTTCGAGGCGGCCAATCGGCGTCAGCTTCGTGGCAACATCTACCTTGCCAAAGTGACGCGCGTGGAGCCTTCGCTCCAAGCAGCCTTCATCGAGTATGGCGGCAACCGCCACGGTTTCCTCGCCTTCAGCGAGATTCATCCCGACTATTATCAGATCCCCCTCGCCGATCGTCAGGCGTTGCTGGAAGACGAGGCGCGGGACGCCGAGGAGCACCGCGAACGCGAGGAGCGCAAGCCGCGCCGCCGTTCGCGTGGGCGCCGTGCAGAGGCTGCATCCGCCAAGACCAGCGAGACAGTGAGTGCCGAAGACGTTTCGGAGACCGTCGAGGTAGGTCTTGCAGAGGAGCAGTCGGGTCAGGCCTCGGCACCGCCCAGCAACGAATCCGGTGAGCATCCCATCGTATCAAAGACCGCCGGCGAGCTCGACGGCGACGTGAGCGTCAATGACGAGGCCGCCCCTGCGGATGTCGTCCCGTCCGAGGCCATCGGCATCGAGCCCGGCTCGGATGAATCGTCCGATCTGCCGCCCGCTTCCCTCGAAGGCGAAGTCTCCGCACCGGTAAAGGCGACCTCATCTGCGCTCGAAGAAGCGGCGCCGGCCCAAGTGGACGTGGCGGAACCAGTCGCCGAGGGGCATCCCGATGCCCCCGTTCTCGAAGACGAAACCGACGAGGACGAAGAGACCGACGAAGATGAATCGGACGAGGACGACGATTCGGACGACGAGGAGGACGAATCCGACGACGAGGATTCGGACGACGAGCATGATGGTGAGGATGGCGAGCACAAGATCGCCCAGGTCGGCGGTAACGGCGACGCTCTGGCCGAGATCCCCGAGCGCCCCCGTACCTATCGCCGCCACTACAAGATTCAGGAGGTGATCAAGCGCCGCCAGATCATCCTGGTACAGGTCGTCAAGGAGGAGCGTGGCACCAAGGGCGCGGCACTGACCACGTATCTGTCGCTGGCTGGCCGCTACTCGGTGCTGATGCCCAATACCGGCCGTGGCGGCGGCATCTCGCGTAAGATCACCTCGGCGGCCGACCGCAAGCGCCTCAAGGAAGTCGCCCAGGATCTTGAGGTTCCGGAAGGCATGGGCGTGATCTTGCGCACTGCCGGTGCGTCCCGGACCAAGCCGGAGATCAAGCGCGACTTCGAATATCTCATGCGCCTCTGGGAAAGCGTGCGTGAGTTGACGCTGTCCTCCTCTGCGCCGGCCCTGGTCTACGAGGAAGGTTCGCTCATCAAGCGCGCCATCCGCGACCTCTACAACAAGGATATCGACGACATCCTTGTGGCGGGCGACGAGGCGTACCGCGAGGCCCGCGACTTCATGCGCATGCTGATGCCGGGCCAGTCCAAAGTGGTGCAGCCCTATCGCGACCCGACGCCGATTTTCGCGCGCCACGGAGTCGAGCAACAGCTCGATGCGATGTTCTCGACGCATGTGACGCTGAAGTCAGGCGGCTACCTCGTCATCAACCCGACCGAAGCCCTGGTTTCCATCGACGTCAATTCGGGCCGCTCGACCCGCGAGCACGACATTGAGGACACGGCACTCCGCACCAATCTGGAGGCGGCCGAAGAGGTCGCCCGCCAGCTTCGCCTGCGCGATCTCGCTGGTCTCGTCGTGATCGACTTCATCGACATGGAAGAGAAGCGCAACAACCGCGCGGTCGAGAAGAAGCTCAACGATTGCCTGAAAAACGATCGCGCACGCATTCAGGTCGGCCGCATCTCGCCCTTCGGTCTGCTCGAAATGAGCCGCCAGCGCATCCGCACCGGCATGCTGGAGAGCTCGTCGCTCCCCTGCGTCCATTGCGGTGGCTCGGGATATGTCCGCGCCACCGCCTCGGTGGCCCTTCAGATCCTGCGCGCCATCGAGGAGTCGCTTCTCAAGAGCACGACACACAATCTCATCCTTCGCACCCGCACGGAGGCGGCGCTCTACATCCTGAACCAGAAGCGTGCGCATCTGCGCGAACTGGAAATCCGCTTTGGCGTCACCGTGACCATTGCCGCGGACGAGCGGCTGGCCGCGACATCGGCGTTCCAGCTCGATCGAGGTGAGTTGGCGATCAGGAGCGAGGGTCCCGTAACCGGGGTCCGCGCCGTGGCGATCTCGCCTCAGCTCGATGCCGACGAGGATATCGACGGCGACGATGAGGAAGAGGCCATCCTCGAGGCTGAGGCCGAACCGGTCGAGCCGGAGGCACCGCGCGAGAAGTCGAGTGAAGGCAATGGCGAAGGCCGATCGGGCGGTCGTCGTCGGCGTCGGCGGCGGCGTGGTGGTCGCCACGAGACCGGCGAATCGTCGGGGGATCACGCGACCGGCGAAGACGAGCAGTCCGGCGACGACGAGACCGACAGCGAGAGCCGGGACAACGACGATCAAACCGGCGAAGATTCGGATGGACGGGTTGGAGAGAATGACGGCGATGAGCTCGTCGTAGCAGATGTCCGGGACGGCGAGGCAACACCTCGGTCCGACTTGTCCGACGACGAGGGGGCCGGTCGCCGTCGTCGTCGTGGACGCCGAGGCGGACGCGGTCGTGACCGCACAGAAGGTCGCCCGCGCGAGAATGGCGAAGAGCAGCAGGCCGTGTCGGCCTCCTTCGAAGAGGTTGCTCAGGTTTCGACCGGCCTGCCTCAGGAGGCGTCGGAAACGGCACCCGCACCCGTTTCGGTAGACCTCCCGGTCGCTGAAGAGCCTTCGATACCTGCCGCTGAGGCGGCAGCTCCGGAGGCGTTGGTCAGCGATACGGTGGATTCGGATATTGCCGCGACGGAGCCGGTTCCGGCTGCAACTCCGGCCCCCGAGCCGGTAGCAGTCGTGCTAACGCCAATCGATCCGGATCGTCCGAAGCGCGCCGGATGGTGGTCGCGGACCAAGGCCGCGCTCACGGGCGATTAGTCCAACTCCCGATAACGCCTATCCCAACGTTCGAGCGGGCCGCATCCAGACAGGATGCGGCCCGTTTCGTTTGTCGCTTCGAGGTCAGTGGGCGAGGCAACGACCTTTGACGGATCGAGAGACCGCGTCCGCGGGCAGATTTCCATGGCCGAATGATAACTGTTGTGCATTGTCATTATAAATATTGTTCTGACTGCCTTCAGTGAGTAAAAAAACCAATTTCTAAAATAATAATATGTGATTGATTGGGAATTTTTCAGCAAAGCAATTTTTTCCGAAGCCATGATCGCTTACGGTCGAGCAGGATTTGAAGACAAAGTATACGACGTCGGAAAGGACGGTTGTTATCCTGCTGTCTTCGCCGTCGCGAGACGGCCGGAGTGTTTTCAAGTCGGCCTGGAAGACTGGGGAATCTCTTTGAAAGAGGGTTTATGTTGTCACAACCCTAGCGGCCATCAATAAAAGGATCGGGCCATGCGCCGTTTGTACACATCATTGCTGGCGTTCGGTACACTTGCGGGTGTCGCTCTATCACCGGCGATTGCTACCGATCTGTCCGTTCCCAAAGCCATGCCGGTCGAGGCGAAGGCCGCCGACCCACTCATCGGCTTCTCTTTCGGCTCGCGCTATCAGACGGACTATAACTTCCGCGGCGTGTCGCAATCGAACCTGCAGGGAAGCTATCAGACGTTTTTCGAAGCCCAGTTCCTGAACAACTTCGCCTATGCGGGCTTCGCCACCTATCAGACCCGCCTTCCCACCCGGCCGGACATGGAGTTTGATCTGATCGCCGGTATTCGCCCGACCTTCGGAAAGTTCGCCTTCGATCTCGGCGTCCTGTAGTATTTTTATCCCAACTAGCAGCAGGTCATCCTGCCGGGCGGCACGGCGTTTTCGACGAAGAACTCGGACTTTTACGAAGCCGCCGGTAAGATGCTCTACACCGCGACAGATTCGCTGACGCTGGGCACGAACGTGTTCTTTTCACCGAATTTCTTCGGTACGCACGCGATCAGTACCTATGCGTCCGGAACGGCCGCTTACACATTGCCGGCATCGCTGTTCCCGTTCCTGCCGGAGTCTTATGCGGGCGGGTTCTCGCTGTTGTCCGAGCTCGGCTACTTCTTTCTTGGCGCCGCAAAGAACTCGGCTACCGGATTCAATGCGGATATCGGGCGGTTCACTTCATTCAACCTGCCGAGCTACCTCTATGGGAACGTCGGCCTGTCCTACACCTACAAGAACATCGTTCTCGACGTACGCTACCATGATACCGATCTGACCAAGGCCGAGTGCGCCGCCTTCAGTGGTGACTTCCGCCAGGTGACCAATGGCGGAATTTCGAAATGGTGCGGCGATGCGGTGATCGGTTCGATCACCTTCCAGACATCCACGGCGGCACCGGGCATCTATGCCGAGCCGGGCGGGTTCCTGAACCTGTTCCGCTAAGCGCGGAGCCGAGCGACTAGAACGGAGGACCCCGGAGCGATCCGGGGCCATTTTTCTGTCGATGGGCGAGACATCACCCAAGCCACGACTTCAGGCGCCGCACGGCTTCCACGCAATCCCCTTCGGATCCCGCGAAGGAGAACCGCACATGGTGGCCTCCCTCGGCAGCGTCGAAATCGAGCCCAGGGGTCGCGGCTACCCCCGCCTGTTCCAGCATCCGGCGGCAGAAGGATGATGCGTCGTCGGTGAGGCCTGCGACATCAGCGTAGAGATAGAAGGCACCATCGGCCGGATGTGTCCGCCCCAGGCCGAGGGAGGGAAACGCGTCGAGCAGCAACGCCCGGTTCGCGGCGTAGCCGAGGCGGATCGTCTCTGCCTCTTCCGTCGCGTCGAAAGCCGCCAGTGCGGCGACCTGCGAGAGGTAGGGGGCCGAGATGTAGAGGTTCTGCGCCAAACGCTCGACGGGCCTGACCAGCCAGGGCGGGACAACCATCCAGCCGATGCGCCAGCCGGTCATGCAAAAGGTCTTCGAGAACGAATTGATGACGATGGCGTTGGGATCGAATTTCAGCGCGGTCTCGGCGGGAATTCCGTAGCTGAGTCCGTGATAGATTTCGTCGGAGATGAAGGGCAGCCCAAGATCTCGAGCCGTGGCACAGAGCTCCGCGAGACGGGCAGGCTCGATGACCGTGCCCGACGGATTGGCCGGGCTCATCACCAGTATCCCGGAGAGGGCCTCGCGGCGATGGAGGGCGCGCAAAGCCTCGCTGGTCGGAGCGAAGCGGTCGTCCTCCCGCAGGATCATGGGTGCGGGAACGAGGTCCAATGCGTGGAGTATGCTGCGATAGGCGGGATAGCCTGGCTGTGGCACCGCTATGCGCGCTCCGGCATCGAACAGGCTGAGAAAAGCCAGCACGAAGCCGGCCGAGGAGCCGGTGGTGACGACGATCCGGTCGGGGGCCACAGCGACGCCGTAGGTGTCGCGATAGGACCGGGCGATGCGCTCGCGGAGAGCCGGGATTCCGCAGGCATCGGTATATGGCAGCCTGCCGGTTTCCAGAGCGCGTTGCGCGGCCTCGATCACGCGGCGCGGCGCAGGAGCAGAGGGTTGCCCAATTTCCATATGGATCACGCCGTCGCCCTGTTTGTCGCGGATCGCGGCGGCCGCCATGATGTCCATGGCAAGGAAGGGCGCCACGCGACTCGCGCGGAGAGAGGTTTTGGCGGAAATGCTGATGTCAGAGCGATCGTCGGCTGGTGTCATGGCGCTGGTTTACTCTCCTGCGCCCTCCCCTTCCAGGCCACCGATCCGTTCCGCGCCTACCGCGCGGGAGCTGGCGGGGCGGGCGAACAATTGACCCGCCGCCGCGAAAACGCCTAACCCGGTGGCTAACGACCGGTTGTCCCGCGCCTGACCACGGCCGACGGGACGCGACCCCGCGAGGATCAATGCGCCTGCTTCGCCACCTTCTTTCGTCCGTTGCCCTCGTCGGCGCGCTCGCTTCCGGCGTTTCGAGCGCTGTCGCGCAGGCCCCGGCTCCCGCGCAAACGGCCCCGACCGCGGCTGCGGCCTTCACCGATGTGCAGCGCCAGGCGATTGAGGCGATCATCAAGGATTACCTCGTCAAGAATCCCGATGTCCTGCAGGAGGCCATCGCCGAGGGTGAGCGGCGCCAGCAGGAAACACAGAAGCTGGCACAATCCGCCGCGCTGAAGGAATCCCGTGAGGCTCTGGTCAACTCACCTCACGGCGTCGTGGTCGGCAACCCGACCGGCGATGTCACTCTTGTGGAGTTCTTCGACTACAATTGCGGTTATTGCCGCAAGGCACTCGCCGACATCCAGACGCTGGTGAAAGGCGATCCCAAGCTGCGCGTGGTTCTGAAGGATTTCCCCGTCCTCGGCGCGGAATCTCTCGAAGCCAGCAAGATTTCGCTGGCGGCCAAGCAGCAGCTCAAGGGTGACAAGCTGTTCGAGTTCCACGTCAAGCTGCTGGAGAGCAAGGGCCGGGTCAACGGCGAGCGTGCGATCGCCTTGGCCAAGGATATGGGTCTCGATATCGCCAAGCTGCAGAAGGATGCACAGGGAGCGGAGGTGAAGGCAGCGCTGGCGGAGAATGTCGGCCTCGGTGACAAGCTCGGCCTTTCCGGTACGCCCGCTTTTATCATCGGCGATGAGATCATCCCCGGCGCTGTCGGTGTCGACCCGATCCGTAAGACTATCGGTGACATCCGCCAGTGCGGCCACGCGAGTTGCTGAAGGCTTATGCTCCTCGGCGATTGTTCCGGCCTGCGCCTGTCGCTATCCGGAACGATCGTCTACGACCACTGCCCCGACCGCTTGGCACAGCCGGCGCTTCGAACGCGATATCATGATCCCGATCCACGTCCTTCATGGACCGAACCTGAACCTTCTCGGTCGCCGTGAGCCCGGCATCTACGGGACCGCGACGCTCGATGACATCGAGCGTGACCTTCGTGCGCGCGCGGACACTCTCGGCGTAGCGCTGACCGTGCGTCAGACCAATCACGAGGGCGAACTGGTCGGTTTCGTGCAGGATGCGGGCCTTGCCGGCGCCGGCGTGCTCATCAACGCCGCTGCCTATACCCATACATCCGTGGCCTTGCGCGATGCTATTGCCGGTAGCGGCGCGATTGCGGTCGAAGTGCATCTCTCGAACGTGCATGCGCGGGAAGCTTTCCGGCATGTCTCGCTCATCGCCCCGGTCTGTGCCGGAGTTATCTGCGGTTTCGGTCCGCACAGTTACGGTCTGGGCCTGGAAGCCCTGGTGCGGCTGCTCCAGTCCCGTCTGCCCTCTCTCCCCTCGCTCTTGTCCGACGCTTCGTCGGACGCCAACTCTCAAGACTGACCGGAATGGCCAAGGTGCCGATGCCTAAGAACGAACCTTTCGATCCCGAGCTCGTTCGCGAACTCGCCAAACTCGTGACCGAGACGGATCTGACCGAAATCGAAGTGGAAAAGGGTGACCTGCGTATCCGCGTGGTCCGCCGGATTGAGCCCGTGCATGTCCAAGTTGCGGCACCCGCACCTGCCGTGGCGGCGGCCGCCCCCGCTGCGGCGGGACTGCCCGTGCCGGGCTCCGGCGCCGCTGGCGAGCGCGCCAAGGCCGGGGCCGGTCATCCGGGCGCCGTGCCCTCCCCCATGGTCGGCACCGCGTATCGCCGGCCCTCGCCAGATGCAAAGGCCTTCGTCGATATCGGCTCCCAGGTGGCGGCAGGCGAGAAACTGCTTCTGATCGAGGCGATGAAGACCTTCAACGAGATCGTCGCGCCCCGCGCCGGAACGGTGACCGCGATCTTCTTCGAGGATGGTCAGCCGGTCGAGTTCGGCGAACCTCTCCTCGTCATCGAGTGATAGCGCCCCCCATGTTCGAAAAGATCCTGATCGCCAATCGTGGCGAGATCGCCCTGCGCGTCCTGCGCGCGGCCAAGGAACTCGGGATCGCCACCGTGGCGGTGCATTCGACTGCGGATGCCGATGCCATGCATGTGCGGCTCGCCGACGAGAGTGTCTGTATCGGTCCGCCCTCGGCCAGGGACAGCTACCTCAACATTCCCTCGATCATCGCCGCCTGTGAGATCACCGGCGCGGATGCGGTGCATCCGGGCTACGGATTTCTGTCGGAGAATGCGCGCTTCGCCGAAGTGCTGGCCCATCACAATATCGGCTTCATCGGTCCCAAGGCCGAGCATATCCGCATCATGGGCGACAAGATCGAGGCCAAGCGCACAGCCAAGCGGCTCGGTATTCCTTGTGTGCCCGGCTCTGAGGGCGGTGTCGACGATCCGGTCGAGGCCAAGCGAATCGCGGCGGAGATCGGATATCCTGTTCTGGTGAAGGCCGCTTCCGGTGGCGGTGGCCGCGGCATGAAGGTGGCGCGTACGGAGGCCGATCTCGAACAAGCCCTCGACATGGCGCGCACCGAAGCGAAAGCGGCGTTCGGTGACGATGCCGTCTATCTCGAAAAATATCTCGAGAAGCCGCGGCACATCGAAGTTCAGGTTCTGGGCGATGGTCGCGGCAAGGCAGTCCACCTAGCCGAGCGCGATTGCTCGCTCCAGCGACGTCACCAGAAAGTCTGGGAGGAAGGCGGATCGCCGGTGATCGACGAGGCGACCCGTGCTGAAATCGGCGGTATCTGCGCTCGGGCGATGCAGGAGCTGCAATATATCGGCGCCGGAACGGTCGAGTTTCTCTACGAGGACGGGCGGTTCTACTTCATCGAGATGAATACCCGCATCCAGGTGGAGCATCCGGTAACGGAGATGATCACCGGGGTGGATCTCGTGTCCGAGCAAATCCGTGTGGCCGCTGGCCTGCCCCTCTCGGTAACGCAGGAGGACATCAAGGTCACGGGTCATGCCATCGAGTGCCGGATCAATGCCGAGCATCCGGCTACCTTCCGTCCATCGCCTGGGCTCATTACCTACTTCCATCCGCCCGGCGGGCTCGGTGTACGCGTCGATTCTGCCGCCTATCAGGGGTATCGCATCCCGCCGAACTACGATTCGCTGATCGGGAAACTCATCGTTCACGGGCGTACCCGACATGAATGCCTCATGCGCCTGCGTCGCGCCCTCGACGAATTCGTGGTCGCCGGCGTCGACACGACGCTTCCGCTGTTCCGAACGCTGGTACGAAATCCGGAGGTCCTCGCGGGGGCCTACGACATCCATTGGCTGGAGAGCTTCCTCGAAGGCGGTGGCCTCTCGGAGACGACGACCTGAATGACGCCGACAAACGGCTGAGAGGAACTGCTCCGCTTAAAGCTCGTTCTCTGGATAAGAAGTTTCTCATTGCTCGCAATCCAGGGTGACCGCCCGGCGCAGTGGGAGCACGAACCCAGAAGGACGAACGTCATGCGCATTGCAAAGCTTACCGTCGCTGCCCTGCTTCTCGCAGCCTCCCCGGCCTTGGCGCAGTCACCCTCAGGCAACGTCTCGCAGCCGGAGCGGACTGTGCCACAGGCCGGCACGACGACGGGTGGTCCGCTCGACAATCCGTCCACCCGGGATATGCCGCCGGCCACCGGCAGCACGAGCCGTCCCATTGGCGAGAATGGGATGTCCCCAGGAGCCGGCGCAGTCGATTCGGCAAAAGGCGGAAATTCCGATCAGACCAACAAGGGCATGGGAGCCAATACCGGTTCCACTTCCGGCGGTCCGGCGCGCTAATCGCAGCGCTTTCCCTTTGCTTGATTTAGAGCAGCCTGCCCCAAGAGGCAGGCTGCTTTGTTTTGACCAGCAGAAAAGACAGCTTTTTAACCGTGCGAATTGTTACAACGAGCGGATGTTTCGTTTCTCTCCGTACTCGACACTTATTGGTATTCTCATCCAAAAGAATAATTCGAAGTGCCCTATGAGAGAAGAATTTGCTGCCTTTAATGCCCATTTAGAAGCACGGAGCTTTTGATGTTTGTTTTTACCCCCATTGAGATGCGACACATTGCCGGCTCACTACAAGGGGAACGCCTGGCGACGACAGAGCTTATCCGACCAGCCCGGCCCGGAAAGCGCCTTTTCTGACATCAGCAGGCAGCTACCGAGAGGCCGATCACCCTTATGACAATCGAGATATTCATGCGCACCCTGACCATCGCCGTGTTGGCCGCCTCACTGAGCGCCACCGCCGCCTTCGCCCAGTCACCATCCGCATATATCGGTGCGCCCGACCGCATCGTCCCGATGACCGGCACGCAAGCCGACGGCACCTATCGTGATGCCGAAGGTCGCGTCGATGTCGAGGATACCGGCAGCGTTCGTAGCCGCCCCTTCATTTCGAACCGCGAGGCGGTGTTCGAGGATTCCGCGAAGGGCGGCAATGCCGAGCAGAACCAGCGTTCCAACCCCAATCTCGGTACGACTTCGGGCGGTCCCGAATTCTGAAATTGATCCTTTTCACAAGACGAGACGGCGGAGCGAAAGCTCCGCCGTTTTTCGTTGGGCGCGACGCTGGGTGATGCGTCCGCCCTCTGGCTTTCGTACGTCCGAAGCGTCACATTGGTCATCATGCAGCACGACCACGACGGCGACCGCGTGGACATCACTCCGCAGATCTTGCTGAAGGCCTATGCCGCCGGAATCTTTCCCATGGCGGAAGATGCCGATGATCCGACCATCTATTGGGTCGAGCCGAAAGCACGCGGAGTTCTGCCGATCGACCGTTTCCACGTCTCACGTCGGCTCGCCCGTACAATAAGGTCCAACCGTTTTGAGGTTCGGACAGATTTCGAATTCGATAGCGTGATCGCCGGCTGCGCTGCTCCTCGAGGCGACGGGGAGAAGACCTGGATCAACGCACGTATCCGAGAACTCTACCGTGCCCTCTATGATGCCGGCCATGCCCATACGATCGAAGTCTATGCGGAGGGACGGATCGTCGGCGGACTCTACGGCGTATCGCTCGGAGCGGCATTCTTCGGCGAGAGCATGTTCCACGTCTCCCGCGATGCATCGAAGGTTGCCCTTGTCCATCTGATGGCGAGGTTGCGGATGGGTGGATATCGCCTCGCCGATACGCAGTTCGTCACGGACCATCTGATCCAGTTCGGAGCGGAGGAAGTGCCGCGCCATGTCTACAAACGACGGCTTGCGGAGGCGATCGCTGAGGAAGCGGTCTGGGATGTCTGGCCGAAGGAGCGGGCCGTGAGTGGCGAGGAGGTGCTCACCTCGATCGCTCGGCAGACATGAATCGCGGTACGCGTTAGCGGGTTCTGTCGAGCGCCATGCGCAGGGCGAGACTTCCGAGAACGCCGCCCATGATCCAGCGCTGGGCTTTCAGCCATCTGGGATTGCGCGACAGAAAGACGGCGATCGATCCTGCCGCCAACGCGATCAGCGTATTCACCGCGACGCTGATCGCGATCTGGACGGAGCCCAGCATCAGTGTCTGTCCCAGCACCGAGCCGCCCGTGGGTGTCACGAATTGCGGCAGGAGCGCGAGATAGAGCATCGCGATCTTCGGATTGAGGAGGTTGGTGAGGAAGCCCATGGCGAAGAGCCGCTTCCGGCTATCGGGGGCGAGCCGGCTCACCTCGAACGGTGAGCGGCCACCAGGCTTCAGCGCCTGCCAGGCAAGGTAACCGAGATAGAGGGCGCCAGTCAGTCTTAGTGCATCGTATGCGTAGGGGATCGCCAGGATCAGAGCGGTGATGCCGAAGGCGGCACAGAGCATGTAGACGACGAAGCCCAGCGCGACCCCGCCGAGGGAGACCAGCGCCGCCCCGCGGCCCTGGCAGATCGCGCGGGAGACCAAATAGGCCATGTTCGGCCCTGGCGTCAGCACCATCCCGAGGGAAACGCCCGCGAAAGCCAGAAGGGTGACGGCATCGGGCATGAAGCAAAACTCGGTTGCTCGGCCGATCCTACCGGAAGATGGCGTCGAAGATCGATTGCGGCTGCTGAGGCGGCGGCGCGGGCGCCGGGCCTTCGTTGGTCGGGAAGAATTTCCGCGATGGCTTCTGCTTCGGCTGCACCGGAACTCCGCGCGGCGCCTCCACATCGACCTGCCCGTTCGGGTTGACCTGTTGGGCCGTACGCGTCGGGTCCGAGTTCCGCTGGCGCTTGGTCTTCTCCGGCTTCGACGCCATGGCAGGCACGTCTTCCTGCTCGCGGGCCTCGGCGATGATGTCGTTGCCACCTTTGCAATCCACGAGCCACACATCGTAGATCGGATGCTCGATCGCATGCAGCCCGGGGCTCGCCGCGAACATCCAGCCGGTGAAGATGCGGCGGTACTTGTTGTCGAGGGTTACCTCGTCGACTTCGAGGAAGGCCGTGGTCTTTGGGCTCTCGGTGGGCGGCCGGCTGTAGCAGACGCGCGGGGTCATCTGCAGTGCGCCGAACTGAACGGTCTCGTCCACCGCGACTTCGAACGACACGATCCGCCCCGTGATCTTGTCGAGGCCGGAGAACACCGCGGTCGGGTTCTTGATCTTGTCGGCGAGGGCATGGCCCGTCATCGGCAGGCCGAGCGCCGCGGCGCCCGCGAACAGAAGGCCGGCTCTGATGGCGAGATGCAGATTGCGGTGAACGAGCATGCGGCTTACCCGGCGCGGGACGAAGAGGCGTCTGCCCTAAGCCAGGGCGGTCGCGATGTCATGCACCGATAGACAGGCCAAGCATGGTGTAAAAAGGGCGGCCCGATCATGGGTGCTGGATCCGGCGTCGGCGGCCGCTCTCATTCGGCGAAGCGCTATTCCGGGCTCCAGGCCGCGTAGTCACCACCCGTCACGACGTTGTTGCCCGGATTGAGTTGGGATCCCTTCGGACGGTACGCCGCGCTGGTTCCGGTGAGATTCTCCACATGCGGCTTCTGCCACTCGCGCGGGGTGTAGCTCTCCTCACTCGGAGGAACGTCACCGTTATGGCAGAGCCAGCCGCGCCAGCCGGGCGGGACCTTCGATGCATCGGCATAGCCGTTATAGACGACCCAGCGACGCTCCGTCCCGACCGAGCGGTCGATCAGCGGTCCGATGGCCTTGTAATAGGTGTTTCCGAAATCGTCTTTGCCGACCAGCTGGCCGTGACGGGCCGTCATGACGGCGAGCGACATGGTCTGCCCGTTCCACCATGTGAAGATCCGCAGAAGCGTGTCCTTGAGAGCCATCGCACTTGCCTGAACCGGACCGGCGCGACCGCCCGTCCTTCGATGGCCGGACTATGGTCAGGGGCCGGCACGAAGTCCAGCGCGAGTCGGACCGGGGACAGCCATCGGCGCGCGATCAGCGATCAGGCTCCTGGGGCGGTGCGGCGGGAATCACACAGCCAACGCGCCTTAACCAAAAGCTTACATGGCCGAGGCGGCGTCCACCCTGTGAACGCAGAAATTTTCCAGCCGGATTCCCGCAATGGAAAACAGCACTTATCGCCGCCGCCGCGATATCCACAGGTTTTACCGAAGCACCACAACATATAGCGCGGAACGTAGCCGGCACACACAAGTTGTTGACGTGGAGGGCGTGTCCGAGATAGCTTTCGAAGGTCGCCGGGACGACGGGTTCGGTCCGGTAGCCCTAAGCATTTTCGGCCATCTGACAGCGCATCGCGAGCGTTCGCGAGCGCTTGCCTTCGTCAGACTTCAGTGAATCGGCGGCTGCGCAGGGCGCGGCGGCATCGTCGACTCTTCGACAAGGGATACAGGGTTCATGCGGTTCGAGCGGCGTTACACCACGGCCGGGCAATCCCCCTACGCGACCATCGCCTTCCGCAAGGCGTTGAGCGAGATCCGCAACCCGGACGGATCGATCGTGTTCCGCCTCGACGGCATCTCGGTGCCGGACAGTTGGAGCCAGGTCGCCAGCGACGTGCTGGCGCAGAAGTACTTCCGCAAGGCCGGCGTGCCGGCGCGCCTGAAGAAGGTCGAGGAGAACGACGTTCCCTCCTTCCTGTGGCGCTCTGTGGCCGACGAGGCCGCCCTGGCGGAACTGCCGGAGGCCGAGCGCTCCGGCTCCGAGATCTCATCCACCCAAGTGTTCGACCGGCTCGCCGGCTGCTGGACCTATTGGGGCTGGAAGGGCGGCTACTTCACCTCGGAGGAGGACGCATCCGCGTTCCTCGACGAGCTTCGCTTCATGCTGGCCAAGCAGATGGTCGCGCCGAACTCGCCGCAATGGTTCAACACCGGTCTCCACTGGGCCTACGGCATCGACGGTCCGGCGCAGGGCCATCACTATGTCGATTACCGCACCGGCGAACTGGTGAAGTCGGCCTCGTCCTACGAGCACCCGCAGCCGCATGCCTGCTTCATCCAGGGTGTGCAGGACGACCTCGTCAACGAGGGCGGCATCATGGACCTGTGGGTCCGTGAGGCGCGCCTGTTCAAGTATGGCTCGGGCACCGGCTCCAACTTCTCCATGCTGCGCGGCGAGAACGAAAAGCTCGGCGGGGGCGGCAAGTCGTCGGGCCTGATGTCGTTCCTGAAGATCGGCGACCGGGCGGCCGGCGCGATTAAGTCCGGTGGCACCACCCGGCGCGCAGCCAAGATGGTCATCGTCGACATCGACCACCCGGATATCGAGCAGTACATCGATTGGAAGGTGAAGGAGGAGCAGAAGGTCGCCGCCCTCGTCACAGGCTCCAAGATCGTTTCCAAGCACCTCCAGGCAGTGATGAAGGCCTGCACCCAGTGCGAAGCCGAGGGTGATGCCTGTTTCGACATCGAGCGCAATCCCGTCCTCAAGAAGGCCGTGAAGGCCGCCCGCAAGGAGATGGTGCCGGACGGCTACACCAAGCGCGTCATCCAGTTCGCCCGCCAGGGTTTCACCAAGATCGATTTCCCGGTCTACGACACCGATTGGGATTCCGAGGCCTATCTGACGGTTGCCGGCCAGAACTCGAACAACTCCGTCTCGCTTACCGATGACTTTTTGCGCGCGGTGGAGCGTGACGAGGAATGGCATCTGACGGCTCGGACCACCGGCAAGTCCGTGAAGACGGTCCAGGCCCGCGAGCTCTGGGATAAGATCGGCGAAGCCGCTTGGGCATCTGCCGATCCGGGCCTGCATTTCAATACGACCATGAACGATTGGCACACCTGCCCGTCCGCTGGCCGAATCCGTGCGTCGAACCCGTGCTCCGAGTACATGTTCCTCGACGACACGGCCTGCAATCTCGCCTCCGCCAACCTGCTGACGATGTACGATCAGGCCAGCGGCGAGTTCGACGTAGCCGCCTTCGAGCACCTCAACCGGCTCTGGACCGTGGTCCTCGAGATTTCGGTGATGATGGCGCAGTTCCCGTCGAAGGAGATCGCGGAGCTTTCCTACCGCTACCGCACCCTCGGTCTCGGCTACGCCAATATCGGCGGCCTGTTGATGAGCATGGGCCTGCCTTACGATTCGCATAAGGGTCGGGCTCTGGCCGGTGCCCTGACCGCCATCATGACTGGTGTCGCCTACGCAACCTCGGCGGAAATGGCTGCCGAACTCGGGCCATTCCCGGGCTACGACGAGAACGCGGATGCCATGCTGAAGGTCATCCGTAACCATCGCCGCGCGGCGCATGGCGAGGCTGCGGGCTACGAGTTCCTCTCGATCGCCCCCGTCCCCCTCGACATCGCCAACATTCCTCAAACGAACCTGGCGGAACGCGCCAAGGTGGCGTGGGACCGCGCCCTCTCGCTGGGCGAGGAGTACGGCTACCGCAACGCCCAGGCCACCGTCATCGCGCCCACCGGCACGATTGGCCTCGTGATGGATTGTGACACCACCGGTATCGAACCGGACTTCGCCCTGGTGAAGTTCAAGAAGCTCGCGGGTGGCGGTTACTTCAAGATCATCAACCGTGCTGTACCGAACGCCTTGCGTTCCCTCGGCTACCGCGAATCGGAGATTGCCGAGATCGAGGCCTATGCCGTCGGCCACGGTTCGATGGGGCAGGCTCCCGCCATCAACCCGGGTTCCCTGCGCGCCAAAGGCTTCACCGACGACAAGATCGCGGCCATCGAGGCGGGACTGAAGTCGGCCTTCGACATCAAGTTCGTGTTCAACCGCTGGACCCTCGGCGACGACTTCCTCAAGGACGTGCTTCAGGTTCCGGCCAACAAGCTCGCCGACCCGACTTTCGAGATCCTGCCCTTCCTCGGCTATTCGAAGAAGGACATCGAGGCAGCCAACACGCATATCTGCGGCGCGATGACTCTCGAGGGAGCCCCCTTCCTCAAGCAGGAGCATTACGCGGTCTTCGATTGCGCCAACCCGTGCGGGCGCATCGGCAAGCGCTACCTCTCGGTGGAGAGCCACATCCGCATGATGGCGGCGGCGCAGCCCTTCATCTCTGGGGCGATCTCTAAGACCATCAACATGCCCAACGACGCCACGGTCGAGGATTGCAAGAACGCCTACAAGCTGTCTTGGACGCTGGCCCTCAAGGCTAACGCCCTCTACCGCGACGGCTCGAAACTTTCTCAGCCCCTGAACTCGGCGCTCATCGCCGATGAGGAGGAGGATACCGAGGAGGCCATCGAAGCTCTGGTGGCGCAACCGGCCACCGCCAAGGCAGCGCAGCTCGCGGAAAAAATCGTCGAACGGGTGATCGAGCGCGTCGAGCGTATCCGCTCGCGCGAGAAGCTACCCGATCGGCGCAAGGGCTATACTCAGAAGGCTGTTGTCGGCGGCCACAAGGTCTATCTGCGGACCGGCGAATATGAGGATGGCCGCATCGGCGAGATCTTCATCGACATGCACAAGGAAGGCGCCGCCTTCCGTTCGCTGATGAACAACTTCGCCATCGCGATTTCGATCGGCCTTCAATACGGCGTGCCGATGGAAGAGTATGTCGACGCCTTCACCTTCACCCGCTTCGAGCCGGCCGGATTTGTCCAAGGCAACGACGCGATCAAGAACGCTACCTCGATCCTCGACTACGTGTTCCGCGAGTTGGCGATCTCGTATCTCGGCAGGATGGATCTCGCCCATGTCGACCCCTCGGAAATCGGCAACACGGTGATGGGCAAGGGTGAGGGCGAAGGGAGCCGCAGCGGCGGCGACAAGCCGGATCCCGTGGCGTCCAGCGTCGTCTCGCGCGGCCTGCTGCGCGGATCGGCCGACCGGCTTACCCTCATCCAGGGCGGCCCCGGCGGCGGCACGATGGGCATCGGCTCCGGTAACGCCGGAACGAGTTCCCCAGCCGGCGGCGTCGTTCATGCCCTGCGGGGAGCGACGGCATTGAAGGCCGAACCGGAGCTGGCGGGCCAAGCCGAAAGCCTCGTCACCGCCCTCCCCTTCGCCAAGGCCGAACGGACTGTCTCGGATCGGCGAGCGGAAGCCAAGATGAAGGGCTATGTCGGAGAATCCTGCCCTGAATGCGCGAACTTCACGCTCGTGCGTAACGGAACTTGCTTGAAATGCGACACGTGTGGCGGAACGACAGGCTGCTCGTGATGGTGTTCGAGAAAAACCGCTATTACGACGGGCAATAGAACATTGCGGTTTTAGTGGTGTTTCTATCTGTACGAATGACACGAACCTGCGTTTTAAAGGACGGCGCGCGGAGAAATCCGCGCGCCGTCCTCTATTTGCAATGTATTATAAGTGCCGAACCTGATTGAGAACCAGGAGCAAGAACTTCGGGAAGCCTCCGGCCTGATTGATCTACACAAACACCGGCTCGACGATATGCTTCCTCAGGCGGTAGCGGGTCCGGCGGCCAGCCCGCTTCATCCACGCGGCCATCGCACGCATCGGGGGCGTCTTTCGTCAGCGTGAGAAGGCCGGCCGCTCCCTCAGAGCAGCCAAGTTTACCTCGGTTGGTAAAGCCTGCATCGCCGGAGACCTCGAACGACTGAAGCCCGAAATGACTGCGGACGTCGTCGATGATCGGCACCAGGGCGCGGGAGTCGGCGGAGGTCGTAACAGGGCGATGCGCTACGATGATCTCATTCGCGTCATCGACGGCAATCTGCCCGTTGTATCCCTGCACGAGGCCATCGCGCCTGGCAGGATCCGGCTGTCCGGGTCGGTAAACGTGCGCTGTGCTCGGTCCGGTTGCCCTGCGTCCATACCGGCCAAATACGGTGGCCGTATCTCATGCCCCGATCAAGAAAGCGATCGCCGCGTTATCTCGCCGACACGTATTGGTCGACAGCCATCGACATCACGTCAACGTACGGCCGTGACGAACGCCCCGATCTGCGCTTTGGCAAGTATCAAGGCATGGCCAAGTGGCTGATCGTTCAAATAAACCCGCCCCGCAGTCAAAGTCAGCGCGAGCGTCCAGAAGATCGCGATAGCGGCATTGCGCGCCCGACGATCAGCCTGCACCATGTGTGTGATGCGGTCTTCTCCCAACGGCTCACCATAGGGGTCGAAGCTGGTGGCGTTGGCATCGGAACACGTGGTCATGAGCGATAAGATCGGGCTTTGCGTGCTAGCGATCAATGGATAAGACTTTTGAAATTCCCGCGGTATGGAGCGCGACTTTCTCTTTTCGTCGAGCCATGTGGAAGTTTTTTTCGGGGAGCCTAGAGGCAACTCCGAGCGGGTGGAATGGGCGTGAAGGCATCCTCGAATCTGACAATCCCGACGGGAGCGGCCACGTCGCATAGGCGATCGGCGCTTCTGCCGGGCATCGTCCTCTGCCTCGGTGTCACCGGGATCGCCATAGCCATCCAAGCCTGGGAGGAGCGGGCCACCGGGCACCCCTATATCGAAGCGCTCGTGATCGCGATCCTGTTCGGCATTGCGATCCGCACCGTCTGGATGCCGGGCGAGCGCTTCCGGGCAGGGATTGCCTTCAGCGCGAAGCAACTGCTCGAACTGGCCGTGACGTTGATGGGAGCGTCGGTCAGCCTCGGCGCCATCGTCGCCTCAGGACCCGCACTTCTCACCGGCATCGTCGGCACGGTGTTGCTGGCGATCGTCTCGAGTTACGCGATCTGCCGCGGTCTCGGCCTGCCGGCCCGTATGGCGATCCTGGTTGCCTGCGGCAACGCCATCTGCGGAAATTCGGCCATCGCCGCCGTGGCGCCGGTGATCGGAGCCGATAGCAAGGACGTCGCCGGCTCCATCGCCTTTACCGCCGTGCTCGGCGTGCTGATGGTGCTCGGCCTGCCCCTCTTCATCCCCCTCGTTGGCCTATCGGATCACCAGTACGGGGTGCTGGCGGGCCTAACCGTCTACGCTGTGCCGCAGGTGCTCGCCGCCACGGTGCCGGTGGGGCTGCTCAGCACCCAAGTCGGCACGCTGGTCAAGCTGGTGCGTGTATTGATGCTCGGCCCCGTCGTCATCGCCTTCTCGCTCATCGCCCATCGGCTTCCTTTGGAAGACGGAGTTCGGAAAGCATCGACGGGGCGGCTCGGCTTCACCAAGCTCGTACCCTGGTTCATTCTGGGTTTTCTCGGGCTGGCAAGCCTGCGTTCCCTCGGCCTGATCCCTGAGGCGGCCTCCGGGCCGGTGAGGCAACTGGCTGGATTTTTGACGATCATGTCCATGGCCGCCCTGGGCCTGGGCGTCGATGTCCGGGTACTGGCCCGCATGGGCGGGCGGGTGACGCTTGCCGTCACCGGCTCTCTGGCCGTCCTCCTCGCCATCAGCCTTCTTCTCATCCGCGCCCTCGGCATCTCTTGATCGCCTGATCCGCGGTGCGCCGAAATCGAGATCTTCGACCTCTCGCACCTGTACGGCGCCCGGCGTCTTCTCGATGAGGGGTTGAAGAATGCCCGTCCCCGCGTCCCTTCGTCACCCGCCTGAAGAACGCTCTTCCTGCCAATGAGCGCCTCCTCGACCTGCTCCTCGAGGAGCTGAAACGGATCCTGCCCCCGGGCGACCTGGACCGCCGCCGGCACCGGCCGGCATCCGGCCGAGGTATTGGATTGGGCGCATGCGCGCGAGGACGATGCGGTGCGGACTGGAAGACAAGATCCGTGTCCCGGAGCACCAATTGGCAGCCAGCAGCGCTGAACTCGTCGGGCTAGCCATCGAACGGGGTTTCGCCGCGGCCGGGACGTCGCCGACCCCTACGCGGCTCGGGAGCTTCTCGGTCTCGCGACCTGTGCCTTCTGTGCCAAGAGGGCTGCAGGCGAAGCTCTTCACCGCCTGCAGCCGCACCGGACGCGTCTTTCAGGGCTCCCGGTACCTCAAGGTTAGGACCGGGGCCGCGCCGTTCTCCAGCCGGCCTTCAGTTCACGCCGAGCAGTTCGACGTCGAAGATGAGCGTGGCGTTCGGGGGGATCAGGCCACCGGCGCCGCGTGCGCCATAGCCGAGGTCGGATGGGATGATGAGCGTGCGCTTGCCGCCGACCTTCATCGTGGCGACCCCCTGGTCCCAGCCGCCGATGACCTGTCCGATACCGAGGGTGAAGCTGAAGGGCTGGCCCCGGTCGCGGGAGGAGTCGAACTTCTTGCCGGGCTTGCCACCATCGTCGAGCCAGCCGGTGTAATGGACGCTGACCTTCTTGCCGGTCTGTGGCGAGGGGCCGGTGCCGACGACTTCGTCGCGATATTGAAGGCCCGAAGGCGTGGTCACGGTCTCGGCGGATGCGGAAGCGGTCATGGCGATCAACAAGGCTCCGGTGAGGGCAAGAAGCGGACGACGCATGCGGATGGTTCCTGTCTGGCGTGCCGAACGGGCCGAGTAGCACGGCTGCGCCCGCGCGTCAGCGCCTGCCCAAGACCCGCTTGATCAGCGCCTTGCAATCGCGTTCGATCATGACAAGGCGAATCCGTCGATCTACGGGAAGCAAGCGGAACGCCCGGCGCGGGGCGGCGACGACCTCGCAGATCGTCTCCCGGTCCGGAAAGAGATCTTCTAGGACGGAACCGGCCAATGTCGCCGAATCGAGCCGCTGGGCGAACCCCGTCTCGTGCAGCGTCTCGATGATCCGTGCCTCGAGCAGGAGCCCCGGAGCGTTGGAGCGCTCGGTCTCGTCATAGGTCGTCTTCAGAAGCGTGGCCGTGCCGCCTGTCAGAAGGGCGAGGCTGATCGAGAGGGGGCGACCGTCGAGCCGAAGGATATCGGCGCGTAGGCCGATCGGGCCGCTCCCGTCGGCGAAGAGGGCTCGCGCGAAAGCCTTGTGCTGTAGCTGACAAGTCAGCGCCGTTCCGGCTCTGCCCTTCCATCCAGTCCGTTCGAGACTGAGGAAGCTGGTGACGGCATCGCGCAGGTTTGCGCCATTGGTGGCGACATCGAGGATGAGCGTACCGCGCTTCGATAGACGCCGATCGCGACGGTTCAGATCCTTCAGGCGCGACCGGTTCGGATGACCTGCGAGGAAGGCGTCATATGAGGTGCGGCGCTCTACGATCGGTCGTTCGAAACTGTGAGCGATGCCGTGCTGCCAACCCGCCCGATCCATCGCCGCGAGCAGTTCGCCACCGAGCCTCGTCGAGGTGGGAAGCAGCGGCCAGCGCCAGAGATGGCCGCCGGAGGCGGATTGTAGACCCGCCACCAGAAGATCGAGAATTTTCGCCAGGTCCGGGTCGTCGGCGACGAGCGGGCTCGTCTGCGTGATGAAGGGTGAGAGGAAGGGGCGTGCCACCTTCATTCCGAGCCCGCAGACATCGCGCTTGCATGCGAACGGTAGTAGCGCATCGAGGCCGCTCGGACCCCGCACGGCAACGAAGGCGAGATCCGTATCGGCGAGTCCCGCAGCGTGGTGGGCGGCGATGACGTGGCGGCTGTAATGCGGATGCGTGGTGAGCGCCCGGGCCATCAGCGCGTCCCAGGCACCGGGATCGGCAGCCAATTCCGAATATGTGACGATCGAGACGGAGCGTCGGCCGTTCGTCCCTCGATGCTCGGTCTTCATGAACCCGCGCGGCTTGGGAACCGCAGAACCGGCGTCACGATGCCGTGTACGAGGAAAGCCGCCATCGCCATGCCGGCTCCGCGAAGGATGGTGGCCAGTGCCATGGCGATGGCGGCCCCCATGGCGCCCATCGACGGGACGAGGACCACACACAGAAAGGCTGCCACGGCCAGCGTTGCCAGTGTGATGGCGGCGCACAGACGTTCGCCGTCGATCATGGTCAGCAGGTCCTCCCCCGGCCCGAACAGGCTTGCACCGACATTGCCCAAAACCAGCACGGCGAGGAGCGGGAAGCTCGCGCCGAATTCCGGCCCGAACATCGCGAGCAGGAACGGTCCCGCCGCCACGATGACGAGACCGACCGTCACCGTGGCGGCGAATGTGAGCCGGGCCTGGATGCGGACGAAGCGTTTCAGGCCCGGAGCATCCCGGGACGCATGGATGGCGGCGAAACGCTGAGCGGTGGCCGCGGATGCGGCGTAATGCACGAAGGGGACGAATTGCTGGATCCGGGTCGCGACGAAATAGAGGGCCACCGCCGTCGGCGGCATCATCATACTCAGGATGACCACATCGATCATGGTGAAGGTGGAATGGGCAAGATCACCCGCCGCGATTGGCAGGCATGCCCGGAGCCAGATCCGCCAACGGTATCGCGGTGGCTCCGAGGGCAGAACGGCGCGAAGGCGCAGGATCAGGAGCCACGCTTGGATCGCCAGGGCGATCCCGGTGGCGACCAAGGTGCACGCGACGGCAACCCAAGCCTGCGCCGGCGCTCCCGCGGCGACGGCTCCCGCCATGGCGGCCATGATCAGGCACTGGCGGAGGAGATAGGGTGGCGCGATGGCGAGCACCGCCCAGTTCTGGCTGCGGGCGACGCCCTCGAGATAGTCTTGCAGGGTGAAGAGCGGCAGGACCAGCGCGGCGACGAGCAGTGGTCCAGCATACGGTCCTCCGAGGAGGGTACCCTGCATCCAGACCAGTGCGAGGCCGAGACATGCGACGGTGCAGGCGCACGCGGCACTCACCCATGCGCCCCCGATGAGGAACCCCCGGACATGGACGAGGTCGGCCCGTGCTTGGTCGGCGGGCAGGAAACGGCAGGCGCCCTGGGCGAAACCCAGTGTCGAGGAATGCCCGAGGATGGCGATCCAGACCCAGATCGAGGCGAATATCCCGTATTCCGTCCGCCCCATCAGGCGCGCCATCAGCACTTGCGCCCCGTAGGCGAAGACGGCGGCAGCGATACGGATGGTGAAGACGTCGAGTGCCGCTCCCGCGGCACCTGCGCGGAACGTCTTGAAGCGGACGATCACCGCTCCGAAGGTGCGACCCTCCGTCCCATCAGTTGCTAAGCTCACGTCGCCCCTTCGAGATCTCAAGTCAGGCCCTGGCCTCGTTCCGGAAACAGGACGCCTGTCTTCGGACGAGGTCACGCAATACCGGGGCTTTTTTTCGCATCGTTCCGGCGTCGGTGTTCAGAGCGACACCCGTTGCGGCCGGGCTAAAAGAAACCGAGTGCGCATGTCACCGTGCGCATCAGGGCTTGTCCTCCAGCGATGCACCGCCGCTCCGTGGGGGCGACGGCTTGACCGAAGCATCCTTCGGCGGCGCGACGATCAGGGCCGGCGCGCCGGCCGTCCCCGTCGCCGCAGGGTCGGGCTGTAGCAGGGAGAGAGTGATGGCCCGCGTCACGTGTTCGGCCATGCAGCGCAGGCCGAGGTCGTTGAGGCGGAACTGGCGCCCCAGCATGTGCGCTTCGCCCTTGTCGCTACTGCCGGACAGGTAGCGCATCGCCTCGTAGCGCTGTACCAGCGGAACGCCTTCGCGCAGGGCCACTTCCTGCACCTTGCGGACGATGCTGCTGTAATATTCGTCCTGGGCCAGCGACGCCGTGTAGACGGGATTGACCAGCACCACGTCGATATCGTGCGACTTAATCCACTGAACCGTTTCGTCGAGAGCGCTCGCGAAGGCATCGAGATCGACGCGGGCGAGTGCATCGTGGGTGCCGACTTGCCAGACCACGAGATCGGGCTCCACCTCTGCCACCATACTGCGCAGACGCTCCGCCGCGCCGGAGGCTATCTCACCCTGCATGCCCCGGCTCTCGACTTCCACATCCACATTGGGAAGCGAGCGTTCCAGTGCCGTCTCCAGCTTGACCGGATAGGTCGCCGAGGCCCCGGCACCGGCCGAGGACGAACCGATGGCCAGAACGCGGACCGGACGCTTCTCCTTGAGCGCCGCTTTGACCGAGTTCAACCGGGCGAGGGTGTAGAGCTTGGAGCCGGGAACCCGGCATTCGGGCGACAGGCTCACATCGACGGCCTCCGACGCCTCGCCGCCCGGAGCGGGCGCCGCTGCGGTCGGTGGTGAGACGATCGTCGCACCGCCCTCCGCCCTGGTCTGCGATGATCCGACGATCATTCCCAGTAAGGCGAGGCCGAGGGAAATCAGGAGTGCCGAGGTTTGCGCGAGCGCCATTCGACGAACCATGCAGTGAAGCCCAGAGCGAACAAGCCGAATCCCATGACGCCGACATCAACCAGGATGCCGCCCCCCGTCCAGAACCGCACGAGTTGTGCGGCTAGGCTCAGGAGCGAGCCGATGGAGAAGACTGCCAGTGAATTACGACCGAGTCCCGTCAAATATCGACCGACCGCGCCGACATGCGGGACGATGAGCGCGTAGACCCCCTGGAAGGCCAGCAGCACTCCGAGGAAGTGGATCAGCCGGGCGGGCGACAGGTAGGTCTTGTCGAAGGAGAAGACGAGCCGTGGATCGGGAACGAGCAACGGGTCGGGCCTGAGATCGAACACCGATAGCACGATGCCGAGCACGACGATGACGACGCCCACGGGCATCAGTCGCTTTGACCAGCGCCGGAGCGTGTCGGATTCGCGGTTCAGATCCTGCCCGACGAATCCGAGCACGAGCAGCAATTGCCAGCACAGCGGATCGAAGAACCAATCCCCCTCCCCCGGCCAGGATGGCAGGTTCCATTCGAAGACGAGGCTTGCGGCATAGAGGGAGAAGGACAGTCCGAGCGCCGCGACGCGGCTCACCCGGGCCACCAGGATGAAGACGGGGGCGATGCCGAGAAGCACCACGTAGAGCGGCAGGATGTTGAAGAAGCCGAGTTGATGTGTGAGCAGCACGAAACCGACGGTGGTCTGTATAGGATCGGCGAAGAAGCCGCCGGCGTTGTGCCACTCAAGAAGAAGCGGATTGTCGAGAAGCAACGCCGTCCCGGCAATCATGGCCAATGCGATGGCCATCGTCGTGATCTGGGCGCGATAGACTTCGATCGTGCGTGACAGCAGTCTCAGGACGCTTTTCAGGCGCGGTTCCGGTCGTCCGTCGCGCCCGCGCGTGGCGATCCCGATCGACCATCCGGCGAGGAAGACGAACAGCTCCGCCGCATCTGAAATGCCGTATTGCGAGTAGGTGTAGCGCTCGAACGTGTTGCCCGGGATGTGGTTGACGTAGATCGTCACGAGGGCGAGGCCGCGCCAGAAATCGATCGCGTTCGGTTCGCGCATAAGGGATCCGAACTCCGGAATGTCGGGCGGGTTGGAGGAGCGCGAAGCGGAATCGGAGGCCGCCTCGCAGCGCAACGGCACGGTCTGATAATGCGGTACGCGGCAATCTGCAAAGGCGGTATCCGATCCGTCCCGTACGGGATGAATCCGCACTGTGGCCGATTTATCGGGGACAGGGCCGGCGCGGAAACTTATGCTGCGATCATGCCGTACCCACCGGACACGACGATGTCAGCCAGTCCCGCCCCCGATGCCCAACCGATTCCCACGGGAGTTCCGGGGCTCGATGTGATCCTGGCGGGAGGATACGCGGCCCAGCGTGCCCATCTCATCGAGGGACGGCCCGGTGGCGGCAAGACGACCCTCGGCCTCCAGTTTCTTCTCGACGGCGCCGCCCGGGGCGAGACATGCCTCTATATCACCCTGTCGGAGAGCCGCCGCGAGCTGATGTCCGTCTCCGAGCGGCATGGCTGGTCGCTGGAGGGGATCGAGATCTACGAACTCGTTCCGCCGGAACTCAGCTTGGATTCGAAGCTGCAGCAGAGCCTCGTCCATTCGTCCGATCTCGAGCTCGGTGAAACCGTGCGCATGGCCCTGAGCGAGATGGAGCGGGTGAAGCCGAGCCGTGTCGTGTTCGACAGCCTGTCGGAGATCAGGTTGCTGTCACAAGGGTCGCTGCGCTACCGGCGCCAGGTGCTCGCACTGAAGAGCTACTTCCTCCTCAACGACATCACCGCGCTGATGCTCGACGATCTCAGCGCCGAGCATGACGACCTCAACCTGCATTCCATCAGCCACGCGGTGATCCGGCTCGAACAGCTGACGCCGGCCTATGGTGCCCCGCGGCGGCGCGTCCACGTCATCAAGATGCGGGGCACGGAGTACCAGGGCGGCTACCACGACTTCGCAATCCGCAAGGGCGGCATCCTGGTGCATCCGCGCCTGATCGCGAGCGACCATCCCAGCAGCTTCGAGGCGGGCTCGGTGGAAAGCGGCGTCGCCGAGCTCGATCGGGTTCTGGGCGGCGGCCTCGACCGGGGGACGACGAGCCTCATCGTCGGTCCGTCGGGGGCCGGCAAATCCACGCTCGCCATGAGCTACCTGGTGGCCGCCCTCCGGCGCGGCGAACGCGGCCTGATCATCAGCTTCGACGAGACGCGCGGCATCCTGTTGCGACGTGCCCGGAGCGTGGGCATGCCCCTGGCGGATTTCATCGAGGCCGGATCGCTGCAGATCGAGCAGATCGACCCTGCCGACGTCTCGCCCGGCGATTTCGCGGGACGTATCCGCGATGCCGTGGAGCACGATGCGGCCAGGATCGTCATCATCGACAGCCTGACCGGCTACATGACCGCCATGGCGGGCCAGCCCTTCCTCGTCATGCAGATGCACGAGCTCGTCACCTACCTGAACCAGCAGGGCGTGGTGACGATCCTGATCCTCGCCCAGCACGGCATGGTGGGGAAGATGGAATCGCCGGTGGACCTGACCTATGTCAGCGACACCGTCGTGATGCTGCGGTTCTTCGAGGCCGCCGGCCGGGTTCGCCGGGCCTTGTCCGTTCTCAAGAAGCGGACCGGTCCGCACGAGGACACGATCCGCGAGTTCAAGATCGACGCCAACGGATTGCGCGTCGGCGAACCCCTGCGGAAATTCCGCGGCGTCCTGACGGGCGTGCCCACCTATGACGGCAACGGCGACAATCTCCTCGTCGAACGGGTCGGGGCCGATGGAGAGTCCCTGGACGAGCCCGGACGCGATGCCGCATCCTGAACCGGTCGTCCTGATCCTCGCGCCCCTGGGACGTGATGCGTCAGTGGCCACGGCGATCCTGGCGGAAGTCGGTATCGCCTCTGAGTCGATCTCGACCCTCGACGCCCTGGTGGCCGGCCTCGATGGCGCCGCCTGCGCGGTGATGACCGAGGAAGCGCTACTCCGCTGGGACCGCAACGCCATCGCCCACTGGGTCGAACGGCAGCCGCCCTGGTCGGATTTTCCCTTCGTGCTGCTCAGCTCTCGCGGCGGCTCGCCGGATGTGCGGCTCACCGATCTCCTGGGCAACGTGACGGTGCTGGAACGTCCCTTCCACCCGGCGGTGTTGGCCAATGCGGTGCGCTCCGCCCTCCGCGCCCGGCGGCGGCAGCGCGAAGTGCAAGCCTATCTTGAGGAACGCCAGCGGACGCACGAGCGGCAGGCCCTGCTGATCCGCGAGCTTCACCACCGCGTCAAGAACACGCTCGCCACCGTCCAGGGACTGCTCGGAGCGACGGCGCGCTCCACCAAGGATGTGAACACGTTCTATCATTCGTTCTCGGACCGGATCGTCTCGCTGGGCAAGACGCACAACCTGCTCACCGAGGATTACTGGCAGACGGCCCCGCTGCGCGAGCTGCTGCAGAACGAACTCGGTCATTACAACGATGCGACGACCAGCCGGATCATCCTCGACGGACCGGCGATCGAACTGGCCGCGGACCTCGCCGTCCCCACCGGCATGGCGATCCACGAGTTGACCACGAATGCCACCAAGCACGGTGCGCTGTCGCTGCCATCCGGGCGGATCGTGGTGCGTTGGAGCGTCGATCGGCGAGAGGCAGGGCGTGTGCTCGACCTGAGCTGGACGGAAACGGGTGGTCCCCCCGTGAAGCCGCCGGAGCGCAAGGGATTCGGCTCGACGCTGCTGCAGCGCGTGCTCGCGCAGCAATGCAATGCCGAAGTCGTCATCGCCTACGAGGCCGAGGGGCTGCGGTTCCACATGGTCGCCCCCCTGCCCGAGGATCGGCTGGTGCCCGCATACTGACTCGTTGGGGTCAGGATTTCACGATCCGGTCGAGGCGGCCATTGACGAAGAAGTACAGCTCCTTGGCTCCCGGCTCGCTGTAGAGCACCTGTACCTCGCGGCCGGAACGCCCCTCCCCGACCAGCACGTCCGTTGCGGGCTTCGCCTTCAGCCGGACGAGATCGCACTCGCCGATCCCGGGCTCGATCACGGTCGCGGTACCCGGCGCGGCCTGGCTGCAGGTGCCGTCGGCATTGAGCACCGGCCCCGTGACACCGGGCGACGGGGCCGGCGTCACGGCGACGGGGACCGGCCTGCTAACCGGCGCTTCCCGCTCGCCGGTGGTGCAGGCGCCGAGGAGGACGAGGCTCGCGAGATATGCGGCGGCCGTGCCCCATCGTGGCGAGGCGTTCGTCACTTCACGTCCTTCGAAGTGCCGGCCCGCGCCTTCAGCGCAGCCGCGTAGAGATCGGAGGCGTCCTTGTGGAAGGCCGCGCGAGAATCGGGCCGCGAATAGAACATATGGCCGCCCGGATAAACCGCGAGGTCGATCCGCTTGTCGCCGCCGAAGGCCGGTAGCTGGTCGATCAGGAGCTTCGAGGTGAAGTACGGGGTCACGAGATCGGTGAAACCGTGGGCCACGAGGACGCGCAGGTTGCCGTCGAGGGCCATGACACCGCGCAGCGCACCGAGGGATTCTGGCGCCATGCGCCCAGAGCCCCAGCCCCAGCTCCGGCTCACAGCGCCATTGAGGAGTTCGTAGCGCAGGTCGGGCACGCGGTAGTTCAGCTTCGCGCCGTAGAGTTCGATCATGGCGCTGGTCAGCGGCGCCTGCATGGCCGTGAGCAGCGGGTCCTCGAAGCCTGAGAAGGTCGCGGCCGGGTCGGGGTCCCATCCGGTGATGCCGGTATCGTAGGCGCTGGCGACACGGCCCTCATCCGCGCCGATCTCGCGCTGGACACTGTTGGAGCTCAGGCGACCGGCCTGACGGCGGACGAAGGCCGGATCGAGACCCGTGACGGCCCCCACCCTGTCGCCGAGCCGGGCGATGGCGGCCTGGTCGGACGGCCCCTTGAGCAGGTCGGCGAGATAGTCGCCGGTGGCATAGGATTCAGTCTCTGCCAGAGCCTTCCGGCTCGGCGTGCCGCCGGCCCGCTCGATGGCGGCGGCGGCATAGGATGGCAGCTTCGTCACGTGGCCCCAGGGGGTCGAGCGCGGCGATTGCAGCCAGGCGAAATCGAGCACAGGCGACAGGAGGACCATGCCGGAGAGGCCGATGCCGATCTCCTCCTGCAGCTTTGCCGCGATGAGCGGCCCGCGAAAGCCGCCATAGCTCTCCCCGACGAAGAATTTGGGCGCCGCGATCCGGTCGTTCGTGCGCAGCCAGCGGGCAATGGCCGAGGACAGGACCGACGCATCCGCATCGACGCTCCAATAGCGTTTGGCATCGCCATCCGTCGCGCGGCTGTATCCCGTGCCCACGGGATCGAGGAAGACGAGGTCGGTGAAATCCAGCCATGTGCCGTCATTGGGGACGAGGCTCACGGGCGTGGACGGGCTGATGCTCGTGCCGTCGAGGGGCAGGCGCCAGGGTCCGATCGCGCCGATATTGAGATAGGCCGAGGCCGCGCCGGGGCCGCCGTTGATCGCGAAGGTCACGGGCCGGGCCGCCTCGCTCCTGTCGGCGAGACGATAAGCGATGAAGGCGATCTCCGCCTGGAGCTTTCCGCCCTCGTCCACGAGGGGCAGGCTGCCGGCCGTGGCGGTGAAGCGCAGGATACGGCCACCCGGCAGGGTGACGCTGTGCTCGGTGGTGACGTCGGATGGAAGTTTGCGTCCTTCCGGGCCTCGCTGCTCGGCGGCACGCCTTTCCTGCGGCCTGTCGCCTCCCTGGGGCGATTGCGCCATGCCGGGCTGGGTGGTGACGAGGAGGATTGCGGACAGAGCGAGGGCGAGCAGCCTGGCGCCGCCCTCGCCACGGCTCAGGGGCGAGACGATCGAACCTCGGATCATGCGGCTTCCTTTGAGGTGATGGGCCACAGCGCTCACGCCTTCTTCTGCCAGCGCCCGGATTCGTCCTGCTGCCAATAGACGATGGTATGGCCCGCCTCCTTGGCCTGCTTCCACTGCGCCCGCGCACCGAGCAGGGCGTCCTGATCGTTGCCGTCGAACAGGATACAGATCCGCTGGTACTCCGAGGCATCCGGCGGCAGCGGCGCACCGTCCACGAGAAAACGGATGGCGGCGGAGTTGGGATTGCCGTCTTGCAGGGTCAGCACGACGGGCTGGCTCGCCGCCTGCGGGTCACGGTCCGTCCCGTGCGGCAGGAAGCTGTCGTCGCTATAGGTCCAGAGGTGATCGTCCAGCGCCTGGAGCCGCTCTTCCCCCGAGACCTGGATCGCCGCGCGCCATTGGCGCGCAAACGATCGCTCGACGAGGGTCGGCAGAACCTTCTCGAGGGGTTGCTGCTGGAGATGATAGAACAGGATTTCGGTCACACCGGTCAGGATAGGCCAATGCCGCCGTTTTGAAAGCGGCGGGATGCCGCTCTTCAGGCCGGCCCGATGAAATGGGGGACGAACAGGGCGGCATTGCCGGTGATCGGCCCTGCGCTCTCTCGGATGCAGAGGCCCGCGGCTTCGTCCCCGACCATCCACGAGCCGATCACGGGGCGACGGCCATCGAAATCCGGCAACTCGGCCAGCGCCTGTCGGATATGCCGGCCGCCGCCATAAGGGCCGTGATCCTGCGCCAGGACGGCACCGTCGCGTACCATGAGGATGTTGGCACCTTCCCGCGAGACCAGTGGTTTCTTGACGAAGGACGTTCCGAGCGAAGCCTTTCGCGGGTCGTCCTCGAAGAAAGCCGGCAGCAGGTTCGGGTGACCGGGTTCGCGGGCATGGAGATGCGCCAGCAAGCCCTTGTTCGACAGGACGGCCTTCCAGGGTGGCTCGAGAAAGAGGGTCGTCGTGGCATCGAGCCCTTCGCCGAAGGCATCCGTGAACGCCCATTCCCAGGGGTAGAGCTTGAACAACCTCGGGATCGGCGCATGGACCCGGTCGACGAAGCGTCCGTCCTCGTCCCGTCCGATGTCGGAAATGTCGAGGAAGCGTGTCGCGAGCCCCGCTTGGCGCGCGCAATCTTCGAGATAGGCCACCGTGCCCCTGTCCTCGGGCGCATCTGCATAGGCGGTGAAAGCCATTGAGCCGTCACCGCGAAGCGCGCGGAACCGGGCGACCAGCTTCTCGTGGAGGGAATTGAACTGGTCGGCCGTCTCGGGCAGCGAGCCGGTTCGCAGCCCTCCCTCCAGCCAGAGCCATTGAAACACGCCGGACTCGTAGAGGGCGGTGGGCGTATCGGCATTGTATTCGAGGAGCTTTGCCGGCCCGGCGGATGCCCCGCCATAGGAGAAATCCAGGCGGCCGTAGAGGGAGGGGTCTCCCCGCTTCCAGCTCGCGCGGATCGCGTCCCAGGCGTGGCGAGGAATGTCGAGCGAGGTCAGGATCCGCTCGTCCTCCACCGCATCGGCGACGAAGGCGAGGCACAGGGCGTGGATCTCGCTGCTCGGCGCTTCGAGATCGTCTTCGATCTCGGCCAGCGTGAAAGCGTAGGCGTGGCTCTCGGACCAATACGCTGCGCCATCGAGGGTGTGAAAGGTGAAACCATGCCGACGCGCGGTCTCCCGCCAATCCGGTCGCTCGCCGATGGGCACGCGCCGCATCAGCCGCCGCTTCCATGGCTGGACCAGCCGTGCGACGAGAACGAACGGCCCGTGCTTCCAAAACCACCGTACGCGACCCGGCGCACCGCCGAGGAGGCGACCCGTGCGCTGGAGGACGCACCGCCCGACGACGTGGTGATCCGTCCCCCCCAACCCGTGCAATAGCCAGTGCCCCCCGAGTGGCCGGCGCTTCCGCTATGGGACGCTTCCGACTTCGGAGCATGGTCGAAGATCGGCTGGGGCGTCAGGTTCTGATCGACCCGCCTGCCGATGACGTAGCCGGCCATCATCGGGACGAAGCGCCCGGCAGCACTCATGGCGACGCCGTCTCCGGGCAGGCAATGCGATGGGCCGTGGTGAGACTCGCAATCGATCATCGTCGCGTAACGCGGTGCGACCTCGGGATAGGCGGCACGCGCCGTGAGGTACTCGCTCCGGCAATCCGCTTCCGTTCGTATGTCACCGGCGATACAGGCGTCCGCATCGGCGTAGACGAGCACGGATTCTTCGTCCTGCGACGGATCGATATGGGCGAGCCCGAAGGCGGCTGCGCCCGCTCCCGCCAGCATGACGAGGGTGACCGTCTGCGAGCGCATGAGGCGCGGTGGCTTTACGGGGGTCGGTGATCTGGTCTCGGATGGCATCCCAATGTGGGCCGCCTTCCGACGACCTGCTCCCTCACGGCACGATACCGCACTGACCCGAATGTAGAATCGAGCTTGGCCGTTTGAAACCGGGAATGGAAAAATTCGCCGATCGCCCGCTCAGTAGGTCATGGACGCCGCATTGACGATGCCGCCTGCGAGGGACGACGCGGCGAGCAGGATGGACGCGGCGATCTCACCAGCTTCGATGCGACGTGACAGGTCCGGTAAAATCAGCCGCACGACAAAGTAGACCAGGATCTGCACGATGAGGGCGACGAGGCCCCAGACGATGCAGTCGAGGATCGATTGCGCGTTGTAGATCGCCACCGAGAGCGGCAGCGTATAGCCGATGAGGCTTCCGCCCAGCGCGATGGCGGCCGAGGCGTTGTTGGCGCGGATCAGCGCGATCTCGCGATGGGACGTCGCCGACAGGTAGACCGCGAGATAGACCGCCACGAGGCCGAACGCCGCCGCGACATAGGCGATAAAGGCGGGCAGACCCGAGATCGAGACCATGGCGCCCGCCCCTCCCTCAGACCAGCCGGCTCTGCACGATGGCGGCCGAGATGAAGCTCTTGAACAGCGGATGCGGCTCGAACGGCCGTGATTTCAGCTCCGGGTGGAACTGCACCCCGATGAACCAGGGATGCCCGGCATGTTCCACCGTCTCGGGAAGCAGACCGTCCGGGGACAGCCCCGAGAACCGCAGACCCTTGGCTTCCAGCCGCTCGCGATAGGCCATGTTGACCTCGTAGCGGTGCCGGTGACGCTCGGAAATCTCGGTGCTGCCGTAGATCTCGGCGATCTTGGTATCCGCGCCGAGGGTCGCCTTGTAGGCGCCAAGCCGCATTGTGCCGCCGAGATCGCCCTGGGCGGCGCGCCGCTCCAGCTCGTTGCCCTTGAGCCATTCGGTGAGCAGGCCGACCACCGGTTCTTCGGTTTCCCCGAACTCCGTGGAATTGGCATCCTCGACGCCGGCCAGCGAGCGGGCCGCCTCGATCACGGCCATCTGCATGCCGAAGCAGATGCCGAAATACGGGATCTTGCGCTCGCGGGCGAAGCGGGCCGCGCGGATCTTGCCCTCGGCACCGCGCTGGCCGAAGCCGCCCGGAACGAGGATGCCGTTGATTCCCTCGAGGAACGGCGCCGGATCCTCGCCCTCGAACACCTCGGCCTCGATCCATTCGAGGTTCACCTTCACCCGGTTGGCGATACCGCCATGGGTGAGGGCCTCGGACAGGGATTTGTAGGCGTCCTTGAGGCCCGTATACTTGCCCACGATGGCGATGGAGACCTCGCCTTCCGGATTGCGCACACGCTCGGAAATCGTCGTCCAGCGCACGAGATCGGGCTCGCCCTTGGGCTCGATGCCGAAATGCGCCAGGACTTCCCGGTCCAGCCCTGCTTCGCGGTAGGAGAGCGGCACGTCGTAGATCGAGGCGACGTCGCGCGCTTCGATGACGGCGGTCTCGCGCACGTTGCAGAACAGGCCGAGCTTGCGGCGCTCCTCCACCGGAATCGGTCGGTCGCAGCGGCAGAGCAGGATGTCGGGCTGGATGCCGATGGAGCGCAGTTCCTTGACGGAATGCTGCGTCGGCTTGGTCTTCAACTCGCCGGCCGAGGGGATGTAGGGCAATAGCGTCAGGTGGACGAAGGCGACGGTGCCGCGCGGCAGTTCCTGGCCGAGCTGGCGGATCGCCTCGAAGAACGGCAGGCCCTCGATGTCGCCCACCGTGCCGCCGATCTCCACAAGGACGAAATCGAACGCTTCGTTCCCCTCGAGCACGAACGCCTTGATGGCGTTCGTGACGTGCGGGATCACCTGGATCGTCGCGCCGAGATAGTCGCCGCGCCGCTCCTTGGTGATGATGTCGAGATAGATCCGGCCGGTGGTGATGTTGTCGGCCTTGGTGGCGGCGAGGCCCGTGAAGCGCTCGTAATGGCCGAGGTCGAGGTCCGTCTCCGCACCGTCGTCGGTGACGAACACCTCGCCGTGCTGGGTCGGGCTCATCGTGCCCGGATCGACGTTCAGGTAGGGGTCGAGCTTGCGCAGACGGACCGTATGGCCGCGCGCCTGCAGGAGGGCCGCGAGGGCCGCGGAAGCGAGGCCCTTGCCGAGCGAGGAGACCACGCCGCCGGTGATGAATACGTACCGCGTCATGGGCTTCGGCTCATAAACAAGGGTGGGTGATTCGCCAAACTTCAAACGACCCCGCCGCCAATGGCGGCAGGGCGAAATCGACGCGAACTGTGGAAAAGCCCGTCCGGCGACGGTTCGAGGCGGGGTGTGAGCGGTCCGCCACGCCTCGCCGGTCTGTGATCAGCGCGACTGGGGCGCCTCGGGTGTGGCGGGCTGGGCCGCGCCCTGCCCCGGACGAAGGGTCTCGAGCAGGTTGCCGTTGGGCGCCACCGGCTGCGTCGTTGCGGCTCCGTCGAGGATGGACTTCGGCGCGGCGCTGCGATGGGAAATGACCGCCAGCGTCATGCTGGTGGTGAAGAACAGGGCCGCCAGGATCGCCGTGGCCCGCGTCAGCGCGTTGGCCTGTCCGCGTCCGGTCATGAAGCCCGACACGCCGCCGCCGCTGCTGCCACTGCCGAGCCCGAGTCCACCCTCAGAGCGCTGCAGCAGGACCACGGCGATGAGGGCGAGAACCACGATGAGGTGAATGGAGATCAGGACGGCATTCATGTCGTTTCAGTCCGATGTTCCTGGTCCGTGAACCACGTAAGGCCGCATACGGCGCCCGATGAGGCCCGTCGAGGAACGTCTGCGAAGGGCAGGCTCCTACACGAGATGGTGTCCCGCGCCAAATCCTGCATGGAGTTTAGAAGAGGAGAATCGCCTCAGGCATAAGCGGCGGCTATCCCTAGGAAGTCGGAGGCGACGAGACTCGCACCGCCCACCAACGCGCCGTCCACATTCTCCACCGCCATCAATTCGCGGGCGTTGCCGGGCTTCACCGAGCCTCCGTAGAGGATGCGCACCTTTGCCGCTTCCGCCCCGATGAGCTGGCCGAGCATTTCGCGAAGCGAGGCATGGACCTCGGCGATGTCGGCGGGTGTCGGGGTCAGGCCGGTGCCGATCGCCCAGACCGGCTCGTAGGCGATGACCGTATCGGAGGCCTTGGCACCTTTCGGCACGCCGATGGCGAGCTGCGCCCGGACGATATCGAGGGTGCGGCCCTCTTCGCGCTCTTCCTGCGTCTCGCCGACGCAGATGATGCCGCAGAGGCCGGCCCGGCGGGCGCCCAGAGCCTTGGCATGAACGCCGTCATCGGTCTCGTGGTGATAGGCGCGGCGCTCCGAATGGCCGACGATGACGTAGGTCGCCCCGAGATCGGCCAGCATCTCGGCGGAAATGCTGCCGGTGAAGGCGCCGCTGGCCTTGGCGTGCAGGTTCTGGCCACCGATAGCGATGGCAGACCCGTAGACAGCCGCCACACAGGAGGAAATCAGCGTCGAGGGGGGGCAGACAAGGACGTCGATCCGGGATGTGAGTTCGGGCGAGAGCCCGTCGCGGATGGCCTCGACCACCGGAACCGAACTGCGCAGGCCGTTCATCTTCCAGTTGCCGGCGATCAGCGGCCGCCGTCCCGACTTCGACATCGTATCCCTCGCGTTCAGATCATCCTGGTCCGGCTTCACCGGATCGTGAGCGGGGCCGTAACAGAGCCGACTTGCCGGCGCAAACATGCGCTCGCGGATCGCCCCGGCCTTTGCGGAGGCGAGCGGATGGTCTATCGCGGGCGGCTTGGAGCCGTGCCCCGGCGCGCCATCACGACGGATTTTCGAACCTTCCGATGCTGCAGAACATGCGTAGTGCGAGCCAGCATTGGCTCGGCAAGATCATTCTCACGGTGGTCTTCACCTTCCTCATCGCCGGCGTCGCGATCTTCGGCGTGGAAGATTTCTTCCGCTCGAACTCCGCCACGACCGTGGCCACGGTGGGCAAGACGCAGATCACCTCGGAGGCTGTACGGTCGGCCTACCAGTTGCAGCTGCAGCGCTACCAGAGCCAGCTCCAGCGCAGCCTGACACCCGATCAGGCCAGAGGCCTCGGTCTCGATCGCCAGGTCCTCTCTCAGCTGATCAGCGAGGCCTCCCTCGACCAGCAGGCCAAGGATCTCGGACTCGTGATCCCCGATTCGGCGGTGCTGCGCGCGATTCAGGAAGAGCCGACCTTCAAGGGGGCCAACGGCTCCTTCGACCAGACCCTCTTCTTCCAGACGCTGCAGCGCGCCGGGATCAACGAGGCGATGTTCGTGCGTGACCAGCGCGCCGCCGCCGGACGGCTCCAGATCGCCGAGGCCGTGGCCGCGGACATCCACGTCCCCGCCGCCCTGCGCGAGGCCGTGCATCGCTACACCACCGAGCGCCGCGCGGCGTCTTTCCTGATGCTGCCCCCGTCCGTGGCGGGTGACATTCCCGCACCGACCGACGAGGAGGTGAAGACCTTCTACGACGAGAACAAGAGCGCATTCCGCGCACCGGACTACCGGGCCGTGACCCTCCTCCCCCTCGATCCGCAGGCGATGGCCAAGCCCGACGCGGTCACTGAGGAGGACGTGCAGAAGCGCTACGATCTCGCCAAGGCGCAATACGGCACGCCGGAGCGGCGCACGATCCAGCAGATCGTGTTCCCCGACGAGGCCTCCGCCGAGGCGGCGCGCAAGGAGATCGAATCCGGCGAGAAGCCATTCGAGGCCGTCGCGGTCGCGCGCGGCGTCGATGCGAAGGAACTGTCCCTCGGCAACCTCACGAAGGCCGACCTGTTCGACCCGGCCGTCGCGGATGCCGCGTTCTCGCTTGCTCAGAACACCGTGAGCGCCCCGGTCAAGGGTCGCTTCGGCACCGTGCTTCTCCGCGTCACCGCCATCGAACCCGAGACACGCAAGCCCCTCGCCGACGTGGCGCCGGAGATCCGCAAGACGATCGCTCTCGAGCGCGCGAGGACCGCCGTCGAGAAGGACCACGACGCGATCGAGGATGAGCGCGCCAACAGCAAGCCGCTGGCCGAGATCGCCAAGGAGCGGGGCCTCACCCTCGTGACGGTGCCGGCGGTGAGCGCCCAGGGGCTCGACCCGTCGGGCAAGCTCGTCGATTCCATCCCGGATCGCGACACGACGCTGCCGATCGTGTTCCGCTCCGAGATCGGGAGCGACACCGAGGCGCTTCGCCTGAAGTCGGGCGGCTACGTCTGGGTCGACGTCACCGGCATCGACCACGCCCACGACAAGCCCCTCGACCAGGTGCGCGACCAGGCCGTTGCGCAATGGCGCGCCGCAGAGGTGGCCAAGCGCCTGTCGGAGAAGGCCCGCAGCCTCACCGAGCGCCTGGACAAGGGCGAGGCCATCGACACGCTGGCGACGGAAGTCGGCGTGCAGGTGCAGACCTCCACGGACATCGCCCGCAGCCAGGCGAAGGACGGCCTCTCGGCCGACGTGGTCAACCGCCTCTTCGCCGTCCCGGTGGACAAGGCCGTCTCGGTGGAATCCGGCGAGTCGCGCGTGGTCGCCAAGGTCACGGCGGCGACGATGCCCGCCTTCGTGCCCGGCAGCGCCTCCGACGCGGCGATCTCGAAGCGGTTCCAGGCGACCCTCATCGACGACATCCTCGGCGAGTACATCGCCGACGTTCAGAAGAGCGTGGGGATCACCGTCAACCAGACGGCGTTCCGGCGCGCGATCGGCGGCGAGTACTGAACCGACCATGTTTCAGGAGCCGGATTACGCCGCCTTCGCGGAGGCCTACGAGGCAGGGCGGCCGACCCTCCTCAACCTGACCCTGGTGGCCGATCTGGAAACTCCGGTCGCGGCTTTCCTCAAGCTGCGCGCGGTTCATGCCGGGCCGGCCTTCCTGCTCGAATCCGTCGAAGGCGGTGCGGTGCGCGGCCGCTATTCGATGATCGGCCTCGACCCCGACCTCGCCTGGCGCTGCCGCGACGGCCGGCCGGAGACCGCGCGGTGCAGCGACCTGTCGGTGTTCGAGCCCGACGACGCCTCGCCGCTGGCGAGCCTCCGCTCCCTCATCGCCGAGAGCGCCATCGGAGCCGATGACGGCACCGAGCTTCCCCCCATGGCGGCAGGACTCTTCGGCTATCTCGGCTACGACATGGTCCGGACCATGGAACGGCTCGGGGAGTCGAACCCGGATCCCCTCGGCGTTCCCGACGCGATCCTCGTCCGGCCGCGCGTCATGGTGGTGTTCGATGCCGTGCGCGACATCATCACCGTGGTCGGCCCGGTGCGCCCGAGCGCAGGGGTTTCGGCGCGCGCGGCCTATGAGGGCGCCCTCGCCCGTCTGGAACGCGTGGCCGATGTCCTGGAAGGTCCGCTTCCGATGGAATCGCGGATCGACCCCCGCTCCATCGCCCATCCCGAGCCGGTCTCGAACACGACGCCCGATGCCTATCTGGACATGGTCGCGCGGGCGAAAGAGTACATCGTCGCCGGTGACGTCTTCCAGGTCGTACTGTCCCAGCGTTTCGAAGCGCCGTTCACGCTTCCGGCCTTCGCTCTCTACCGTTCCCTGCGGCGGACCAACCCGGCTCCCTTCCTGTGCTACCTCGACTTCGAGGATTTCCAGGTCGTGTGCTCCTCGCCCGAGATCCTGGTTCGGGTGCGCGAGGGCCGAGTCACGATCCGCCCCATCGCCGGCACGCGCCGGCGCGGTGCCACGCCGTCCGAGGACACGGCCCTGGCCGAGGAACTGCTGGCGGATCCGAAGGAACGCTCAGAGCACCTGATGCTGCTCGATCTCGGCCGCAACGATGTCGGTCGGGTCTCGCGCATCGGCAGCGTGACCGTGACGGGGTCGTTCTTCCTCGAATATTATAGCCAGGTCATGCACATCGTCTCGAATGTCGAGGGCGATCTCGATCCGAGCCACGACGCGCTCGATGCCCTCTCGGCCGGGTTTCCGGCGGGCACGGTCTCCGGTGCGCCCAAGGTCCGGGCGATGGAGATCATCGACGAACTCGAACGTGAGAAGCGCGGACCCTATGGCGGCTGCATCGGCTATTTCGGCGCGCGCGGCGAGATGGACACCTGCATCGTGCTGCGCACCGCCATCGTGAAGGACGGGCGGATGCATGTTCAGGCTGGCGCCGGCATCGTCTACGATTCCGATCCGGCCTCCGAGCAACAGGAATGCGTGAACAAGGCCAAAGCCCTTTTCCGCGCCGCAGAGGATGCGGTGATGTTCGCGAGCCGGGCGCGGCGGGGGCAGTAGTCCTTCCGCGTACCAAGGAAGCCCTTCCGCTCGTCCCGCGATTGCCGATAGACATCGAAAAGGTCGTATATCGGCCGGTTGCAATGGCGGAGGGACGTGATGGCTGGGACCGAGATCGATGCCGTCAGGGATCTCCTCGCGGCCAGTCCACGATCTTCGAACCTCGCCGAGCGCCGTGAGCGGCTCGATGGGTTCGGCGCGCATTATCCTGTCCCCCACGATGTGACGGTCGTGCCCGTCGATGCGAGCGGGGTGGCGGCCGAATGGACCTTGAGCCCGGAGGCCGATCCGGCCCGCGTCGTCCTGTTCCTGCATGGCGGCGGATACGTGTCCGGCTCGCTCAATAGTCACCGGCACATGATGGCCGAGACGGGCCGCGCCGCCGGAGCGCGCACGCTGGCCCTGGATTACCGGCTCGCGCCGGAACATCCGTTTCCCGCGGCCCTCGATGACGCCCTGGCGGGCTACCGCTTCCTCCTCGATTCGGGCGTCAGCCCGGGAAACATCGTCCTTTCCGGGGAGAGCGCTGGCGGCGGGCTTGCCCTCGCGACGGCCCTCTCGCTGCGTGATGCCGGCCTGCCGCTTCCGCGCTGTCTTTGGCTCACGTCGCCCTGGGTCGATCTGGAGATGACCGGTGACAGCATGGACACCGAGGCGGCGGTCGATCCCCTGATCCAGCGGGAATACCTGACGGAACTCGCGGAGGCCTATTGCGCAGGAACGAATGCTGCGACCCCGCTGATCTCGCCGCTTCACGCCGACCTCGGCGGCCTGCCGCCGATGCTGATCCAGGTCGGCAGCGCCGAGACCCTGCTGGACGATTCCCTTCGCCTCGCCGGGGTGGCCGCCTCGGCGGACGTCGCCGTGACGCTCCAAGTCTGGCCGCACATGATCCATGCCTGGCACATGTTCTATCCGCAACTCGCCGAGGGGCGGCGATCGCTTGCGAGCGCCGGTGCCTTCATCCGCGCGCATCTGGGGGACGGCGCCGCCGTCCGGCATCCGACGATCTGGGCCTGAGAGCGGGCGCGGCGCGAGAACGCTTGACCCTCTCGGCTCACCTCGTCACACGAGGGGAATCAAGAGAAGCGCGATCATGGCCAACGTCCTCGTCATCGACAATTACGATTCCTTCACCTGGAATCTCGTCCATCTCATCGGGCCGCTTTGCGGATCGATCGATGTTGTGCGCAACGACCGGATCACCATCGACGAGATCCGCGAGCGCGCCCCCGATGCGGTGGTGCTGTCGCCGGGGCCGTGCACGCCCAACGAGGCCGGCATCTGCCTCGACGTGGTGCGCGACCTCTCCGGCGAGGTGCCGATCTTCGGAGTCTGCCTCGGCCTCCAGGCGATCGGGCAGGCCTTCGGCGGCGACGTGGTCCGCGCGCCAAAGCCCATGCACGGCAAGGTCTCGAGCATCACCCACAGGGCGACGGGGGTCTTTCGCGGGCTGAACGGCCCCTTCGATGCCACGCGCTACCATTCCCTCGTGGTGGAGCGAGGCGGGTGCCCGCAGGACCTCATCGTCACGGCGGAAGCGGACGGGCTCATCATGGCGCTGGAACACGCCACACTGCCGGTCCACGGCGTGCAGTTCCACCCGGAGAGCGTCCTCTCACATCACGGCTCGCAGATTATGCGCAACTTCCTCGACATCGCCGCCGCTTGGAACGCGGGGCGTGACAAGCGAGGGTCCGGCGTGCATTGACGCGTCAGTCAGTACTGACTTACGCGTCGAACAGCCATGGACACCTTCAAGCCGCTCCTCGCGAAAGTCGCGGCCGGGTCGAGTCTCGACCGGGCGGAGGCGCGCGCCGCCTTCGACGACCTGCTTTCCGGCGAAGTGACGCCGGTCCAGGCCAGCGCCTTCCTCATCGCCCTGAAGGTCCGCGGCGAAGCCGAGGATGAGATCGTTGGCGCGGTGGAGGCCATGCGGGCGCGGATGGTGCGCGTGGCCCCGGTGCCCGGCGCCATCGATATCGTCGGCACCGGTGGCGATCATTCGGGCAGCTACAACGTCTCGACTCTCGCCGCGATCCTCACGGCGGCCTGCGGCGTGCCCGTGGCCAAGCACGGCAACCGCGCGGCCACCTCGCGCTCGGGTGCGGCCGATGTCCTCGTTTCCCTTGGGGTCAGGATCGGCCTCGACCCGGACGGGCTGGCCCGCTGCCTCGCGCAGGCCGGCCTTTGCTTCATGTTCGCCCAGACCCATCACGGCGCCATGCGCCACGTGGCGCCGGTGCGCTCCGAACTGCCGACGCGGACGATCTTCAACCTGCTCGGGCCACTCTCGAATCCGGCCGGTGTCGAGCGCCAGCTTCTGGGCGTCTCCACCGAGGCATGGGCCGAACCCCTGACGCGTGTGCTGGGCGAACTGGGCAGCACGCGGGTCTGGACGGTGCACGGGTCGGACGGGCTCGACGAGATCACCGTCACCGGCCCGACGCCGGTGGTCACCCTGGAGGACGGGCGGATCGGCCGTTTCACCATCGATCCGCGCGACGTCGGCCTGCCGCTCTGGACCCTCGAGGATCTGCGCGGGGGCGATCCCGACCATAACGCGCATGCGCTGAACGCCGTCCTGGCGGGCGAGCGCAACGCCTATCGCGACATCGCCGTTCTCAATGCGGGGGCCGGCCTCGTCGTCGCCGGTTCCGCTCAGAATCTGGCGGAAGGCGTGGCGCGTGCGGCATCCGCCATCGACGATGGCGCCGCCAGGGCGACCCTCGCGCGCCTCGTCGCGGTCTCGAACACATGAAAGATGCCCCGATGAGCGAGGCGAAACCCGTGGCAGACGTGGTTGCGGCACCGGCCACCACCGACCGGCGAGACGTGCTCTCGCGGATCGAGGCCTACAAGCGCCGAGAGATCGCCGAAGCCAAGCTGCGCGTACCCCTCGCCAAGCTCGAGAAGCGCATCGAGAAGGCCGCGCCCGTCCGCCCCTTCGCCGATGCCATCGCCGCCCATATCGCGCAAGGGCGTCCCGCCCTCATCGCCGAGGTGAAGAAGGCCTCTCCGTCCAAGGGCCTGATCCGCGAGGATTTCGACCCCGCCACCCTCGCCGCCGCCTACGAGGCGGGTGGCGCCACCTGCCTGTCCGTGCTCACCGACACGCCCTCTTTCCAGGGCAAGCCGGAATACCTCACCGAGGCACGGGACGCCTGCTCGCTGCCTGTATTGCGCAAGGACTTCCTGTTCGAACCGTACCAGGTGTTCGAGGCGCGCGCCTGGGGCGCCGATTGCGTGCTGGCGATCATGGCGTGCCTCGACGACGACGAGGCGCTGGCCATCGTCGAGACCGCGCACGATCTCGGCATGGATGTGCTGGTCGAGGTCCATGACGAGGAGGAACTCGCCCGCGCCATTCCGCTGGGCACCCGGCTTCTCGGCATCAACAACCGCGACCTGAAGACCTTCGAGGTCTCGTTCGATACGGCGATCCGCGTGGCCAAAGGCGTGCCGTCCGACCGTATCGCCGTCGCCGAGAGCGGAATCACCGGCCATGCCGACGTCCTTCGCCTGGAAAAGGGCGGCCTCCGCACCATCCTCGTCGGCGAGAGCCTGATGCGGGAGGCGGACGTGACCAAGGCGACGAAGCGCCTCCTGTTCGGCAAGGTGGGTAAATGAGCACCCTCACGCATCTCGATGCGGCCGGCGCCGCCAATATGGTCGATGTCTCCGACAAGCCCGCCACCACCCGCACCGCCCGCGCCCAGGGCGTTGTGGTGATGCTGCCCGAGACCCTGCGCCTGATCCGCGAAGGCGATGCCAAGAAGGGCGACGTGATCGGCACGGCGCGGCTCGCCGGCATCATGGCGTCGAAGCGCACGCATGAGCTCATCCCGCTCTGCCACCCTCTGCTGATCTCCAAGGTCCGGGTGGAATGTGTGCCGGACGACTCGCTGCCCGGCCTGCGCGTCACCGCCGAGGTCAAGGTGATCGGTCCGACCGGGGTCGAGATGGAGGCCCTCACCGCCGTTTCGGTCGCCTGCCTGACGATCTACGACATGGTGAAGGCCGCCGATCGCGGCATGCGGATCGAAGGCATTCACTTGCTCGCCAAGGATGGCGGAAAGTCCGGCTCGTACCGGGCCGAGGACGCCTCGTGAGCACGCTCATTCCGGTGGAGGAGGCGCTCGCGCGCATCCTCGCGAGCGCCGCCGAGCCGGTGGCGGCCGAGACGGTCACGGTGGCCGAGGCTTTTGGCCGGACGCTGGCCGAGAATGTGGCCGCCCTGCGCACGCAGCCGCCCTTCCCGGCTTCCGCGATGGATGGCTACGCCGTGCGCGCCGAGGATGTCGCCACCGTTCCGGCGACGCTGAGGCTCATCGGCATGAGCGCGGCGGGCCATGGCTTTGCCGGAACGATCGGCCCCGGCGAGACCGTGCGGATCCTCACGGGTGCTCCGGTTCCGGCGGGGGCCGATACGATCCTCATTCAGGAGAACGCCGACGTTTCCGACAACGTGGTCACGGCCGTGGAGACGGTGGCCGCCGAGCGCCACATCCGCGTTCCGGGCCTCGATTTCCGGTCCGGCGATCCCCTCCTGCGGGCGGGTGAAAGCCTGGATGCCCGCCGCCTCGCCCTCGCGGCGGCCGGTGGCCACGCGACCCTGTCGGTTCGCCGCAGGCCGCGGGTTGCGATCCTCGCGACCGGCGATGAACTCGTGGCGCCGGGCGAACCTGCCCGCTGGGACCAGATCGTGGCCTCGAATGGATTGGCGGTGGCGAGCCTCGCCCGCGAGGCGGGCGCCGAACCGATCGATCTCGGTATTGCCGGCGACAGCCTCGCATCCCTCGAAGCAGCCCTCGGAAGGGCGCGGGACGCGAAAGCCGATCTCCTCGTGACTCTCGGCGGCGCCTCCGTGGGAGATCACGACCTCGTCCAGGCGGCCCTGCATCGCGAGGGCCTCGAACTCGGCTTCTGGCGCGTCGCCCTGCGCCCCGGCAAGCCGCTGATGCATGGGCGCCTCGGGCCGATGATGGTCATCGGGTTGCCGGGCAATCCGGTCTCCGCCGTGGTCTGCGGCCTGCTCTTCGTCGTGCCGGCGATCCGCGCCCTTCTCGGCGACCCCAAGGCCGGAGCGGACCGCAGCGAGCCGGCGATCCTCGGCGCCGACATGCCGGCCAACGATGTTCGCCAGGATTACATGCGCGCGAGAGTGGAGGCCAAGGCGGGCGGCTTTCCCACGGTCTACGCCGAGAGGCGCCAGGATTCCTCGATGCTCTCGGTGCTCGGCCAGTCCGAAGCGCTTCTCGTGCGCCCCCCCGGCGCACCGGCGGCAAAGCGCGGCGACCCGTGCCGGATCATCCGGTTGGACCGGACGCTGCTCTGAGCGACTCCTTAAGGGTGACCGCCTTCTACGGGCCGTCGCCCTCAGGCCCGAACACGAACTCCATGGCCTGTGCCACTACGGCCGGCCGGTAGGCATGCGGGCCGTCATACTCCACTGACGTAACGTCGTAGCCGGCCTCTCTCAATTGAGCTGTATGCACGCGCGCACTGCGATCGATAGGGATCTGCTCGTCTCGTGTCCCGTGCGAAAGGAAGATGCGCGGCGACCCGGATTGCAGGTGAACCGACAGGAATCCCGCCGACGACACGATGAGGTGGGTCACCACATGGCCATTGGCGAGGCCGGCGGAGAGGGCGTAACTGCCCCCGTCCGAATGGCCGGCGAAGACGATGTGCAACGGATCGAGCATGAAGCGCGACGCCACGTCGGTCAAAGCGAGGTCGAGCCGTTCGCGATCCGGCCCATGACCGCCAATGACGAGGTCCCAGGTCGGGAACAGGGATTGTGGGACAAGAAGCAGAAATCCGCGTGCCGCCGCGTGCTGCTCCAGCATGGGCAGGATTTTCTCGGCGCTCCCGCCTCCGCCATGGAAGAGCACGACCAGCGGCGTCGGACGGCGCGGATTGATCCCCGGCGGGACCACCAGAATGGCATCCCGCTCGTCAAAGAGGCCTAGCCAATGCCGACCGGGGGGCGGCGGTGACACGCTCGGCAAGCGATGGGCGAAGGTCAGCCGCCCAGCGAGTCGTGGATCGATCATGCGGTGAACCTCGCGGCAGCCAGTTTTGTGATGCGCTATTCCGGCTTGGCCTCGGCCACCGGCTTGATCTTCAATTGATCAATGATCCAAAGCCAGCCGCCATCGTCCTGCAGCCGTGCCGTCTCCACCGAGATCGTGCCGTTCGGCAGGCGCGCGAAGGTCATCGCGACGGACCCGTTACGGATGCTGGGCAGCGCCTCGGCGGCCGGGAATTCGGAGCGACGGGCAAGCAGGTCGGTGTAGAAAGCGCGGATCTCCCGCTGCCCCGTCGCCACCACTTTCCCGGCGGCAAGCACCGCATCCTGTTCGTAGAGGGCGACCAATCCCTCCACGTCGCCGGCATTGGCCCGCTCGTTGAAGAGACGGGCAAGGTCTTCGGGTGATTGCGCGCGCGTGTGTGCCATGGCGTTTCCTTCCTCTCATCTTGCGAGTTGTCTCGCCGGTGCTTTTGGACGTCTAGGTCTTGGGGAATGAGCCGGCCCGTTCATCGACTCGGAGCTATTTCAACAGCGTTCCGTCCGCGTCGCGCACCGCAACGGTGACGGGAATCCCCGCTTTGACGCTCTCGGAGACGGTGCAGAAGCGCTCGAACTGGTCGAGAACCTGATCAAGGCGCGGCATCGTAGCTGCGGGAGCGCCAAGCGCGATTCCGACCTCGATCCCGCTGATCCTCAAGCGGCCCTCCGCGTTGCGCTCCACGCGAAAGCTCGATCGTGCGGCGAGCCCGGGGGCATCCTGTTTGAACTTGCCCAGAGCGAAGACCAGGCTGGCGCAGAGGCAGTTGGTGACGCCCGCGACGAGGATCTGCTCGGGGAAAGGCCCCTCCCCGCTGCCATAAGGCGGCGCCTCGTCGACGGCGAGGTTCGGGAAGGCCTCCCCGAAATCGATCTCGAACCGATAACCGTCGATCTGCCTGATGGTAATGCTGCCGTCACTGCCCATACGGGACGTCTCCTCGAGGATCGTTTAGCTGCCGCCTGCCGGGCGTAGCAGTTAGGCAACGATCGGGAAGCGAGCCCGAGTTCCCTTTCATCCATCACTCCTGCATCCGTGTTGACAGCCCGCAATCATTGGCATACCAAATACCAACAGTAGACGCACAGAAAAAGCAAGTGCGCGGAACATCTCTCGGGCGGGGTTTGACCTTTCCGCGAAATGGAGGAAGCGATCATAATGATGCATTGCAGCATTCGCATTCGCAACATGTCTTGGGCTAAAGCCGGTCGTTCGATGACGACTTCGGGCTTGGTGCCGCTCAGCCGCAGCGAAATGTTCCATCGCGCCTGACGGCCGGGCCGGCCGGCGAAGTCGATGAGCACAGTTCCAGTCGAAGACGCGAATCGGGCCATGTCGGACCAATCTATTCCCGCCGGTATCAACGTCTCGCAACTGGTGGAAGCCGCCGGAGATGCAATCGTCGTCTCCGATCCCGACGGGGCCATCGTCGTCTGGAACGCGTCGGCGGAACGGATCTTCGGGTTCTCGTCATCCGAGGCGCTCGGCCAATCCCTCGACCTGATCACCCCCGAACGCCAGCGCCAGCGTCACTGGGATGGTTACGCCAAGACGATGCGGACCGGCATTACCCGCTACGGCACGGAGGTGCTGCGCGTGCCGGCGCTCCACAAGGATGGCCGATCGCTCTCGATCGCCTTCACCGTTGGTCTCCTCAACGGACCCGACGGCTCGGTGATCGGTATCCTCGCCATTATCCGCGATGAGACCCGGCGTTGGAACGACGAACGCCAGATGCGCAAGCGTCTGAGTGAACTCGAAAGCGCCGCCGCCTGAGTGGAAGCGCGCAGGTTTAAAGATTTCGCCCGACTCCGGGCCAACACGAGCTCCGGATCAGAACCGGACAGTCGAACTATCCGATCCATTATCGTTGCATGACGATCGAAAGGGAGAACGTCGAGATGAGCAAGCCGCTTGAGGGCACCAAGATCATCGATTTCACGCACGTCCAGGCAGGCCCCGCCTGCACGCAGCTTCTCGCCTGGTTCGGCGCCGATGTGATCAAGGTCGAGCGTCCCGGTTCCGGCGACGTGACGCGCACCCAGCTTCGCCATGTGGAAGATGCCGACGCGCTCTACTTCACCATGCTCAATTCCAACAAGCGTTCGCTGACGCTGGACACCAAGACCCCCGAGGGCAAGGAAGTCCTCGAAAACCTCATCAAGCAATCCGACGTGATGGTCGAGAATTTCGGCCCCGGCGCCCTCGACCGGATGGGTTTTTCCTGGGCTCGCATCCAGGAACTCAACCCAGGCATGATCTTGGCCTCGGTAAAGGGTTTCTCGGATGGCCACCATTACGAGGACCTGAAGGTCTACGAGAACGTGGCTCAGTGCGCCGGCGGCGCTGCCTCCACCACCGGCTTCTGGGACGGCCCCCCCACCGTGAGCGCGGCCGCCCTCGGTGACTCGAACACCGGCATGCATCTCGCCATCGGCATCCTCACGGCACTCCACCAGAAGAACAAGACCGGCAAGGGCCAGAAGGTCGCCGTCTCGATGCAGGATTCGGTGCTCAACCTCTGCCGCGTGAAGCTGCGCGACCAGCAGCGCCTCGACGCCCTCGGCTACCTTGAGGAATACCCCCAGTATCCGCACGGCGAGTTCACCGACGTGGTGCCGCGCGGCGGCAACGCAGGCGGCGGCGGCCAGCCCGGCTGGGTGCTGAAGTGCAAGGGCTGGGAGACCGACCCCAACGCCTACATCTACTTCACGATCCAGGGTCATGCCTGGGCGCCGATCTGCAAGGCGATCGGCAAGGAAGAGTGGATCGACGATCCGGCCTACAACACGGCGCGCGCCCGCCAGGACAAGATCATGGACATCTTCGGCACGATCGAGGAGTGGCTCGCCGACAAGACCAAGTTCGAGGCGGTCGACATCCTGCGCAAGTTCGACATCCCCTGCTCGCCGGTCCTGTCTATGAAGGAGTTGTCGGTGGATCCGTCCCTCCGCGCCAGCGGGACCATCGTCGAGGTCCAGCACCCGAAGCTCGGCTCGTATCTGACGGTCGGAAGCCCGATCAAGTTCTCCGACATGCCTGTGGAGATCAAGTCGTCGCCGCTCCTCGGTGAGCATACCGACGAGGTCCTGCTCGACCTCGGCTACACCCAGCAGCAGATCGAGCGCCTGCACCAGGCACGCGCCGTCTGAGGCGGATGCGCGGCGGCCCGTCCCAACAGGACCGTCGAATCGGGAGAACGGCGCGCCGCGAGGTGCGCCGTTCTCTTTTGGAGTGGGACCGGGCCGGCCCATCCTCATGGCCGCCAGTAAGGGCGCTCGGCGATCGACTGGCCCCGTCCAAGTGAAGAATCTACGGGCCGGAACCAGAGGCTTCCTGCCACAACGACGTCCTCAAGCGCCGCAGGTCGGCAGCGAGGATCAAGCGATGGATCAGCGCGACCGGCACCATGTAAGCCCGACCGAAGGCATTGTGGACGACGACCGACGACGTGATCGTGAGACGATGACCGGACGTCGCGAGACAGATCATGACGTCCAGGTGCCGGTCCCGCGCGGTGAGGACCAGCATATCCGGGGCGCTGTGTTCCACGAGGAAGAAATCCAGCTTATCGCCCTCGCGGACATGCAGCCGTCGTTCTCCTGAAAAGCCGCCGATGGCCTTCACGCCGAAGCGCGCCGCGATCGCATCCCTCACGCGAAAGGCGAATGCCATGAACGGTCGCGGTTCTGAGGAGATGACATTCCAGACGTGGATCGGTGTCACCGCCGAGGAGAGTACGACCGATCGCGTGTCGTAATAGTCGAGTTGATCGCGTGGGCGCAGAATGCGAACCGGCGGGTCGGCAGCCAAGCTCTCTCTCCCAACTCATCTGTGGGACAGCCTTAGCATGACCGGCGCGGGGAGTCGGCGCTGTTGATGGGCGGAACGAGGGCGGCCTCCGTCATTCTGGATCCGGTAGCCGTGCGGTCTATCCCCCAAAGGAGGCGGTACGGCCCTGCTGCCCCGCAACGGGAAGGGAATCTGAGAGACCGTGAGATGGGTCGTCCAGCGCAGCTGCGTCCTTCTCCTCGGCCGCGAGCGCCGCGTAGGGGAGCCAGCCGGCGAAGGGTTCAAGAGTGTCCGGTCCGACCGGACGGTACCAGCGCCAGACCTGCCGGGCCGCGCTGGGGGCGTACCAGCGGCCGGGGCGGCCCTCGGCCAGGATCGGGCCGAGTGTCAGATGGTTGAGCCAGATCCGCTCGACGATCTGCGGAGCCGTGTGCATCGGGTGCCAGGTCGGCGGCATCGGACATCTCCTGCGGAGGCGATCACGGGGTGCTGAAACGGGTGCGGGGGCCAGGACTTGGCGTCCGGCCCCCGCACTCTGTCATGGTCGGTGGCTCAGCCCGAGATCAGGCAGCGACCACGCGGGGGGCGGGCTTCGCCTCGTCGGAGACGGCAAGTGCCTGGGCCACCACGCGCTTGCGCCAGGGCTTGAGCACACCGATGGCCAGCAGCGAGGCCAGGATGTTGGCGCCTGCGGCGACGAGGAAGACGCCGTCCCAGCTGTTTGTGGCCTGCTGGAGGTA
>NZ_NKUG01000053.1 GCF_014845095.1 Methylobacterium bullatum | reverse complement strand
GTCGCAATCCCCCGGCGCCGGGCTCCTGAGCTACACCTTCAACGCCCCGGCCTCGGAGCATCGCGGCATCGAGTTCGCGGCGGACTGGACCTTCTCACCCGGATGGCGGGCGGTGGCCGCCTACACGTTCGACGACCAGATTTATACGACATACACCGAGCAACTGAGCGCCGGAGCCTTCACCGAGCGCTTCGACCGCGCAGGCAACGCCATTCCGGGCGTGCCCGCCCATCAGCTCCTCGCCCGCATCGGCTACGACCAGCCGACGGGGCCGCTCGCCGGCCTCGGCGCTTATGTGGAAGCGGTCGTCCAGGACGGGTTCTTCATCGACAACGCCAACCAGTTGAAGGCGCCGGGCTATACCGTCGTCAATGCCAACGTGCATTACGCGGCCGACCTCCCCGGCGGCTACGCCAAGCGCATCAGCCTCTACGCGGAAGTCCGCAACGTCTTCGACGAGACCTACGTCTCCTCGGCCCAGAACCTCGCGAACTCCCTCAGTTCCACGACCGGCCTGCAGAACGGCGCAGGCGTGCTCGCCACCACCCCGGGCTCGGTCTTCGCCGGGGCACCGCGCAACGTAGTCGCCGGGATGAGGCTGTCCTTCTGACGATGGCGGCGGGCCGGATGCCACATCCGGCCCGCCGCCATTGGGGCCGATCGTGAGATCGGCCTATCGGCGGATTGCCCTCACCACGTCACACGCGCCGTGACCAGGGCCTGGAACGGCTCGCCCACGGCCACCAGCAGGTTGCTGGCCGCCGACGACGAATAATAGGTCTCGTCGAACAGGTTCTTGAGGTTGAGCTGGATCGTCGTCGCCCGACCGTTCACCGCCGTGCGATAGGCCAGGAAGGCATCGCAGACGAGGTAGTGGGGCATGGTGAAGGTGTTGGCGGCATCGCCCGGCCGCTCGCCGATATAGCGGGTGCCGAAGCCGGCCTCGAGGAAACCGGGGCCGAGGCGCAGCGAGCCGAGCTCGCCCTCGCGCGTCACCGCGCCGAACTGGTGGGTGAGGAAGGCGGACGCCGTCACGCGCGGCGTGTTCTGGAGCTCCTTGCCCGCGAGGATGGGATCCTCGGTCACGAGGGCCTGGGTGAAGCCGTAGCTGCCGATCACCGCCCAATCGGGCAGGATCTGGCCGGCGACGTCGAGTTCGAACCCGCGCGAACGGGCCTTGCCGGCGGTGGTGGCGATCCGCGCTCCGTCCACCACCTGGGTGACCAGCACGTTCGCCTTCTCGACATCGAACATCGCCCCCGTCACGGTGAGGCCGGGGCCGAGATCCGCCTTTACGCCGACCTCGTAGGCCTCCCCCTCCTCGGGGGCGAGGGAGCCGTTGGTCTCCAGATCGGTGACGTTGGGCCGGAACGAGCGGCTGAAGCTGCCATAGAGCGAGAGATCGGGCGTCAGCTTGTAGACGATCCCGGCACGCGGGACCGGCTGCACGCCGTTGATGTCGGTGGTGACCACGGACGGCCGCCCGGCATAGGCGAGCTGATCGTAGATCTGGGCGCTGACACCGGCCACCAGGATGAGCTGGTCGGTGAGGTGGAACGAATCCTGGAGGTAGAGGCTGGTGTTGTTGAGCCGGTCGCGGACGTCGCTGCCCGTGAGCGAAACCTGGTTCGACGGGCCGAGGCGACCATAGACCGGGTCGAAGACGTTGAAACCGCCCTGGTTCGCTCCGCGAATGGTGGTCTTGCGGAAGTAGTCCACCCGCTCGTACATCGCGCCCGCCAGGATGTCGTGCCTCAGGCCGAAGGTGTCGACCCGTCCGGTCAGGTCGAGGCGTGGAACATGGGCGTTGAAGTCGCCGCCCTGCGTGGAATCGGCCCGTCGGGTCAGGAAGCCCGTCTCGGCATTGTACGAGACCGCGCGGACCTGATTGTCGTCGTAGCCGAGATGGCTGAAGCTGTAGCCGAAATGCAGCCGCCAATCGTCGTTGAAGCGATGCTCGATGTCGAGGCTGGCGAGATGGCTGGTGGCGTCCACGCGGCTGAAGCGTTCGTCGAAGCGGCGGTCGCGCGGGACCCGCAGGGGCTGGCCGTTGCGCGGATCGAAGATGGCGCCGCGGTCGAACGGGATATTATAATGCGCGAACTCGTAGGCCACCGTCACCTTGGTGTCGTCGCCCTTCCAAGTGAGCGACGGGGCCACGACCTGCCGTTCGATCGCGCCGAAATTGCGCCAGTATTGGTAATCCTGAAAATCCCCGACGACCCGGTAGGCGAGGTTGGTGCCTTCCACCGGCCCGGTCACGTCGGCCTGGACGAGGCCGCCGCCGAAGCTCGTCCCGGTGACGCTGAGGGCGCCGTGTGAAGTGAATTCGGGACGCTTCGAGACGAGGTTGATGAGGCCGCCCGGCTCCGAGATGCCGTAGAGGAGTGAGGCGGGGCCTTTCAGTACCTCCACCTGCTCGATGGCGTAGTTGAAGTTCTGTTGCAGGACCGTGCGGCGGCCGTCCCGCAGGATCGAGCTGTCCCGCGTGGTCCCGAATCCGCGCCGGATCACGCCTTCCTGCGTGCCCCCGAGGCTGTTGGCCTGGGCGGTGCCGCTGACGTTGCGCAAGGCCTCGTCGAGGGACAGCACGCGCTGGTCGCGCAGGACGGTGGCGGGCACCACGGCGATGTTGGCCGGCGTGTCGAGGAGCGAGGTATCCGACCCGGCCCCGAAACTGGTCCGCCGGGGCTGATACCCGATGGTGCCGCTGCCATCGCCGTCGACGGTGATCTGATCGAGGGACACGGCGGTCGGGGAGGCGGCCTGCACCGCCGCCGGGCTGTTCTGGGCCCAGGCCGTGTCCGCGAGGACGAGGGCGGCCCCGCCCGCCAGCAACCATGGCAGGCGATTGGCGGCTCTGCGGTCGAGCCTCGCCGCATGAGGTGGGCATCCGGTCTGGTCGGGCATCGCCTACTCCTGAAACACTCCAGAAACACAAGTATGACCAAAGTCATAGCCTGACAATATCCAGTATAAACTTTTTAATTCTTCTAAAAATGCAGTTTAACGGTAATTTTATAGGCGATATTTTTCATCTGAAAGAATAGTTCATCAGACAATAAATTTCCGCTGGCCGCGATCCACTGCACAATAGCCTGACAAGCCAAAGGCGGGGGCGAGGCGCGGAGACGAACGGGCCACCCCCGAGAGGCGCGAAGGATCGGGCGCATCGGGTTTCCGGCGGCACGAGGAAGCTGGGCGGATTCGTCCCGAAGCCGGCGGGCTTTCACGGGGAGCCATGCGGGATCGGGCGCGGGCCGCGCACGCGCGGAAGGTCAGGGTGGTAACCGGAAGATCACATCTTGCCGGGAACTGGTGCGGGCCGCACCGACACCTCGGCAAGGTTGTAGCCTTCCCATGCGGAACGGCTTAGGGCGGTCGGCAAAGCTGGCAGTCTCCCGAGAGCTGCCGCGACGAAGGAGTTTCGGATGACCAGACGCGGCTACAAGGGGGCCATCGCCGCCGCCCTCGGTGCCCTGGCCTGCATGGCCGGCACGGCGCAGGCGGCCCAGTGCGGCAACACGGCCAGCGGTTTCGAGGCGTGGAAGACCCAGTTCGCGCAGGAAGCGAAGGGACGCGCCAGCGCCGCGAGCCTCGCCGCCCTGATGGAGACCTCCTATTCCGGCGCCACCATCTCGGCCGACCGGGGCCAGAAGAGCTTCCGTTTGACCCTCGACCAGTTCCTGGCCAAGCGCGGCGGCCCCACCATCGTCGCCCGTGGCCGCAAGCTGAAGCAGACCAACGCGGCCCTGTTCGACTCGATCGAGCAGCGCTACGGCGTGCCGGCCGGCCCGCTCCTGGCGATCTGGGGCATGGAGACGGGCTTCGGCGCGGTTCGCGGCAACATCAACACGCTCTCCGCCGTGGCGACCCTCGCCTATGATTGCCGCCGCTCGGACTTCTTCACCGACCAGCTCTACGCGGCCCTCACCCTCGTCGATCGCGGCATCCTCAACTCCGGGACCCGCGGCGCCGCCCATGGCGAGGTCGGCCATACCCAGTTCCTGCCCAAGAACGTGTTGACCTACGGCACCGGCGGAAGCCTCGACAGCATTCCGAATGCCCTCAACGCTACCGCGAACTTCCTGAAGGGTCACGGCTGGAAGGCCGGAGCCGGATACCAGCCGGGCGAGCCGAACTTCGCGGCGATCCAGGGATGGAACGCGGCCACCGTCTACCAGAAGGCGATCGCCCAGCTCGGACGCCAGATCGACGGCCAGTGACGGATCACGGGGCCCTGCGGGGCCCCGTTTTCGTTCGGGCCGCGCTTTTCGCGCCGGAGGCTCGCTCGGCGCTGTTTCCATAGGCCCACCTTGACTTGGCCCCTGCCCGGTCGATCTTCCGGCTTCGACGATGGCGTCGCAGCGGGACATACTCCATGGCCGGGATCGTTCTCGCAGGGTTGATCGGGATGGTGGCGGGTCTGCGGACGTTTACCGCACCGGCGGCAATCGCCTGGGCGGCGCATCTCGGCTGGATCTCCCTCGACGGGAGCTGGCTCGCCTTTCTCGGCTACCGCTCGACGGCCGTCATCCTCCCCCTTCTCGCGCTCGCCGAGTTCGTCACGGACACGCTTCCCGCCACGCCGAGCCGTACCGTGCCCGTGCAATTCGCCGCGCGGATCGCGAGCGGCACCCTCTGCGGAGGCGCGATCGGGATCGGCCTGGGACAGCCCGTCGCCGGAGCCCTGGCGGGCGCGGCGGGCGCCGTCATCGGTACGCTGGGCGGCGCACGGGCGAGGGCGCGGATGGCCGCCGCCTTCGGTTCGGACCGGCCCGCCGCCTTCACCGAGGATGCCGTCGCCGTCGTCGCCGCGATCCTCGTCGCGAGTGCGCTCTAGCGCCGCCTCCGGGTCTCGCTCCAGGCCCTACCCCTTCGATCCCCCTGCGTGACGGGCGACAGAATTGTCGTGCTCAAGGACCGGAAGCCCGATTGGTGCGTTGCACTTCGTCACCACGCCTGACACCAGGGCGCTCCGTCGTGCGGAGCGACCATCCGGGGCCGGGCGGGGAGGGGACGATGCCTCTTTGCACCCATCCGCCGAATGCCCGGACCTATCCGGCGCCGGTCTTCGACGGAGGCGGGCAAAGACGTCGTGACAAGGACGTCGTGACAAGGATGCGGCGACCGGGCCGGCAGGCACGGAACGTGATGACCAGAACACGAGCGATCGGACGTGAGGGCTCCCGGCCTGCCGAACGACCGCTCACGCAAACGCAGCCCCGACGAGTCGGGTCGACATGATGCCGGAGTTCCCTTGATGGCCAAGATCCTACTGGTGGAAGATCACGAAGAGATCTGGGACTTCCTCTCCCGCCGTCTCAAGCGACGCGGCTACGACGTCATCCTGGCTCATGACGGCGAGGCCGGCGTGCAGCAGGCGCGTGCCGGACGGCCGGACGTGATCCTCCTCGATATGAACCTGCCCATCCTCGACGGCTGGTCGGCGGCCCGCGCGCTGAAATCCAGCGGCGACACCCGGGACATCCCGATCATCGCGCTCACCGCCCACGCCATGCTCGGCGACCGCGACAAGGCGATCCAGGCCGGCTGCGACGATTACCATCCCAAGCCCATCGACTTCTCGAAGCTCCTCACCCAGATCGGCGCGGCTTTGGGCGGCGCGGAAACGCCGGCCTGACCGCCGTCCGATCCAGGACTTCGCGCGTCCCGACGGGACGGGGCTTCCACTGACACGCGTCGAGACGAGAAGACCCATCCTCCATGAGTGACGATCCCATCACCGCGCGCCTGATGCGGCAGGCGATGCCGGTGTTCACGATCCTGGCCTCGTGCCTGCTGGTCGTCACCATCGCGTCGATGCTGTATTTCGGCCGCGACATCATCGTGCCCGTGGTCCTGGCGATCCTCCTCAGCTTCGTCCTGGTGCCCGCCGTGCGCGTGCTGAGGCGGGCGATGGTGCCGCGCGCCGCGGCGGCGCCCCTCGTGGTGGTGGCGGCCTTCGCGGCGATCATCGGGGTCGGGCTGCTCATCACCACCGAGGCGGGCCAGCTCGCCTCCGACCTGCCGCGCTACCAGATCACCATCCGCGAGAAGATCGCCTCGGTGAAGGAGGCGACCTCGGGCAGCGGAACCCTGTCGCGCATCGTCGACATGGTGCAGGACCTCGGCGAGGAGTTGCAACCAGCGCCTTCGAAGGACGAAGACCTTCCGGGCCGGTCGGGCAGCCGCGCCAACCCCCTCCACGTGGTGGTCGCGACCCCGCAGGCCGCCCTCGCCACGACGCTCGGCGCCTTCGTCGGGCCGATCCTGCACCCGCTCGCCACGGCGGGCCTGATCCTCCTCTTCACGATCTTCATCCTGCTGCAGCGGGAGGATCTGCGGAACCGCGCCATCCGGCTCGCCGGCTCGGGCGACCTGCGCCGCACCACGGCGGCCATCGACGACGCCACGAGCCGGCTCAGCCGGTTCTTCCTCGCCCAGCTCGCCCTCAACATCGCCTTCGGCGCGGTCATCGGCACCGGCCTCTGGGTCATCGGCGTGCCGAGCCCGATCCTGTTCGGCGTGCTCGCCGCCATCCTGCGCTTCGTGCCCTATATCGGCGGCGCGATCAGCGCCCTGCTCCCCCTGATCCTGGCGGCGGCGGTGGATCCCGGCTGGTCGATGGTCATCGCCACGGCGCTCCTGTTCCTCATCGTCGAGCCCATTGCCGGCCATGTGGTCGAACCGCTGCTCTACGGACATTCCACCGGCCTCTCGCCGCTGGCGGTCATCCTGGCGGCCACGGTGTGGACCTTCCTCTGGGGACCGATCGGCCTCGTCCTCGCGACGCCGATCACGGTCTGCCTCGTCGTCCTCGGCCGCCACGTGGACCGGCTCTGGTTCCTCGACGTCATCCTCGGCGACCAGCCCGCCCTGGCGCCGCCCGAAATCTTCTACCAGCGCATGCTCGCCGGAGACCCGGCCGAGGCGATCGAGCAGGGCCGGCAGGTGCTGAAGGCGCGGGCGCTGGTGACCTATTACGACGAGGTCGTGCTGGCGGGCCTTCGCCTCGCGCAGGACGACCTCGCCCGCGGCGCCCTCGACCGGTCACGCCAGAGCCAAGTCGGCGCGGCGATCCGCACCGTGGTCGACAGGCTCAAGCTCGCACCGATGAAGCGGTCGGGCTCCGCCGGAAATGCCGAGGCAGCGGCGGCCATCGCCGCTGCCGGACCGGATCGCAGCAGCGCCGGCATCGTCCTGGCGCGGGACGATCTCGCCGCGAACTGGCGCGGCGCCACCCCGATCCTCTGCGTCTCGAGCCGCGGTCCCTTCGACGAGGCGGCGACCCTGATGCTGAGCCAGATCCTCGGCCGCCATGGTCTGGCCGCCCAAATGACCTCGCTCGCCGACCTGCGCGCCGACAAGCGGCCGGAGCGCGCCGACGAGATCGCGATGATCTGCTTCTCCTATCTCGAACCGGTCAGCCTCTCGCAGATCCGTCTCACCGTCCGCCAGGCCCGCAAGGAACTGCCGGGCGTGAAGGTGCTCGTCGGGTTCTGGCGCGAGCGCGACCCCTCGACCCTCGACCGCCTGCGCCGGACCACCTCCGCCGACGTGCTGGTGACCTCCCTCAACGACGCCCTCGACGCGGCCCTGCGCTATGCCGCGCCGGGGCGGGCGGGACGCGGCTGAAGGCCATGGCCGATCGCGATCCCCCCCCCGCCCACGCCGCCACCGAAGGGCTGCTGACCCGTATCGCGAAAGCGGACGGGCAACCCTTCCGCGCCGATGACGAGCGCCTCGCCTTGTCCGGCCTCCGGGCCGGGCGCGAGGCCCTGCTGGCGCGCATCCCTCCCGGCGAGGCCGCTCCCCCCTGGTGGGACGCCAAGCATCGCGGCCTCGGCCTGTGCCGCGCGCATCTCGACGGAGCCGACCTCGTCGAGGCCGACCTCTCCGGCGCCAACCTGTCCGGCGCCTCCCTCGTCGGAGCGCTGGCCCGCTCCGCCCGGTTCGAAGGCGCCCTCCTGGAGGAGGCGAATTTGAGCGAGGCCGATTGCAGCGGCGCGAACTTCACCGGCATCGTCGGCGGCGAGGCGCATTTCTCCGACGCGATGCTGGAGGATGCCGACTTCACGGGCGCGACGATGCGCTTTGCCCGGATGCAGCGCGCCCTTCTCGACGGGGCGACCTTCGCCCGCGCCGATCTCTGGGGGGCCGACTTCACCGGGGCGGATGCCGATTACAGCCGGTTCGACGGCGGCCGCCTCGACGAGGCGAACCTCTCCGACATGAACCTGACCTTCGCCAATTTCGACGGGGCGAGCCTCAAGAAGGCGCGTCTGGCCGGCTCGCGCCTGCGCGGCGCCAGCCTCTCCGGCGCCGCCCTCGACGGGGCCGACCTGTCGGGCGCCGACCTGTCCGACACCAACCTCGTGCGCCTCAACCTGATGTCGTGCCGTCTGCGCCATGCGCGATTCTCCGGCGCGCTCCTCACCGGTGTCCGCTTCCGGGTGGACCAGCTCGGCGGCGCGGTGGGCGAGGAGATCGCGGGCGAGTACGAGGCCGCGCAGGCGAGCTACCTCGCCATCGAGCACAACATGAAGAGCATCGGCAGCCATGACGAGGCGAGCTGGGCCTACAAGCGCGGCCGTCGCATGGGCCGGCTCCATGCCGGCGCCGAGGCGCGGGCGGCCTGGTCCCGGCGGACCAGGGCACCCAAAACCTGGAAGCCCGTCCTGCAATCGGGCTATCGCTGGGTCGCCGACCGGTTCGTGGAATGGCTGTGCGATTACGGGGAGAGCCTGTCGCGCATCGCCCGCGCCTTCGTGATCCTGATCTTCGTGTTCGGCGCCCTGTTCGGCATCGCCGGCGGGCTGATCCCCGAGGGCGGCAATGGAAGCGCGACGTACAACCCCCTCGACCTCCTCAGTTACAGCGCCCTCAACATGATGACGGCGAACCCTCCCGAGATCGGCGTCAAGCCGGTCGGGCGATTCACCAACCTCCTCGTCGGGATCGAGGGCGCCGCCGGCATCATCCTGATGGGCCTGTTCGGCTTCGTCCTGGGCAACCGGCTGCGACGATAGGCACCCGCCGGAAGCGCCGTCCCCGCACACCACCGATCCGTCATCGACATCACCGCGAGCCGCACCGATGGACACCCCGACCTCATCTCGCCGCCTCTGGCGCTGGCGCGGCCCCAAGACCGTCCCCACCGCCCTGCAGGGGATTCCGGGCTCCCCCGTGGCCTTCGGCCTGTTCGCGGTCGCCGTGGTCGCCGGCCTCGCCAATTACGTGTTCGCCGAGCGCAGCCGCACGGAAGCCTCCCGCCAGCACGACATCATCACGCTGAACGAGCGCCTGCTCTCGACCATGAAGGACCTCGAGACGGGCATGCGCGGCTACACCCTGACCGGGTTGCCGAACTACCTGACCCCCTACAAGCGCGCGGTCGACACCCTCGACGGACAGATCGGTGAGCTCGACCGGCTGGAATCGGAATCCGCCGATCCCGGAACCGCCCGGCGCCGGGAGTTGCGGACCCTCATCACCGGTGAGCGCGATTTCGCCCGCCGGGTGGTGGAGGCGCGGGATGCCGGCGGCTTCGACGCGGCCGTGACCCTTGTCCAGACCGGAGAAGGCAAGCGGATGATGGACGGCATCCGCGAAGCCACGCGGATCGGCCAGGACCATGCCCGCGACAGCCTCGCCCGCTCCGAGACGACGGAATTCTGGCGCGGGCTGATCCTGTCCCTCGTCTGCGCGGCCTCGGGGCTCGCCGCGATGGGGCTGCTGGGCCGCATCGCCCTGCTGCGCCGGCGCGACAGCCTGCGCATGACGGCGCTCCTCGATGGGGTTCTGGCCAACGCTCCCGTGGGCCTCGGCTTCCTCGACCAGACCCTGTCGATCCGCCACATGAACCGCGCCCTGGAGACCATGAACGCGCGCGGATTCCAGGCGTCCCTCGGCGGCCCGATCTGGGCAGCGATTCCCGAGCTCGAAGACCTGCTCCGTCCGAAATTCGAGGCGGCGCGCGACAACGGCCTGATCACGCCCGATATCGACGTCGCCGTGCCGACCCCGAGCGCGCCGGGCGGCGTCCGCCATCTCCAGATCAGCGTCTATCCGCTGCCGGGCGCGGCGGGCCTCTCCGACGGGACGGTGGACGGCGTCGGTTTCGTCGTCACCGACGAGACCCTCCGCAAGCTCACCGAGGAGCGCACGCGCCAGAGCGAGCAGCGGTTCCGCTCCCTGACCGAGGCCACCTCCTCCATCGTCTGGGCGACCCCGCCGGACGGCGGCTTCGCCGTCGCCCCGTCCGAATGGACCCGCTTCACCGGCCAGAGCCCGACGGAGGCCGCCGGCCACGGCTTCCTCGGGGCGATCCACCCCGACGACCGCGACAAGACGCAACTCGCATGGGACCACGCGGTCTCGAACGTCACGCTCTACGAGATCGAGCACCGCCTGCGCCGGCATGACGGGGTGTGGCGCCACATGGCCGTGCGCGGCGTCCCAATCCTCGACGAGGCGGGGACGGTCCGCGAATGGGTCGGCGCCCATACCGACATCACCGCGCGCAAGGAGGCCGAGCAGGCCCTGGAAGCCGCCAAGGAATCGGCGGAGGAGGCCAACCGCGCGAAAAGTCAGTTCCTGGCCAATATGAGCCACGAGTTGCGCACGCCGCTCTCGGCGGTGATCGGCTATTCCGAGATGCTGCAGGAGGAGATGGAGGATCTCGGCCAGGAGAGCCTGCTCGCCGACATGCGCAAGATCGAGGCGAATGCCCGCCATCTCCTCGGCCTCATCAACGACGTCCTCGACCTGTCGAAGATCGAGGCCGAGCGCATGGAGATCTACGCCGAGGACTTCCCCGTCGCCGAGATGGTGCGCGAGGTCGCCTCCACCGTGGACGCCCTCATCGGGAAGAAGGGCAACGCCCTCGACCTCGACCTCGCCGAGGATCTCGGGCTCGCCCATACCGACCAGACCAAGCTGCGCCAGTGCCTCATCAACCTCCTGAGCAACGCGGCGAAGTTCACCGAGAACGGGCGGATCACCCTCTCGGCCGTGCGCGAGGGTGATGGCGAGGACGCCTGGCTGGTCTTCCACGTGGCCGATACCGGCATCGGGATGAGCCCGGAGCAGCAGGCCAAGCTGTTCGAGCGCTTCACCCAGGCCGATGCCTCGACCACGCGCCGCTTCGGCGGCACCGGCCTCGGCCTCGCCATCACCCGCGCCTTCTCCACCATGCTCGGCGGGCAGATCGACGTGGCGAGCCGCGAAGGGGAGGGCACCACCTTCACGATCCGGATTCCCGCCCGCTACGTCGAGGTGCAGCCCGCCTCCGCGATCGCCCATGACGGACCCGCGACGGCGCCCTCCGGCGCCGCCAAGGGTGATCAGGTCCTCATCATCGACGACGATCCCGCGACCCGCGATCTCCTCACCCGCTACCTCGAGAAGGACGGCTTTCGCGTGGCCAGCGCGGCGGACGGGCGCGAGGGCCTGGAGCGCGCCCGCGCCCTGCGCCCGCGGGTGATCCTCCTCGACGTGACCATGCCGCGCATGGACGGATGGTCGGTTCTACGGGCGCTGCGCGCCGATCCCGAACTCGGGGCGACGCCGGTGATCATGGTCACGGTGCTCGACGAGCAGAGCCTCGCCTTCTCGCTGGGCGCCACCGACTACCTGCACAAGCCCATCGAATGGGGACACCTGAAGGAAGCGATGGAGCGATTCCGGGCCACGGGCTCCGACGGCCCGGTCCTCGTGGTGGACGACGATGCCGACGTGCGCGAGCGGATGACGGCGATGCTCACCCGCGAGGGCTGGCGCGTGACCTCCGCCGAGCACGGCCGGGCCGGGCTGGAGGCGGTGGCGGTGAAGAAGCCCTGCCTCATCCTCCTCGACCTGATGATGCCGGAGATGGACGGGTTCGGCTTCCTCCGCGTCCTGCGGGCAAAACCCGAATGGCGCGACATCCCCGTGGTGGTGCTCACCGCCAAGGACGTCACCGCCGACGACCGCCGGCGTCTGGCCGGTCAGGCGGACCGGGTGCTGCAGAAGGGCCAGCTCAGCCTGTCCGACCTCGCCGAGGCCCTCCGCTCCCTGGTCACGTCGTAGGCGGACGGTGCTGCGCCCTCACACGCCGGGCTTGCCACGGCGCCTGCGCTCGCGCTGGGCACTGGGCAGGCTGTCCGGCACCAGGGTGGCCACGACCGGGTTGGGGAAATGGTCGAAAGCCGCGCCCGTGGCGGCATCGACGCCAATGCCGATGATGCCGCCGGCAATGACGTTGCCCGCCATACCGGCGGCCCCGGTTCCCACGACTTTGGTGCGCACGGGAATGGTCTCGGGCCGGAAGCCGGGCTTGGCGAAGGTGACGTCGAACTCGTCGGAACGGTCGACATCGAGCGAGCAGGGCGTGGCCGGGCAGGCATAACCTTTGGTGCTGGTCATCATGGCGCCAGGGGGCTCGGTCTGGAACGCCATCTTCTCGGAGGTTCCGCGCGTGATGCTGCCGCACGCTCCCAATCCGAGCACACCGACACCCACCGCGGCCATCGCCGCAGCCCTGACAATCCGACCCACCATGACGTCCCCCATACGCCGCATTCTCAGTCGGCGAAAGGTTGTCGCGCGACGGGTCTCGTCCCGCAAGAGTAGTAGTGCCCCCCTTGATTCCCGATACACAGGCATCCGTCGATGATTCGGAGGGTACTGCCAACGGGGAACGGCCCGCGTCGGTTCAGATCGCTTCGTAAGCGAAGAGAATTGTGATCGTGGACAGGCCGAGGAGGCCGATGACGAAGCAGATGTCGGCGACACGCTCCAGCCGAAGGGCGAGGGGACGGTCGTCGTCGAGGCGCATGGAGAGATACGAGGCCGCCGCACCGACGAGGAACAGGATCGCCGTCAGGGAAATGGCCTCGTCCACGTGGCTCGGGCCGATCTGAGCCTCGGCGATCTTCACCAACCCGACGAGCGTCGTGCAGACCCCGATCATCGTTCCCGCCGCGGGCAGGATGTGCTGGGACAGGGCTCGGGTGCCGTGCCCGCCCCTGGGGCTTCGTCCGTTCATGGATGGCTCCGGCGCTTGGAAAAGTTCAGGCCGGATCGACTATCGCATGACGGACACCAGGTCTTCGAGACCTCTTCCCGCGCGGATCAGGGCACGGCGATGGTGAAGAGGAACCGCCGGCCGGATGTTCCCGGCCGGACGGCATGCGGTCAGGTGGCCTTTTGCGGATCGACGGTTCCGGTGTCCGTCGCGCTGTCGTCGCCGGCGGCCTCATCGAAGGCCTGTATCCAGGCGGCGTGATCGTCGCTGCCTTCGGAATAGGGACAGCTGTCGCGTGTCTTGCCGTAGAGGCGGGCGTTCCGACCCTTGATGAAGGGGCTGTCGCTCGCGGTGGCGCCGTCGCTCATGGCTCGTTTCCCATCCCAACCGTTTCTGGAACCGGGGAAACGCGACAGCGGGGAGGAGGATCGATGCCACCCTCGCCCTGCGACGAAAAACCCGCCGCGGCGTGAGCCGGGCGGGTGAAGGTGGAGTCTCTTAGCCAGAGCAGAACGGGCTCGGGCGCCGCGAGTTCCCTCGTCCGCCGCAAGAGGATGGTTTCCGCCACACGACCTCTGCGGCTTGCGTAGGCCTCATCAGAATGGCAGTCCCGCCGACATATGCCGCAACAGGAAGCCGCCTTGTCCGCGCAACCGCAGACGATCGCCGGGATCGTCATCTATCATCCCGACGAGGCGAACCTCCTTCGCCTCGTCGGCGCGCTGGCGCCCGACGTGCGGGAGATCGTGATCTACGCCAATTCCGCCGTCTCCTCGCAGGAGGAGGACCGCCTGCGCGCGGCGGCGCAGGGCACCGACCTCTCCGTGATACGACCCGGCGGCAATCTCGGCCTCGGGGTCGCCTATAACGCGCTCTTGGACCATACCCACCGTCAGGGCGGTGCCTTCCTGTTTCTCCTCGATCAGGACAGCCTGCCTTCCGCGGGCACAATCCCACGGCTCGCCACGATCCACGGGCGCCTGTGCGCGGCAGGCGAGCGCCCCGCCATCGTCGGCCCGCGACCGACGGATTGGTCCGGCAAGCCCTTGAGGGCGCCTCCGGGGGAGGCGAGCGACAGGGACGAGGCGCATGTCACGCGCGTGCAGTTCGTCATCTCCTCAGGCTCCCTCGTGGATTGCGAGGCGGCGCGGGCGATCGGCCCCTTCCGCGCGGATTTCTTCATAGATGCCATCGACATCGAGTGGTGCATGCGCGCCAATTACCGGGGCTACTCGATCTGGATGGCGGACGATGTCCTGATGGCGCACGAACTCGGGCGCGGCCTGATCCGGCTCCCCTTCGGTCTGCTGCTCACCGACCAGCCGCCGCGACGGCTCTACACCTTCCTGCGCAACCAGCTGGCGATGCTCCGCATGCGCCACGTACCCGTCGGTCACAAAGCCAAGACGCTGCTTGCCCTCCCCCTGCGCATCGCGGCGTATCTCGTCCATAACCGCTTCTCGCGCGAGACACGGACCGCTCTCTGGCATGGCCTGATCGACGGTGCCCGTGCCAGATTCAACTTGCCGGAGGCCGTGTTCGGGGAGTCGGTGCTGTGACGATCCCATCACACGACACTGAACTCACTCGCGACGACCAACATCATGACGTTGCGTGACATCGATTCACGTCGTCAGTCAGCAACCTTTCTCTGACGCCATCGTCGCCTCGGATCTTCATATGTTCAACAATTTATGCCTGTTCGCGCATTTCGACCAAGACAATGTACTTGCCGATTATGTAATCTATTACTTAGAGGCAATCCGGGCTGCGGGCTTCGACATTGTCGTCATCTCCACCTCGCATCTGTCCGCAAACGATGTGTTACGACTCCGATCTGTCGCTCACGATGTCATTCTGCGTGAGAACATAGGCCACGATTTCGCATCCTGGGCTCTTGGCATCGAGCGGTACGCGAGCCTCGTCTCCGGACAGCTCATGATTGCAAACGACAGCGTTTACGGCCCGATCGGCGATCTGAACCGGGCTCTTACACGCCTGACCAGCGTGCCGTCGGACGTCTACGGGATGATCGAGAGCAAAGAAATCAAGCGCCACCTGCAAAGCTGGCTCATCATCTTCGAGCCACACGTACATGCCAGCGCCGCCTTCCGAGGCGTATTCAAACAGCCATTCCATCAGATGTCGAAGGCCGAGATTATTCGGGACGGCGAAATCGGCCTGTCGCAGAATTTGATTTCACACGGCTACAGCATAAAGGCATTGTTCGATGGCAAATTCCGGAACGGGCAAAGCCTGAAAATACCGTCGAACACCAGCCATTTTCTATGGCGTGAGCTTATCGAGATCGAGGAGATACCTTTCCTCAAGATCGAACTTCTCCGCGTAAATCCGTGCCGGATCGCTTCGATCTCCACGTGGATAGATGTTGTCACGGCCAAGCGGCCCGAGCTAGTACCCATGATCGAAGGCCATCTTGCCCGCACTTCGAAGGGTCGGGCGCACACCATTTCAACTCTCCACAATATACCGGCTCGCCGCATGGATTTACAATTATTTGTAAAACGCGATTACTCTCTTGCCGCAGGCGGGCGTCGCTTCGCCGGCCATGCCAATCTGATGTATTTACGATTTTATAAAATATCTCGTTGGCTGATTCGCAGCATTGATAACTTCTACTCACCAGACCGACCACTTCTGTAAAAATAAACAGAGCCATGAATTACTGAGCGAGTCTCGTCGCCGAGGAATGAATGATTAACATTGAAATAAAAATTCATGGATTTATCATGCCATTGCATTTTACAAGAAATACAGAGCCGCAACTTGCTTGCTCCAAACGTGAAGCATCTTGAGATTTCTTCCATCGCAATGCTATGGCAGAGTTCATCGCTACGATCTGGGTTCGGTGCAGAATGTCAATATCCGACAGGCGGAGCCTAACATCCTTGACACGCACCCCAACTGCTCGCATTCGCCGTCAGCATGGGCTATTCCGCTTAAAATTATCGGTTGCACAAGAGCCAAGTCGATCTATAAAATGTAAAGATGAAAATTCACTTTTTGGAAAGGAATAATTCATGACCGCTAAAGAAAACAAGCATCTTACTTACGATGCAAATCAATTATTTGATAAAAATTACTACGCGACCAGCTGTGGTCCGGACGTCTACGAGCGGTCCCGAACTTGGTTAAATTTTTATTCGACAGTTGTCGAACATATCATCAGATCGATTGCTCCAAAAACAGTCTTTGACGCCGGCTGTGCGCTCGGGATGATTGTGGAAGCATTCTGGGATCGTGGTATTGAAGCCACAGGCGCAGATATATCCGAATTTGCTATCGCGAACGTGCGCGCAGACATGCGCGAGCATTGCTTTGTAGCATCTTTGGCTGATCCGATTGCAGGACGATACGATCTAGTCACTTGCATTGAAGTCTTGGAACACATGCCATCCGCCGAAGCCTCCAGGGCGATCGAACATATATCACAGGCGTCCGATACAGTAATATTCTCATCTTCGCCTTACGACTTTCAGGAAAAAACCCACATCAACGTTCGCCCTCCAATCGACTGGATCAAGCAATTCGGGCAACACGGTCTTTGGCCTGATCTTATATACGACGCGTCATTTATATTGCCACACACCATGCTTTTACGACGGGGACAGCGACCGAGCGATGCAGCTATCAGCGTCTACATAGAAAAACTTCGCCTTCTACATATGCTGGCAGAATCTAAGCGTACTCTTGGAGCAGCAGAAAGAAAACTGCTGTCTGTAGAACAGCATTCGTCACATCAACATAACGACTATCATAATAAATCAAGCTTACTTCAGAGCGATCTTGATGCTATGGCTGCGCAACTTGCAATGGCGCAACACGCTCACGCTCAAGCAATCGAGCGCTTGCATATTGTTAACCAGCAACTGACGGCTATAGAAGGTAGTGCAACTTGGCGTGCGACGTCATCTGTGCGTTCCCTCGCTTCCCAAGTCCCTCCTCCGATCCGTCGTTTTGGACGTCGAGCGGCGCGCTTATGCTGGTGGGCCATCACACCACATCGTACTCCAGCGCGGATACAATATCTACGCGAGCGAAAGATTGCTCTTGCAAATTCAATTTCTGCGCCGGGATTAGGCAAATCGTACGCAGCGAGCATCAGCGGACCAGATCACAGTTCACGTTCCGTTGCAAAGTCGTCATTAACGACAGCGGATGTCGTAAATAGGAGCCTTTCGGACCTTCGCCCACTACCTGTTTTTTCAATCGCTCGTGCTGTCCGTCCACGCATCACCATGGTAACCGATAGTATTGCTGCTGATAGTTTCTTCGGTGGCGTCGGCACTGCTACAATTCTTGCTGCACTTTGGGCAAAGCGCCGTGGGGCAACATTGCGTATTTCCACATTACGCGCAGAACCGCTGCGCGACAACGTGGCAAATCTTTTAGTTTCCCTTGGTGTACTACCACCAGAACACATTGAATTTTGTTATACTAATATTTCAAAGACCGGTCGTCCGATCGACTTGAGTAAAGATGATGTCTTCCTTACCACTTCTTGGTGGTCAACGGCAAATGTTCTCTCTGCGGTCCCCCACGAGCGCGTGGTTTACATTCTCCAGGAAGATGAGCGGATGTTTTATCCGCATGGAGACGAGCAACTACGTGCTTATAATACAATGAGAACGCCAGGGCTTCGGAGAGTAGTTAACACAAAACTACTTTACGACCATCTCATCGACACAGGAATCACCGGACTTCGAGAGCATGCCACCTGGTTTGAGCCTGCCTTCCCCGATAGTGCCTATTTTCCCGATCGTGTTCAGAGACAAAAAAGAAACTTCTTTTTCTACGCGCGACCGAATAATGCACGAAACTTGTACCTCCTTGGGCTTGAAACCCTCAATGCGGCGGTTGAGCAAGGAATATTAAAGCCTGACGAGTGGAACATCCATTTTGTTGGTCGAGATCTACCAGTCATGGCATTTCCTGGCGGCATGCCAATTACCATCATTGAAAGCCTTCCTTGGGATAAATACGTTACAATGCTACGCAGTATGGATCTCGGACTTTCGTTGATGTTGACGCCTCATCCAAGTTATCCTCCGCTCGACTTGGCAGCCTGCGGCGCTGTAGCTGTGACCAACAGTTATGGTTTGAAACAGTCGCTTGCTACATATTCCGATAACTTAATTTGTGCCGAACCTACAGTCGACGCGCTGCTCGAAGCGCTTCGCTCAGGGGTATCATTGGTGCAGAATGGCCCAGATCGATCGGCAAATTATGAGCGGCAAGGCTTGAAACGTTCCTGGGAGCAGTCTTTGGCGTCAACCCTTGATTGGCTTGAAGAGGTTTAAAACAATGTTTACAGGTCTTCCAAAGCAAATTGCCTATAGAGATCCGTGGGATCTCGATTTTGATATGAGATTTCGTGCATTAGTATCTCGCCCACGTCGAATCGCTTATTATTATACGACGCCGGATAATAGTACTTTCCGTTACCGCATTTATAACACCGTACAAACAGTCAATGCTGTCTCTACAGACACGAGTGCAGGCTGGTTTTGTCAGGCCGATGGTGAGCGCCTTGAGGGCGTCGTTGACGTAGCCGATGTTCTTGTCCTGGGTCGCGTTCGCTTCGACAATGATGTGGAAGGATTGATCCGTCGGGCGCGTCGGAGGGGAGCGCGCGTTCTGTTCGATCTCGACGATCTTGTTTACGATACGCGGCATGTCCCCTTGCTGATGAATTCTCTCAACCAAGATACCGGTCCTAGCGGACAATGGGATTATTGGTATTCCTATATCGGCCGAATGGGCACGGCCCTCCGTCTGTGTGATGGCGTCATTACCACGAATCTGTTCCTGGCCTCTCAGATTGCCACGGACACGGGCCTACCCGCCGTCATAGTTCCCAATTACTTAAACGAAGAGCAACTCGCTCTTAGTCAAAGCATTGTCGATGTCAAACAGAAAACCAATTGGGCAAGAACCGATCGTATTCACATTGGATATTTTAGCGGATCTCCTACACATGCTCGTGATTTTGCCATTATTGCATCTACTTTAGCCAAGCTACTCCGAGAAAACCCATTGATTACTTTACGCATAGTCGGAATGCTTGATCTGCATCCCGATCTATCTTCCCTCAAAGACAGAATCGAAATATATCCTTTTACCGATTTTCTCAATCTACAAAGACTAATTGGATCGACGGAAATTAACTTGGCCCCGCTGCAAGATAATATTTTTACGAACAGTAAGTCAGAGCTGAAATTCTTTGAGGCAGCGGCTGTCGCAACTCTTACTGTCGCATCGCCGACATTTACTTTTCGCAACGCGATCAACGATGGCTATACAGGTCTTTTAGCAAACGAGCTTGAGTGGGCGGACAAGATACGTCTTGCCATCGCCATGATTGAAGATGGCCGCTATGCACATGTGGTCTTGGAAGCGGCCAAGTCCGTGCAGAACCGATACGGATCGTCGGCACAATGGCCTGCGATTGAACGCGCTGCATTTGGAGAGCTAGTTAGTTTCAATAGTCTGTCGAATGAGCCAATGCAAACGAGCATCGTTACTCAACGGAAAGTGCCGAGGCGTGATAGCATACTATCGATGCTGAAACTAGACGGCTTCGGCTTGGAAATCGGCCCCAGCTACAATCCCCTTCTACCAAAATCAGAGGGTTTCAACGTCGAAACAGTTGATTACATTAATCAGGCTGGCCTTCGCAAAAAATATGCAGAAACTTTGAATGTCGACATTGATCGTATAGAGTACGTTGACCATGTAACCAATGGACAATCACTCTCCAAATCAATTCCCTCGGATCGTTCTTATGATTTTATATTGGCCAGTCATGTTATCGAACACACACCAGATTTGATCTCATTTCTCAATGATTGCACAATTTTTCTGAAGAAGAAGGGTCTACTCGTCCTTGCAGTTCCCGATAAACGGTTCTGCTTTGATCTAATTCAGCCACTTACTTTTGCCAGCGAAGTTCTTCAGGCTTATGACGAAAAGCGAACCCGGCCTACACCGACGGCCATCATGGCCAGCATCGCTTACGATGTTCTTCGCGAAGATGCGATCGGATGGTCGCCGCAAACGGTAGGAAAACTCAAGTTTGCCGGTCATCTTGATGCTGCGGTGACTCAGGCGGAACTCGCACGGCAGTCTAGCGATTACGTAGACGTACATTGCTGGCGTTTTGTTCCGTCTAGCTTTCGCCTCCTCATCGAAGATTTGTATAATCTCGGCAAGATTAGAGTCCGAGAATCTTCATTCCAACATCAAGGTGAACATGAATTCTTTATTGCCCTAACAATCGATGGTCCGGGACCTAACCTTGATCGCAACACTCTTGCTTCGATGATTGCTGAAGAAGTGGCAATGAAACGTATTTAAAGTTTTGCTTTAAGAACACCATCAGCTGAGACCAACCTAATGAAGCTTTACGTTCATCACGTGGTCTCGGCTGAATTTTCCCTGGAACGAGTTTGAGATTTTTATACTCGCCCATCCGCCGCATAAGCCGCCAACACCTCCTCCGGTGCTCCGTCCATCATCAACGTGCCGCCCTTCATCCAGAGCGTCCGGTTACAGAAGCGTTGGATCGAGGCGTTGTCGTGGGAGGCGAGGAACATGATGCTGGCTTTCTGGATCATGCCGTGCAGCCGCTTCTCGGCGCGTTCCGCGAAGGCGGCGTCGCCGACGCCGATCACTTCGTCGAGGATCAGGATGTCGGGATGGACCGCGGTGCTGACGGCGAAGGCGAGCCGCAGCATCATGCCGCTCGAATAGGTGCGGATCGGAAGGGACAGGAACTCGCCGAGCTGGCTGAACTCCTCCACGTCGGGGACGATCGCCTGGGCCTGCTTATGGTTGAGCCCGAGCATGATGCTGCGCATCTCGATATTGTCGTAGCCCGAGGCATCCGTATCCATGCCCATGGACAGATCGATCAGGGATGAGATGCGCCCCTCGATGGTGGCGGTGCCCGAGGTCGGCGGATAGACGCGGCTGAGCACCCGCAGGAGCGTCGTCTTGCCGGCGCCGTTGCCGCCGACGAGGCCGATCCGGTCGCCATCGCGTGCTTCGAAGCTGACCGCGTTCAGCGCCCTGATCACCTGGACGCTGCTGTCGCGGTCGTTCTGCAGGCCGCCCCCCACCGTGCGCCGCAGGATCTCGCTTTTCAGGGCACGGCCGCGGGAATTGTAGACGGCGAGTGCGACGCTCGCCTTGTCGAGGACGATATGAGCCATCCTGCCCTCAGAGCCAGTACACGACGCGGTGCGAATATTTCCCCGAGAAGGCCAGGGCGACGAGCCACCCGACGACCAGCAGGCCGAGCAGGATGAGATAGGACGTCGCGCTCGGCAGATGGCCGACCAGAGGCTCGCGCATCACGTCCAGCATGCTGGCGAAGGGGTTCAGGATGAGAACGGGATGGTCGCCCCGCAATTGCGAGGGCTTGAAGACGACCGGCGAGACGAAGAACGCGACCTGGACGATGCTCGCGACGATCTGCGGAATGTCGCGGAACCGCGCCGACAGGATGGCCAGGAGGTAGCCGATCCAGGCCAGATTGGCGAGCACGAGCAGCAGGCCGGGGACGAACAGCAGGATGTGCCAGTCGATCACCGTGCCGGTGACGAGGAACAGGACCGGCAGAATGATCAGGTTATGGGCGAAGATGAAAAGGTTCCGGGCGATCGTCCGCAGCAGGTAGGTGAAACGCGGCAGCGCGACCTGCCGGATGATGCTGTCGTTATCGGTAAAGCTCGAGCAGCTTTCGTTGATGGTCTGCGACATCAATCCCCAGAGCACGAGGCCCGTGCCGAGATGGGGCAGGTAATCGGCCATGGAGGTGCCGAAGAGCGAGGCGTAGATCCCGCCCATGCCGAAGATCATCACGGCCATGCTGAGGGTCAGCCACAGCTGGCCGACGCGCGAGCGGCGATACCGACGAATCACGTCGTTCTTGGCCAGCATCCACCACATGCGCCACGCGCCGAAGCCTCCGACGACGTCGGCGACCCCTCCTGCTACCAAACCCATGCGGCCTCTTTCCCGGAGCCCTGCTCCTGCGGAGCAGCCGATGCCGGCCCTCCCAAAGCACGCGCCTGCGCGCATTGGCAAGTTTTGGGTCGCCGGCGGCAGGAGATCCGGACCGGACGTGGTGCCGGGCGACGCGAATCGAAACGCCTCAACCGACCTGCGCCGCGTCGTCGGCAAGGGCGAGCAACGTCTGGCGCAGCCAGCGATGGGCCGGGTCGTTGTCGTAGGAGGCGTGCCACAGCATCGAGATCGCCACCTCGTCGAGGGCCACCGGCGCGGGGCTGACGGCGAGGCCGAGGGTTCCGGCAAACAGGGTGGCGAGGCGCTCCTGCATGGTGGTGAGGACGGGCGCGCTGCGCACCAGGAAGGGCACGGCGAGGAAGCGCGGCGTCGTCACCGCGAGGTCGCGGCGCAGGCCGAGGAGGGCGAGGGCGTCGTCCACCACCCCGTGCGCCGTTTCCTTCAGGCTGGTGAGCACGTGGGGAAAGCGCAGGTAATCGTCCAGGGAGATCGGAGGCTCGAGCCCGACGAGCTCGGCATTGAACAGGCAGACGTAGCGGTCGCGGTAGAGCAGCCGCTGCTTGTGGTGCGTCTGGCCGTGGCTGAACGTGCCGATGCCGAGATCGACGCGGTCCGCGTCCGTTCTCTTATCAACATCTGACGCTGCCGACAAATACAGGGGTTTGAACATCGGT